>JAEXAG010000038.1 GCA_023394655.1 Pseudomonadota bacterium
CTCAGACGTTGAAGCGGAAATGCAGGATGTCGCCTTCCTGCACCCGGTATTCCTTTCCTTCCAGGCGCAGGCGGCCGGCTTCCTTCGCGCCCTGCTCGCCCTTGTACTTGATGAAGTCGTCGTAGCTCATCGTTTCCGCGCGAATGAAGCCCTTCTCGAAATCGGTATGGATGACGGCGGCGGCCTGCGGCGCGGTCGCGCCCTTCTTCACCGTCCAGGCGCGCACTTCCTTCACGCCGGCGGTGAAATAGGTCTGCAGGCCGAGCAGCGCGTAGGCGGCGCGGATCACCCGGTTCAGGCCCGGCTCCTCCAGGCCGAGATCGGCGAGGAAGGTGTCGCGGTCGGCATCGTCGAGCTGGGAAAGCTCTTCCTCGATCGCCGCCGACACCGGCACCACCTGCGAACCTTCGGCCTCGGCGCGCGCGCGCACCGCGTCGAGGTGCGGGTTGTCCTCGAAGCCGTCCTCGAGCACGTTGGCGACGTACATCACCGGCTTGACCGTGAGCAGGAACAGATCGCGGATCGCCAGGAGATCGTCCTCGGAAAGGCCGAGCGCGCGCACCGGACGGCCTTCATCCAGCCCCGCGCGCACGCGGCCCAGCACTTCCACGCGGGCCTTCGCGTCCTTGTCGCCGCTCTTGGCATTGCGCTCGGCGCGCTGCAGCGCCTTTTCCACCGATTCTAGGTCGGCCAGCGCCAGCTCGGTGTCGATGGTCTCGATGTCGGCGACCGGATCGACCTTGTTGTTGACATGGATGATGTCCGGGTGCTCGAAGCAGCGCACCACGTGGGCGATCGCATCGACCTCTCGGATGTGCGCCAGGAACTTGTTGCCGAGGCCCTCCCCCTTGGCCGCGCCGGCGACGAGCCCGGCGATGTCCACGAACTCGACGGCGGTCGGGATGACCCGCTCCGGCTTCACGATCTCCGAGAGCGCGGCGAGGCGCGGATCCGGCACCGGGACCACGCCGGTGTTCGGCTCGATGGTGCAGAACGGGAAGTTCGCCGCGGCGATGCCCGCCTTGGTCAGCGCGTTGAAGAGCGTGGATTTGCCGACGTTCGGCAGGCCCACGATGCCGCATTGGATGGCCATGTTTGTGTCCTGTGCGCGGTTTGAACGGTCAGCGATGCCGGGCACGCCAGGCATCGCTCACAGATCACTTCGCGGTATGCAGGCGCGTCATCGCGCCACTGAAATCGCCGGCGACGGCCAGGGGCAGCGCATCGATGGCATCGTCGATGGCGCGACCGGTGAGCAGGTCGTCATCGCCGTTGGCACGCCCCAGCACCCAGCCGGTGACGCGGTCCTTGTGGCCGGGGTGCCCGATCCCGACCCGCAGGCGGTGGAAACCGCCATGGCCGAGCAGGCGCATGATGTCGCGCAGGCCGTTCTGGCCACCGTGGCCGCCATCGAACTTGAAGCGGGCGGTGCCGGGCGGGAGGTCCAGCTCGTCGTGCGCCACCAGCATCTGCGCCGGATCCAGCTTCCAGAACCGCAGCGCGGCGGTCACCGACTTGCCGGAGAGGTTCATGAAAGTGGCGGGACGCAGCAACCAGAGGTCCTGGCCGCCGAAGGCAATGCGCGCGGTCTCGCCGAACAGCTTGCCGTCCACGCGCCATTGCCCGCCGGCCCGTGCAAGCAGTTCATCCACAAAACGAAAACCCGCGTTGTGGCGGGTCTTCGCGTGTTCGGCACCCGGGTTGCCAAGGCCGACGATGAGGCGCAATCCGTCCATCGCTGGGATGCGCGGCGCAGGACTGGCCCGCGCCGCGCCGGCGATCACTCGCCTTCGCCCTCGCCTTCGCCCTCGGCTTCGCCTTCCGCGGCTTCTTCATCCTCGGTGTGGCCCTTGGCGAAGCGCGCCATGGCCACGGCCGGGTTGAACTCCTCGGTGATGGCCTGGACCAGCTCCACGCCCTTCGGCAGCTTGACGTCGGACAGGTGGATGGTGTCGCCCGGCTCCATCTTGCCGAGGTCGATCTCGATCGATTCCGGCAGGTCCTTCGGCAGGCAGACGATTTCGATGTCGTTGAGCTCGAGGGTCACGGTGACGCCGGCGGTCTTGCCCGCGACCGAACCTTCCACGTTCATCAGGTGCACCGGCACCTTGGCATGCAGCTTCTCGCCGGCCTTCACGCGCTGGAAGTCCAGGTGCATGATGATCTGCTTGTACGGATGGCGCTGCATGTCGCGCAGGAGCACCTGCTCGACCTTGCCGTCGACCGACAGGCTGATGATGGAGGAGTAGAACCAGTCGTTCTGCTGGGCCAGCCATGTCGGCTCGTGGTCGAGCTCGATGCTCTGCGGCTCGGCGTCGCCGCCGTAGATCACGGCCGGGATGCGGCCCGCGCGACGCAGGCGGCGGCTCGCACCCTTCCCCTCGTCCTTGCGGCCGTAGGCCTTCAGATTGCTTTCGTTGGACATCTCTTCAACTCTCTTTCACTTGGAATGAGCCGCATCGCTGCGGCGGGGCGACTCCCCCGCGACCAGGGGAGCCGATTGGCGCGGACGAGCCGCGCGAATGGGGATCAATCGACGTACAGCGAGCTGACCGATTCGCCGAACGCGATGCGGCGGATGGTCTCGGCCAGGAGTTCCGCCACCGAAAGCTGGCGGATCTTCTCGCAGGTGCGCGCGGCATCGGAGAGCGGGATGGTGTCGGTGACGACCAGCTCGTCCAGCGCGGAGCGCGCGATGTTGTCGATCGCCGGGCCCGACAGCACCGGGTGGGTGATATAGGCGGCGACCTTGGCCGCGCCGTTTTCCTTCAGCGCGGCGGCGGCGGCACAGAGCGTGCCGGCGGTATCGACGATGTCGTCCACCAGCACGCAGTTCTTGCCCTCGACATCGCCGATGATGTTCATCACCGTGGCCACGTTGGCGCGCGGGCGGCGCTTGTCGATGATGGCGAGATCGGCATCGTCCAGGCGCTTGGCGATCGCGCGGGCGCGCACCACGCCGCCGACGTCGGGCGAGACCACCACCATGTTCTCGGTGCCGTAGGCGCGCCAGATGTCCGCCAGGAGCAGCGGCGAGGCATAGACGTTGTCCACCGGCACGTCGAAGAAGCCCTGGATCTGGTCGGCATGCAGGTCCAGCGTGAGCATGCGGTCGGCCTTGACCGCGCTGAACATGCTGGCGGCCACCTTGGCGGTGATCGGCACGCGCGCGGAGCGCGGGCGGCGATCCTGGCGGGCATAGCCGAAGTACGGCACCACCGCGGTCACGCGGGCCGCCGACGCGCGCTTGAGCGCATCGATCAGCACCAGCAGCTCCATCAGGTTCTCGGCGCTGGGCGCGCTGGTGGGCTGGAGGACGTAGACGTCCTTGCCGCGCACGTTTTCCTCGATCTCGACCTGCACCTCGCCATCGGAGAAGCGGCCGACCAGCGCCTTGCCCATGCGGATGCCGAGCTCGTCGCAGACGGCCTTGGCCAGCGGGCGATTGGCGTTGCCGGAGAAAACCAGGAGGTTGCGATCGTCCATGGCAGTCGTTCAACCGATGGAAAGGAATGGGGACCGGATGACGGTGCGCGGCTTCCCGCGCGGGGTGGCTGCCCGTTTCCGGCTTGTATGGCAGGGGCGGAAGGATTCGAACCTACGCATGCCAGGATCAAAACCTGGTGCCTTAACCACTTGGCGACGCCCCTATGGATCCAGTCTTTCCAGTGCATCCAGCAACGGCGAACGCGCCGCGCCTTCCACGACCCGCGCATCCAGTTGCGCAGGCAATCGGGCCCGTGCCGCCTCGGCTTCCGCCTTCGTCGCGAACTCGACGAAGCAGCCGCTGCCGCTGCCGGTAAGGCGTGCCGTGCCGATCACCGAAAGCGCGTCGAGCGCGGCATCCACCGCCGCTTCGCGCCTCCGGAGCACCGGCTCGAAGGCATTGCCGACCCGTTTCCCGGAAAGGAAGTCGGCTATTGTCGCGGGCGGGGAATCGCGCGTCAAATCGGGGGCGCGGAACAACTCGGCCGTTGGCACGTGGACGCCCGGAAAGACCAGCACGTAGGCGGCCGGCGGCAGGGCCATCGGGGTCAGCCGCTCGCCCACGCCTTCGGCCCAGGCATTGCGGCCGTGGATGAAGACCGGGACATCGGCACCGAGCCTCAGGCCGATGGCCGCAAGCCGCTCCGGCGGCAGCCGCAGGCCCCAGAGCCGATCGAGCGCCACCAGCACGGTGGCCGCATCCGAGGAACCGCCGCCGAACCCGCCACCGGCCGGAATGCGCTTTTCGATGGCGATATCGACACCTTGCCGGATGTTCGCCTCTTCTTGCAGCAACATGGCCGCACGGACGGCCAGATCATCCGCCTCCTCGACACCCGCGACGGACGGCCCGATGCGCCGAACCCGGCCATCATCGCGCGGCCGCAGGCGCACGATATCGCCCCAGTCCAGGAGACGAAACACGGTCTGCAGCAGATGATAGCCATCGGCGCGGCGGCCGGTGATCGCAAGCATCAGGTTGAGCTTGGCCGGCGCCGGCCAGGCCGACCAGCCGGCCGTCGCCGGGAACGCGGCCTCATCCACCGGCGACACCGTCCCAGTGATCGACGACCATCCGCACGCGATGGCCCTGCGCGGCGTGTTCGGCATTCAGGCGCAGCGGTCGGCCCGAGGCATCGCGCTCGACGATTTCGATGCGCCAGCCGCCCTGGTCGAACCCGACCGGCCAGAGGCCGCCCGTCGCGGGGAAGCGGATCGACGACACGGGGGGCGCGTGGACGCTGTGGCGGCCGCGCACCCAATCGCCCAGCGCCGCGACCGGGATTTCCCAGCCGGTGGCTTCGCGCAGCAGGGCCCGTGCGTCGGTTCCGCTGCGCGGCCCGCCGGATAGGCCGTGCAGGGTGGCCCCTTCGGGCGAGAGCTCGAGCCGCCAGCTCTGGCGGGTCACTGGCGCGCTCAAGACCACTTCGTCGCGCGGCGGCGAACGCGTCCATTCGATGCGGACGTTGCCGCCCTGCCCGCCACTGCTCACGGCGCCGCGCCCCTGGAAGGCCCAGGCACGACCATCGGCGGCGAGGGTGCCGAGGTAATCGGCCACGCGCCTGGCGCAGGCCGGATCCGCGCCGTCCATATCGCAGGTCAGCACTTCGCCCTGCACGCGGCCCGAGGGAACGGTGACGCAGCCGGCAATGGCCAGTGCGGCGGCCGCGAGGATGCCGGTCCGCATGAAGAGTGCCCTGCCTGCGGTGGTTCGATTCATTGCCGGGTTCATGCGCCGGTGGCCTCCAGCGCGCGTTTCAGCGCGCGATGTTCGGGATCGATCGAGCGGGCGGTGTCGAACCAGCGTCGTGCTTCGTCACGCCGCCCCATGTTCCACAGCACTTCGGCAATGTGCGCGGCGACTTCGGCGTCGCGCATCAGGGCGAAGGCACGCCTCAGTTGCACCAGCGCCTCTTCGTGGCGGCCCAGCCGGTAGAGCACCCAGCCGTGGCTGTCGATGATGGCCGCGCTGCCGGGGTCGGCGACGCGCGCGCGGTCGATCAGCTCCAGCGCCTCCCGGTAGCGCGTGGTGCGGTCGGCCAGCGTGTAGCCCAGTGCGTTCAGGGCGGCGACGTTGTCGGGCTCGATCACCAGGAGCTTGCGCAGATCGGCCTCGGCGCGCGGGATGTCGTCGATCCGCTCCCATGCCAGCGCCCGCGAATAGAGGATGGCGAGATCGTCGGGGATGGCCGCCAGGCCGCGCGCGTAGGCATCGAATTCGCCCTCGCGATCACCATCCTCGCGGCGGAGTTCGGCTTCCGCAAGGTAAGCGTCGCGGCGCACGTCTTCATCGGCCTCGCCCCCGTCCTGCAGTGCGCGCAGGCGCTCGAAGGCTTCGGCCTGCCGCCCCATCGCATGCAGGGTGGTGGCGCTGCGGAGGCTGGCCAGCGTGTGCAGCTCGCCCTCCGCGATCGTCGCGTACCAGCCCAGCGCCTCGGCATGACGCTTCAGGCTTTCCGCCACCTGCCCCAGCAACAAGCGCTGCTGCGGGCTGGCCTCGTTCGACTCACGTTCCAGCTCCTCGTACAGCGCGGCCAGGCCGGCGTCATCCTTGGCCTGCGAAAGCATGGCCGCGCGCAGGGCACGGCTCTGCAGGTTCTGCGCGCCACGGGCAAGCACCGCGGCGGCCGCCGCAGGATCGCCCAGCGCCTCGTATTCGCCGGCCAGCGCCATCCGCATGCCCGGCAGCTCATCGAGCCGGTCGCGCAGGGCATCCAGCTGGCTGCGGGCGCCCTCCAGGTTTCCGGATTCGCGCGCCAGGGCCGCCTGCAGCAACTGCACGCGGGCATCGCCGGGGAAGGCGCGCGCGGCATCCGCCACCAGCGCGTCCATCAGCGCCTGGTCCTGGAGGCGCTGCGCCAGCCCTGCCCAGGCCAGCATGGTCGAGGGTTCCTTCGCGTCCAGCAGTCCGCGCTCACGCAGTCGGCGCAGGACGCTGGCGGCCGGCCGGTTGTCCTTGCCGCCGGAGGACAGCGCGAACAAGGCCAGCCGCCAGCCGTTCGGATCCTCGTCCCGGAGCAGCTTCTCGGCGCCGGAAAACGCCCGCGAGGCCCGGCCCGCACGCAGGTTCACGGTGGTTTCCGCGGCCAGCAGCGCCAGCGAGGGCTGGCCTGCGCGCCGCCACAGCGTCAGGGCGTCGGCCGCGATGCGGTCCTCGTTGGCGAGCAGCGCGATGCGGGTGGCGCGTTCGGCCAGCGCGACATCGCCGGTGCGTCGCGCCGCCTCCAGATAGGCGCGGGCGGCATCGTCGAGGCGACCGGCCTGCAGCGCGAACTCGCCCGCCAGCACCGGCTCCAGCGCACGGTTGCCGGCGGGTTCCGCAGCCTGCGCGCCGGCGCCGAACAGCAACAGGCAGGCGAGCAGCAGGGCCGGCAGGCGGGGTGATTCGAAGGGCATGGGCGAGAGGCGTAAAATGCGCGATGGACCTGAACGACGCCAGCTTAATCGCAAGCCGCTGAACATGCCGAACGGCCCCACCTTCCATGCCCTGGGCATCAACCACCAGACCGCGCCGGTTGCCCTGCGCGAGCGTCTGGCCTTCGATGCCAATGCCCTGCCGGATGCGCTGGCCGCGCTGCGGTCGGTCCCCGGCGTGCACGAGGTGGCCCTGCTCTCCACCTGCAACCGCACCGAGCTCTACGCGCTGGCGGAGGGTGACGGCAGCATGCTGCAGGACTGGCTGGCCGAGCGCCCCGGCGAGCGCTTGCCGCTGGACGCCTACCTCTACCGCCACCGCGACATGGATGCCGTGCGCCACCTGTTCCGGGTGGCCGCCGGGCTGGATTCGCTGGTGCTGGGCGAGCCGCAGATCCTCGGGCAAGTGAAGGATGCCTGGTCGATGGCGCGCGGCGCCGGCACCCTCGGCAGCCAGCTCGATCGCCTCTTCCAGCAGGCTTTCGGCACCGCCAAGCACGCCCGCACCCACACCCGCATCGGCCAGCACCCGGTGTCGGTGGCTTCCACCGCCGTGCGGCTGGCGCAGGACAGCTTCGCCCGGCTGGAAGAATCCACCGTGCTGCTGATCGGTGCCGGCGAAACCATCGAGCTGACCGCCAAACATGTTTCCGAAGGCCGGGTGAAGCGCCTGCTGGTGGCCAACCGCACGCTGGCACATGCGCAGGAAATCGCCGGCCGCCACGGCGGCTTCGCCCTGCCCTTGGGCGAGCTGGATCGCCATCTGGCCGAAGCCGACATCGTGTTTTCCGCCACCGCCGCGCGCACCCCGGTGCTGACCCGCGAGCAGGTCGCCGCGGCACTGAAGACGCGCCGCCATCGCCCGATGATGCTGCTCGACCTGGCGGTCCCGCGCGACATCGAGCCGGAAACCGCCGGCCTGCCCGACGTCTTCCTCTACACCGTGGATGATCTCGAGCGCGCGGTCGAGGACAACCGCCAGAGCCGGCGCGCGGCCGCCGAGGAGGCCGAGGTGATCGCCACGATGCACGCGCAGCGCTTCATGGAGCGCATGCGGCTCTCGCACAACGCCCTGCCGCTCAAGCAATTGCGGGCACACGGGCTGGCGGCGCAGGTGGAGGCGATGCGCAAGGCCGAGCGCCTGCTGCAAGCCGGCGGCGATCCGCAGGAAGCGCTCAACCTGCTCGCCCATACCCTGACCAACCGGCTCCTTCATGCGCCGACGATCGCCCTGCGCGAAGCCGCGGCGGCCGGCGATTTCGAGCTGGCGCGGGCGATCAACCGCCTGTTCCCGACGAGCCAAGGCGACGAGGACGACGATGCTGCCGACGCTCCGCCGCAAGCTTGAAGCGCTTGCGGAGCGCCGCGACGAACTGGAACGCCTGCTCGCCGACCCGGCGGTGATCGGCGACCAGGACGCGTTCCGCCGCCTTTCGCGCGAATTCTCCCGGCTGGAGCCGGTCGCGGCGGCACTGGCCGCCGAGCAGCGCGCGCGCGCCGATCTCGATGCGGCGATGGAGCTGCGCGCCGATCCCGAGTTCGCGGAAATGGCCGGCGAGGAAATCGCCGCCGCCGAAGCCCGCATCGCCACGCTCGAAGCGGAGTTGATGGGTCATCTGGTGCCGCGCGATGCCCGCGACGATGCCGGCCTGTACCTCGAGCTGCGCGCGGGGACCGGCGGCGACGAGGCGGCGATCTTCGCCGGCGACCTGTTCCGCATGTACTCGCGCTATGCCGAGCGGATGGGCTGGAAGGTGGAAGTGGAATCGGCCAATCCCGGCGAACACGGCGGCTTCCGCG
>JAEXAG010000049.1 GCA_023394655.1 Pseudomonadota bacterium
AGGCCCTGCAGGCTGCCGTAGGCGGTGAACGGCGAGGGATCGCCCGAACCGCCGTGGACCTGGTGCACGCCGGTCACGTATTCGGTTTCGCGGTAGACGAATTCCATGTCGTTGACGTCGATGCCGACGTCTTCGGCGGTGATGTAGCGGCCGCCCAGCGATTCGACGAACTGGCCGAAGGCGCGGAACAGGGCTTCGGACTTGTCCTTGGACGCGTCGCCGATGATGACCGCCTTGCCGCCGCCCAGGTTCAGGCCCGCCACGGCGTTCTTGTAGGTCATGCCGCGGGAGAGGCGCAGCACGTCATTCAGCGCTTCCTGCTCGTTGGTGTAGTTCCACATGCGGGTGCCGCCCAGCGCCGGGCCCAGCACGGTGCTGTGGATGGCGATGATGGCTTTCAGGCCGGCATCCTTGTTGTGGCAGAACACGATCTGTTCGTGGCCGCTGTGTTCGAGGGTCTCAAAAACCATGTCAGGCTCCGTGCCCTTCCGGGCGTTGCGGGTGATGGCGCGACGCGCGCCGAAAAAACGCCGCATATTCTAGCCGATCGGCGCGTCCGCATTTCTTGTGGCACTGCGTCACGAAAAGCCCCGGATCGCATTCGGGGGCGCATGGTGGCGAGGGCGGTTCCATCCGCCTGCGAATGGCGGGGCCGTCCGTGGCCGCCGAGGTGGCGGACGCTACAATCGATGGCTTGCAGCAATTTCCGAGTCGATGCCATGAGCACTCCCGCCGCCAATCTCCCCGAATCGCGTGCCGAGCACAGCCCGCTGCGCTTCGTCACCGCCGCCAGCCTGTTCGACGGCCACGATGCTGCCATCAACATCATGCGCCGGCTGATCCAGGGGCAGGGCGCGGAAGTGGTACATCTGGGTCACAACCGCTCGGTGGAGGACGTGGTGCGCGCGGCGCTGCAGGAAGACGCCGACGGCATCGCCCTGTCCAGCTACCAAGGCGGCCACGTCGAGTACTTCAAGTACATGGTGGACATGCTGAAGGAGCGCGGCGCGGCGCATATCCGCGTGTTCGGCGGCGGCGGCGGCACCATCACGCCGGAGGAAATCGCCGAGCTGCAGGATTACGGCGTCGAGCGCATCTATCACCCCAATGACGGCATGAAGATGGGCCTGGTGGAAATGATCGCCGACGTGGTGGCGCGGGCCGAATCCGCCCGCCAGCCGGTGGAAACCCCGCATTCGGTGGCGTTGGAAGACGAGATCGCCATCGGCCGGATGCTTTCGGCCATCGAGGACGGCCTGCTGGCCGAAGGCGAACTGGCCAACCTGCGCAAGCAGTGGCAACTGGCTGGCGGCAAGACCCCGGTGATCGGCATCACCGGTACCGGCGGCGCGGGCAAGTCCAGCGTCACCGACGAGCTGCTCAACCGCTTCCTCGCCAATTTCCCGCAGATCCGCATCGCGGTGATCTCGGTCGACCCGACCCGCCGCCGCACGGGCGGCGCATTGCTGGGCGACCGCATCCGCATGAACTCCCTGCGCTCGCACCGCGTGTTCATGCGCTCGATGGCCACCCGTCGCCAGCACTCGGCCACCAACGTGGTGCTGAAGGATTCCATCGGCTTCCTGAAATCCCTCGGTTACGACCTGGTGATCGTGGAAACGGCGGGCATCGGCCAGAGCGATTCGGAGATCGTCGATCTGGTCGATTTCCCCATGTACGTGATGACCAGCGATTACGGCGCGGCCAGCCAGCTGGAAAAGATCGACATGCTGGATTTCGCCGAACTGGTGGTGCTGAACAAGTTCGACAAGCGCGGCGCCGAGGACGCGCTGCGCGATGTGCGCAAGCAGTGGAAGCGCAATCGCGTGGCCTTCCAGACGCCGGACGAGGACGTGCCGGTGTATCCGACGATTGCCTCGCAATTCAACGACCCCGGCGTGAGCTGGATGTTCGCCAACCTGTGCCGCCTGCTGCGCGACAAGCTCTCGCTGCCGGCCGAGAAGTGGACGCCGGAGATCGACACCACGCTGAAGGAGCCGCGCGCCACGGTGCTGATTCCCGGCTCCCGCGTGCGTTACCTCGCCGAGATCGCCGAGCAGGGGCGCGCGATCAACGCCCGCATCGAATCGCAATCGGAAATCGCCGACCGCGCGCAATCGCTGTGGGAGGCGTTGAAGGAACTGGGCGATGCGAAGCTGCCGGAGCAGCTGTCGCTGTACGCGAACGACGCGCTGACCGAAGGCGACGACCGCAGCCTGACAACCCTGCGACAGCGCTACAACGATGCCATCCAGTCGCTGAATTCCGAAGCGCTGAAGTTGTTGCGCGACTGGCCGGCGCGGCTGAAATCCATCACGGATGAGGTCAACGAATACCAGGTCCGCGACAAGACCATCCGGGTCGAAAACTACCGCGAATCCCTCAGCCACCAGATGGTGCCGAAAATCGCCGCACCTACCTACCGCAGCTGGGGCGAACTGCTGACCTTCCTGCAGAAGGAAAACCTGCCCGGCGCGTACCCGTACACCGGCGGTGTGTACCCGTACCGCCGCACCGGTGAAGACCCGATCCGCATGTTCGCCGGCGAAGGCACGCCGGAGCGCACCAATCGCCGCTTCCATTACCTCAGCCTCGGCCAGCCCGCCGCGCGCCTGTCCACCGCTTTCGACAGCGTGACCCTGTACGGCGAAGACCCCGCGCCGCGCCCGGACATCTACGGCAAGATCGGCAACTCCGGCGTCAACATCCCCACGCTGGACGACATGAAGAAGCTGTACTCCGGCTTCGACCTGTGCGCGCCCACCACGTCCGTTTCGATGACCATCAACGGCCCCGCGCCGATCATCCTGGCGATGTTCATGAACACCGCCATCGACCAGCAGGTGGAGAAATACCTGAAGGCCGACGGGGCGCGCTGGGCGGACGCGGAAAAGACCATCGCCAAACTGTTCGAAGGCCGCACGCGTCCGATGTATTCCGGTGAGCTTCCGCAGGGCAACGACGGCCTCGGCCTCGGCCTGCTCGGCGTGACCGGCGACCAGGTGGTTGATGCCGCGACCTACGCCCGCATCAAGGCCGAAACGCTCAAGACCGTGCGCGGCACCGTGCAGGCCGACATCCTCAAGGAAGACCAGGCGCAGAACACCTGCATCTTCAGCACCGAATTCGCGCTGCGCATGATGGGCGACATCCAGCAGTACTTCGTCGACCATGGCGTGCGCAATTTCTATTCGGTGTCGATCTCCGGCTACCACATCGCCGAAGCCGGTGCCAATCCGATCTCGCAGCTGGCGTTTACGCTCAGCAACGGTTTCACGATCGTCGAGTACTACCTGGCGCGCGGCATGAAGATCGACGACTTCGCGCCCAACCTGTCGTTCTTCTTCAGCAACGGCATGGACCCGGAATACACCGTGATCGGCCGCGTGGCCCGGCGCATCTGGGCCCGCGCCATGCGTGAGCGCTACGGCGCCTCAAGCCGCAGCCAGATGATGAAGTACCACATCCAGACCAGCGGCCGGTCGCTGCACGCGCAGGAAATCCAGTTCAACGACATCCGCACCACGTTGCAGGCCCTGTACGCCCTGTTCGACAACTGCAACAGCCTGCACACCAACGCCTACGACGAAGCCATCACCACGCCCACCGAAGAAAGCGTGCGCCGCGCCGTGGCCATCCAGATGATCATCAACAAGGAGCTGGGGCTGAACT
>JAEXAG010000003.1 GCA_023394655.1 Pseudomonadota bacterium
GAACTGCGGCCGTTGCCGCTGTCCGGCATTCCCGGTTGGCATGCCGGGCAGGACGCGCGCTTCCATCGCGAGGCGACGTGCTTCAGGCCGCTGCGGCCGGGCCGGGTCTATCCGCCGCCGCTTGGCCTCATGGCTGGTTCGGATGGAGGGTCCAGCGGGGATCAGGCCGCCGGGTAGCGAATCTCCAGGATGGCGAAGGCGGTCGGGCCGGCCGGCAGCATGGCGGTGAACTCGTCGTCCACGCGCTGCTTCAGCATCGCGCGGGCCAGCGGAGAGTCGATGCTGATGTCGCCGCCGCGGGCATCGGTCTCGTCGGGGCCGACGATCCGGTAGCGCAGCAGTTCGCCATCGGCGATGCGCTCAAGCTCCACTTCGGCGCCGAAGAACACCGCGCCGGGATCGGAGGGCGCGGCATCCACCACCTTCAGCGCCGGGATGCGCTTGGAGAGGTAGCGCACGCGGCGGTCGATCTCGCCCAGCTGCTTCTTGCGGTAGGTGTATTCGGCGTTCTCGCTGCGGTCGCCCTCGGCGGCGGCGGCGGCCAGCGCCCGCACCACTTCCGGCCGCTTGATCCGCCAGAGCTCGTCCAGCTCGGCCTTCAGGCGCAGGTGCCCGGCGCGGGTGATGAGCGCCGTGGAGCCCGGCGCGGGCGGACGCCAGCGACCCATCAGCGGGCCGGGGTCGCGGGCACGTACTCGAGCGGCGCACCCGGCCCGATCGGCAGGTCGAAGCCCATCCAGACCGCGAACAGCAACGTCCAGCCCACCAGGAACACCATCGAGTAGGGCAGCATCACCGCGATCACCGTGCCGATGCCGGCCTTCGGCTCGTAGCGCTGCAGGAAGGCGATGATCAGCGCGAAGTAGCTCATCATCGGCGAGATGATGTTGGTCACCGAGTCGCCGATGCGATAGCCCACCTGGGTAAGCTCCGGCGAGTAGCCCAGCAGCATGAACATCGGCACGAACACCGGGGCCATCAGCGCCCATTTCGCCGAGGCCGAGCCCATGAACAGGTTGGCCGTGGCGGTGAGCAGGATGAAGCCGGCGAACAGCACGATGCCCGGCAGCTGCAGCTGCACCAGCAGGTCCGCGCCCTTCACCGCGAAGATCAGGCCGAGCTGCGTCCAGTTGAAGAACGCCACGAACTGCGCCGCGAAGAAGGTCAGCACCAGGTAGACGCCCAGCGTGGACATGCTCTTGCCCATGCCGTTGATGACGTCGGCATCGCTGCGGATGGTGCCGGCACCGATGCCGTAGGCCACGCCGGCGACCAGCCCGTAGAGGAAGATGATCGCGACGATGCCATTGAGGAACGGCTTGAGCGAGGCGAGCAGATCGGCTTCGCCGGCGATCCGCAGGAAGCCGTCCTGCGGCACCGTGCCCCACAGGAGCACGGCGGTCAGCGCGATGCTGGCGACGAGCGCGAAATTGAGCCCGCGCTTCTCCGCCGCGCTCATCTGTTCGATGCGGTCATCGCCTTCCACCGCCTGCGGCGCATCCGGGAAGCGGCTGGCCACGAAACGCTCCGTGACCCACCAGCCGAGCGCGGTGACCAGGAACGTGGAGACGATCATGAAATACCAGTTCGCCGCCGGGTTCACCGTGTAATCGGCATCCACGATTTGCGCGGCTTCCTGCGAAAGCCCGGCCAGCAGCGGGTCGATGGTGCCGAGCAGCAGGTTGGCCGAATAGCCGCCGGACACGCCGGCGAAGGCCGCGGCCATGCCGAGGATGGGGTGGCGACCGGCGGCCAGGAAGACCATGCCGGCCAGCGGCACCAGCAGCACGTAGCCGATTTCGCTGGCCATGTTGGACATCACGCCCGCGAACACCATCACCGGCGTCAGCAGGAAGCGCGGCGAGGCCAGTACCAGCTTGCGAAGCGCCGCGCCGATCAGGCCGGAATGTTCGGCCACGCCGATGCCGATCAAGGAAACCAGCACCGTGCCCAGCGGCGCGAAGCTGGTGAAGTTGGTGACCAGCCCGTTGAGGATGCGTTGCAGGCCTTCGACCGACATCAGGTTCACCGGCTGGATGGCTTCGCCGGTGGTCGGGTGTGGCACGGAGAGATCGAACTGCGATGCGATCCACGACATCAGCACCACCAGCAGGGCCAGGATCGCGAACAGCGTGGCCGGATGCGGCAGGGCATTGCCGCCCTTTTCGACGATGTTGAGGAAACGGTCGATCGCGGTCTTGCGGACGGGCGCCTGGCCCGCGGCGGCCGTCATCGCCGGCCTCCCAGGAGGCCGCCGAGGACGCCGCGGAGGATCTGCCTTCCCACCTGGTTGCCGACCGTCCGGGCGGTCTGCTTGGCCATCGTTTCCAGCATGCCCTGGCGGCGGCGCGTGCCGAAAATCGCGTCCTTCACCGCCTGGCCGAAACCGCCGTCGGCATCGGCGTCATCGGCCCTCTTGGCGGCGGGCGCGTCGGCCTGCGCGGCCATCATGTCGGCCTTCTTCGCCAGCATCTCGAAGGCGGATTCGCGGTCGACCGCCTGGTCGTATTTGTGCCCGACCGGGCTGCCGGCGCGGATATGTGCGCGCTCGGCATCGGTGATGGCGCCAAGGCGGCAACCCGGCGGCGCGATCAGGGTGTGTTCCACCGGCATCGGCACGCCCTTGTCCTGCAACATCGAGACCAGCGCCTCGCCGGTGCCGAGTTTCGAAATGGTTTCCACCACGTCGATGGCGGGATTGGCCACGAAGGTTTCCGCCGCCGTCCGCACGGCCTTCTGGTCGCGCGGGGTGAAGGCGCGGAGCGCGTGCTGCACGCGATTGCCGAGCTGGCCGAGGATGTTGTCGGGCACGTCGTCGGGGAATTGCGAGCAGAAGTACACGCCGACGCCCTTGGAGCGGATGATCCGCACCACCTGCTCGACGCGCTGGCGCAGCGCGGCCGGTGCATCGGCGAACAGCAGGTGCGCTTCGTCGAACACGAACACCAGCTTCGGCTTGTCCAGATCGCCGACTTCCGGCAGCTGTTCGAACAGCTCGGAGAGCAGCCAGAGCAGGAAGCTGGAATACAGCCGCGGCTTCAGGATCAGCTTGTCGGCGGCGAGGATGCTGATCATCCCGCGGCCATCGACATGCGTCCGCATCAGGTCGGCAAGCTCCAGCGCGGGCTCGCCGAAGAACTCGTCGCCGCCTTCCTGTTCGAGCCGCAGCAGCGCGCGCTGGATCGCCCCCACCGATTGGGTGCTGACCAGCCCGTAGCGGCTGGAGACGTCCTTGCGCTCCTCCGCCACCAAGTTGAGCAGGGCGCGAAGATCCTTCAGGTCGAGCAGGAGCAGGCCGCGGTCGTCGGCCAGCTTGAACACGATGTCGAGCACGCCGGACTGGGTGTCGTTCAACTCCAGGATGCGCGAGAGCAGCAGCGGGCCCATCTCGCTGACCGTGGTGCGGATGGGGTGGCCGCTCTTGCCCCACATGTCCCAGAGGATCACCGGGTTGGGCTGCTGGGTGTAATCGTCGATGCCGATTTCCGCCACGCGCTGGCTGATGCGCTCGTTCGGCGTGCCGGCCATCGCCAGTCCGGCCACGTCGCCCTTGACGTCGGCCATGAACACCGGGACGCCGATCCGGCTGAAGCCTTCGGCGAGCGTCAAGAGGGTGACGGTCTTGCCGGTGCCGGTGGCGCCGGCGACCAGCCCGTGGCGGTTGCCGAGCTTGGGTTGCAGGTGGACGAGGCCGCTTTCCGGCGTGGTGACGGCCTTGCCGACGAGGATCGGATTCATCGAGGTTTCCACTGGCTGAACGGGGACGATTCTATTCTCGATGGTGCCACGGCGTGGGTTGTGGCCGGCGTGCAGGGGCGGGTAACCTGCCCCGTCCCCACCCGTGACGACCGTGCAGATGTCCAGCCGTTGGCCTGTTTTCCCGCGTGTTCCGCTGATGTTCGCCGTGGCGCTTGCCGCCACCTCCCTTCCCCGGGACGCCCACGCCCAGCGCGCCGCGCGCGCGATGGCGGAGCGGGCCACCGCGATCGAGGCACGCCATGCCGCCGCCGAGGACGCCGACCAGCGCGATGCGGCACTGGTGGAAATGGAGAAGCTGGTGGCGGAATGCGGACGCCAGCGCGGCTGCCAGGTGCAGCCGATGATGGCCGCCTACCGGCGCATGCTGCAGCCGCCGCGGGTGAGCGATCCCGAGCTCCTGGACGAAGGCGACGAGGACGAGGATCCCATCAACATCGCCGGCGATGCGGTGCCCGCAGGCGCCACCGCCGATGCCCTGCTGGACGAACGCAACAAGCGCTTCGTGCAGATGGTGCAATTCAACCCGGCCGTGCAGGCCGGCATCCGTCGCTGGCTGACCGACATGCGCCCGGCGCTGATGGAAAGCTACGTGAACTACCAGTACCTGCGCCCGCACATGGCGCCGGCCTTCCAGCGCGCGGGCCTGCCCGAAGCGCTGCTGTTCGGGATCATGGCCAAGGAGTCCAACGGCAAGGTGCATGCCACCTCGCGTGCGGGCGCCGGCGGGCCGCTGCAGTTCATGCCGGCCACCGGGCGTCGTTTCGGGCTCGGCAACGACGGCACCGGCTTCGATACCCGCTACGATCCGCGTCGATCTTCCGAGGCCGCGGCCGCCTACCTGCTGGAGCGCTTCGGCCAGCTCAACAACAGCATCGAGATGTCGCTGGCGGCCTACAACGGCGGCGAAGGGCGCGCCCTGCGCATCCACAACCAGAGCGGCGGCCGCAACTTCTGGGATGTCAGCGTGTACGACCAGTTCCCCGGTGAAACCAAGGACTACGTGCCGATGGTGATCGCGGCGGCGTGGCTATACCTGCATCCTTCCGAATACGGTCTGCGCTTCCCGCGTACCTGGGGGGCCGGCCGCACGACGCAAATCCAGCTCAAGCGTGCCAGCAGCATCAACGAGCTCACCATCTGCCTCGGCAACGCGCGCGGCACCGATGGCTACCAGCGCGCGCTGCGCAACCTCAACCCGCGCCACCGCCCCAGCGACTGGCTGCCCGAGGGCACCGTGCTGACCGTCACCAACACCATCGCCTCGCTCTACAACCGCTATTGCGTGAACGGCCGGCGCGCCGAAACCGCGCGCCAGCTGATCAACAGCGACGTCGGCAGCGCGCTCGTGCGGGTGGGCACGTTCGAGCAATCGGCCGGCAGTGCCTCGCCCGCCGCCACCGCACCGGCGGCGGTGGTGCCGGCCGATCCGGCCGCGCGTCCGCAGGCTGCAGCGCCGGCACCGGCACCGGCCCGCGCAGCCGCCCCGCGCAGCCATCGGGTGGCCCGCGGCGACCCCCTCACCAGCATTTCCCGCCAATACCGCTGCGACATGCGCGAGCTGGCGGCGGCCAACGGCATCAAGGGCCCGCGCTACGCGATCCAGCCCGGGCAATCCTTGCGACTGGTGGGCTGCGGGCGCTGATCCCGTCGGCTCAGGCCGGCTCGCCGTCGCGGCGCAGCCAGTCCAGCCGAAAGGTGCCGGCGCGCTGTTCGCCCAGCGCATCGGCCAGCCTTGCCAGCGCGGGCGAGAGCCGCGCGTCGAGCTGCCAGGGCGCGTTCCAGACCAGCATGCCGCTGCCGTTCATGCGCACCGGGGAGTCCGCCGGGCGCACCAGCAGCTCGATCCTCAGCGCCGAACGGGCCGGCAGTCTTGCTGCCGCCCGGTGGAAGGCGCCCAGGCTGCGCGCGTCCTTGATCGGATGCCAGAGCGCATACACGCCCTGCGGCCAGCGCGCCATGCCGTCCGCGAGCGCGGTCAGCGCCGTGTCGAATTCCGCGCGCTGGGCCTCGTAGGGCGGGTCCACCAGCACCAGCCCGCGATGGATGCGGCTGGCACCATGGCGCGGCGGCAGCAGGGCCTTCATCGCCGCATAGCCGTCACGGGCGTGGATGGCGACGCGCGGATCGCCGCCGAGGTTGGCCTTGAGTGCGGCGGCTTCTTCGGGCTGCAGCTCGCAGGCGGCGATGCGGTCCTGCTCGCGCAGCGCGTGCGCCAGAAGCCATGGCGAGCCGGGGTAGGCGTCGGCCCCGTGGCGTTCGCGGCAGGCGGCGACGGCATCGACCAGGCGGTCGATCGCAGGATCCAGCCCCGGTCGGAGCAACTCGATGCCGCCGGCAGCCTCCCCGGTGCGCCGGGCCTCTTCGCCGGCCAGCGAGTACAGGCCGCGGCCGCCGTGGGTGTCCAGGGCGAAGCACGGCGCCGGCTTGGCTGCGAGCGCATCGCAGATCGCCAGCACGGTGACGTGCTTGAGCACGTCGGCGTGGTTGCCGGCATGGAAACTGTGGCGGTAGTTCATGGCGCCATTCTCGCACCGGCTTCGCATCCGCCACACAATCGCCGTGGCGGCCCCGGTTAGCATGCCGGCATGGCCACCATCCTGCTTGTCGAAGACGAAATCTCGATCGCGCGCGCGGTGCTGTTCGCGCTGCGGGCGGAGGGCTGGCAGGCGGAGCACGTCATGCTCGGCGGCGACGTGCTGCCGCGCGTCCGTCGTGGCGACATCGACCTGGTGATCCTCGATGTCGGCCTGCCCGATGCCAGCGGCTTCGAGGTCTGTCGCGCCTTGCGTGGCGAAAGCGAGGTGCCGGTGATTTTCCTCACCGCGCGCGATGGCGAGCACGATCGCGTGCTGGGCCTGGAGCTGGGTGGCGACGATTACGTGCCCAAGCCCTTCTCGCCGCGGGAGCTGGTGGCGCGGGTCCGTGCCCGCCTGCGCCGCAGTGGTCCGTCGCAGAGCGGTGGATGGCGCGTGCATGGCCGTTTCGACATCGACGAGGCCGGTTTCCGGATCCGCTTCGATGGCCAGCCGCTGGATCTCACTCGATACGAATACGGCCTGCTGGCCGCGTTGCTGCAGCGGCCCGGCGCGGTGTGCAGCCGCGCACGGCTGATGGACCGGGTCTGGGGCGATGCGCCGGAAAGCGGCGATCGCACCGTGGACACCCACGTGAAGACGCTGCGCGCCAAGCTGCGCGCGGTGGCCCCGGATTCCGATCCGATCCGCACCCATCGCGGTCTCGGCTACGCACTGGAGATCGGCGGATGAGGCGGGCGGGATGAGGGTCGGGCTGCGCGTGCTGCTGGGCTACTTCGTCGTCGTGGCGCTGGCGGCGGTGCTGATCGGGCAGGTGTTCGTGCAGGAGATCAAGCCGGGCGTGCGCCAGGCGATGGAGGACACCCTCATCGATACCGCCAACCTGCTGGCCGAGCTGGCGGCGGAGGACATGCAGGCTGGGCGGATCGCCGATGGCGCCTTCGCGCGCGCGGTGGAAGCCAATCGCCGCCGCGAGGTCGGCGCGGAGCTGTACGGTTTCAGCAAGCTGCGCACGGCGTATCGCGTCTCCATCACCGATGCCCGCGGGATCGTGGTGTACGACAGCGAAGGCCGCGACATCGGCCGCGACAACTCGCGCTGGAACGACGTGGCGCGGACGCTGCAGGGCCGCTATGGCGCCCGCTCCAGCCCGGAGACGCCGGGCGACGAGGACAGCACGGTGATGCACGTGGCCGCACCGGTCCTCGTCGATGGCCGCATCATCGGCGTGCTCACCGTGGCCAAGCCCAACCGCATCGTCGCGCCCTTCATCGAGCGCAGCCAGAAGAAGGTGCGCGATGCCGGCCTCGGCCTGCTGGCGGTCGCCTTGCTGGTGGGGATCGGCGTGGCCTGGTGGATTTCCGGGCAGTTGTCGCGCTTGCGGCGCTACGCCGATGCCGTGACCCGTGGCGAACGCGCCGAAGTGCCGGATGCCCACGGCGAATTCGGTGTGCTCGGGCAGGCGCTCGCGACCATGCGCGAGAAGCTGGAAGGCAAGCAGTACGTCGAGGCCTACGTGCACGCCCTCACCCACGAGCTGAAAAGCCCGCTGGCGGCGATTCGCGGCAGCGCCGAGCTGCTGGACGAGCAGGGCGGACGGATGAGCGACGCCGAGCGCGCCGAGTTCATCGCCACCATCCGCGAGCAGGGTGAACGGCTGGCGCAGATGGTGGACAAGCTGCTGGCACTGGCCGCGGTCGAGCATCGCCAGCGCATCGACGCGCCGCGCGAGCTCGATGTGCGCGCATTGCTGGGCGAAGCCGCATCCGACTTTGCCGCGCAGGCGCGCTCGGCCGGCGTGGCGCTTGTCGTCGAGGACGTGGCGGCCGGGGCGCAGGTCGCCGGCGATGGCTTCCTGCTGCGACAGGCCATCGGCAACCTGCTCGACAACGCCATCGGCTTCTCGCCTGCCGGCGGCGAAGTGCGCATGTCCGCCGGCATCGATGGGAATGCCCTCGAAATCCGTGTGCGCGACCGTGGCCCCGGGATCCCGGACTACGCCGAGGCCCGGGTGTTCGAGCGCTTCTACTCGCTGCCGCGGCGCTCGGGCGGCAGTCGCGGCAGCGGGCTGGGCCTGCCTTTCGTGGCGGAAGTCGCGGCGCTGCATGGCGGCAGCGCGCGGCTGGAGAACGCACCCGGCGGCGGCACCATCGCCTGCCTGCGGCTGCCGCTGTCACGCGGCTGAGCCGATCTTTCCGCTTCACCATCGCTTCACCGTCGCCGCATCGTCCGGCCACCGATGACGCGCACGCTCCCTGTCTCCAAACCAAGGGAGTTCCCGATGAAGATGTTCTTCAAGATCGCGATGATCGGCGCGATGACCCTCGTGATCCTGGTGGCGCTGGCGATGGTGGCCGGGGTGATCGAGGAACGCCAGCGTTACCGGCACGAGGCCGTGGCCGACATCGCGCGCAGCGTGGGTCAATCGCAGGTGCTGGCGGGGCCGGTGTTGCTGGTGCCCTACGAGGAGACCAGCACCCGCGAGGTGCAGGGTTCCGATGGCGTGACGCGTACCAGCAGCGAACGCCGCAGCGGCCATTGGCGGTTCTTTCCGGCGACGCTGGAGGCACGCGGCCGGCTCGTGCCCGACGTGCGGTGGCGCGGCCTGCACGAAATCCGCGTGTTCGAGTGGCAGGGAGCGCTCGATGCCGGCTTCGACGTGACAATCCCGGCCGATGTCCCCGGCGTCACGCGTCGCATCGGCCGGCCGCTGCTGTCCTGGGGCATCAGCGACGTGCGCGGCATCCGCGGCACGCCGGAAGTGGTGGTGGATGGCCGGCGCCTGCGCGCCATGCAGGGCAGCCGCAGCGGAATCGCCGCCGGCGAGGGGGCGGATGCCGCATCGGCGGGGAGCGGCCTGCACGTGCCGATCGAAGCGCTCGCGCCGGGGCAGCGCCGGGTGATGGCGACGCGCCTGTCGCTCTCGCTCTCGGGCACCGAGCGTTTCGGCATCCTGCCGGTCGGAGACAGCAACGTGCTGGCGCTGGATTCGACGTGGCCGCATCCGAGCTTTGGCGGCCTGCTGCCGAAGCACCGGACCGACGGCAGCGGATTCAAGGCGGAATGGCGCATCGATGCCCTCGCCACCAATGCCCGGCTGTTGTGGAACAGCGCCGGCTTGGCCGAAGACGACCGCGATGTCGCGCGCGTGGCGCTGGTGGATCCGGTCAATCCCTATCTGCAGGCCGAGCGCGCCACCAAGTACGGCGTGCTGTTCGTCGTGCTGACCTTCGGTGGCTTCTTCCTGTTCGAGCTGCTGCGGCAGGTGCGCGTCCACCCGATCCAGTACGGGCTGGTCGGGCTGGCGCTGTCGATCTTCTTCCTGCTGCTGGTGAGCCTGTCGGAGCGACTGGCCTTCGGCTGGAGCTATCTGGCAGCGGCGACGGCTTGCATCGCGCTGATCGGCGCCTATCTCGGCCCGGTGCTGGGCAACCGGCTCCGCGCCGCCGGTTTCGCGGCGATGCTGGCTGCACTCTACGCGGCGCTCTACGGCCTGCTGATCCTGGAAGACAACGCCCTCCTGGTCGGTTCCGGGCTGCTGTTCGCCATCCTGGCCGCGGTGATGCTCGCCACCCGCCGCGTGGATTGGTACGCACTTTCCGGCCGTGATTGATCGATGGCGGGCCGGTGCAGGCGGCCGGCCCGCTGCCATCGACCATGACTCTTGGCCCTGTGGCGGGCCGGTGCGGCATGGCTAGACTCGAGCGGATGACCCTGTCGAGGTGGAGCGGATGAAACGGATCGGATGGACGCTGGCGCTGGCCGCCGGCATCGCGGCCAGCGGCGTGCTGCAGGCGCAACAGGTGGACCTGGACATGACCGGGCGGATCCGCCAGGAAGCGATGCAGCGCTCGCAGGTCATGGCCACGCTCGATCACCTGACCGACCGCATCGGCCCGCGCCTGACCAATTCGCCGTCCTACGCACGTGCCAGCGAGTGGACCCGCGGCAAGCTCTCCGAATGGGGGATGTCGAACGTGCACGAGGAACACGTCGATGACCTCGGCCGCGGCTGGGAGTTCAAGAATGCCTCGGTGCTGATGCTCGGCCCGCGCCCGATGCCGCTGCACGCGCTGCCGAAGGCGTGGACGCCCGGCACCGCCGGCCCGGTCGAGGGCGAGGCGGTGTTCGCCAAGCTCGATTCCAAGGCCGATCTCGACAAGTGGCGCGGCAAGCTGCGCGGCAAGGTGGTGTTCACCGATGCACTGCGGCCCTACAAGCCGGGCGTGCAGGCGGACTTCCATCGCCATGACGACAAGAGCCTGGAAGACCTGATCGCCTTCCCGGTGCCGCGCCAGCGCAGCGATGCCGATCGCGCCCGCGATGCCGCCGCGTTCAAGGAGCGGATGGAGTTCGCGCCGCTGCTCAACCAGTTCCTGGTGGACGAGGGCGTGCTGGCGACCGTCGGCATCTCCAGCTGGGACAACGGCATCGTGCGGGTGATGGGCGGCGGATCGCGCAAGGGCACCGAGGCCGATGGCGTGGCGTCCTTCATCATGATCGCCGAGCACTACAACACGGTGATGCGCGCCCTCGACGCCAAGGCACCTGTGCGCCTGCGCCTGGATTCCGATGCGCGCTTCACCACCACCAGCAGCGGCCCCGGCTACAACGTGATCGCCGAAATCCCCGGCACGGGCCCGAAGCGCAACGAGATCGTGATGATCGGCGCGCACCTGGACAGCTGGCATGCCGGCTCCGGCGCCAACGACAACGGCGCGGGCGTGGCGGTGATGATGGAGGCGATGCGCATCCTCAAGGCGGTGGGCGCGCGCCCCAACCGGACCATCCGCATCGGCCTGTGGACCGGCGAGGAGCAGGGCCTGCTGGGCTCGCGTGCGCACGTGGAGCGGCATTTCGCGCGCTATCCGGAGCCGGCCGACCCGGTCGAGCGCGCGTTGCCGGTCTCGATGCGCACCGACAAGGGCACGCTGCAGAAGCTGCCGGGATACGAGCGCTTCTCGGTCTATTTCAACCTGGACAACGGCAGCGGCAAGATCCGCGGCGTGTACGGACAGGAAAACCTCGCCGCCGCCCCGATCTTCGAAAGCTGGCTGAAGCCCTTCAACGATCTCGGCGCGACCATCGTGACCCAGCGCAACACCGGCAGCACCGATCACATCGCCTTCGACGCGGTGGGGCTGCCCGGCTTCCAGTTCGTGCAGGATCGCCTGGACTACTTCAGCAACGTCCACCACACGCATCTGGACGTGCAGGACCATGCATCCGAGGACGATCTCAAGCAGGCTTCGGCGATCGTCGCCGCGTTCGCTTACAACGCGGCGATGATGAACGAGCGCTTCCCGCGCAAGCGTTTCGTCGATTGACCGCGTGGCGGGCCGGGCTCAGGCGAACAGGCTGACGCCCGGCACCAGCCACAGCGACAGGCTGGCCAGCGTCACGCCGATGGCGGTGGCGGCCAGCACGTCGCTCGGGTAGTGCAGGCCGAGCACCACGCGCGAGAGCGCGACGCTGGCGGTGAACGGGATCAGCAGCCAGGCAAGCCCCGGGTAATAGGCCAGCGCGACCACGGTGAACGCCACCGCGTGCAGGGTGTGGCCGGAAGGGAAGGAGAACTCGTCCAGCGGTGCCACCCAGGCGCGGATGTGGCGATCGGCGGCGAACGGACGCGGCCGCTTGGTCCAGTGCTTCAGCGCCTTGTACAGCAGCAGGGACACCACGCCGACCGCGGCAAGGTGCGCCGCTGCCTGAAGTCCGCGCAGGCCGTCGATGACCACCATCGCGGCCATCAGCACGTACCAGAACACCCCATCGCCCAGCCGGCTCACGGCGGCGAAATAGGCGCGCGAGCCGCCCGCCGCGCCCAGGGAGTTGGCCCGCCGGCACCAGCGGCTCTCGTGGCGGGTGAAGCGGCGGCGGCGTCCGCGGATGGCGGTGCCGCTGGCGCGAAGGGATTCGGTGTCAGGCAGCGCGTGCATACTGGTTCACCTCGATTCCGGCGATGCGTTGCAGGATTTCGTCGAAGTCGGCGGCGACCTGTTCGGGCCGCAGCCGGGCGATGGCTTCCCGTGCATTCGCGCCCATCTCGCGGCGCGCGGCGTCGTCCCGGGCGATCCGGCAGGCCGCCTCGACGAAGGCCTGATCGTCGCGGTCGCGGATGGACGCGCCGTGCACGCCGTCTTTCAGGTGTTCCTTGGCCGCGCCGTAATGGAAGGCGACCGTGGCGATGCCGCTGGCCATCGCCTCGATGGTGACGTTGCCGAAAGTTTCGGAGTGGCTCGGGAACAGGAACAGGTCCGCGCTGGCGAAGTGACGGGCGCAGTCCTCGCCGCGCTGGATGCCGCGGACGATGAAATCCGGATTGTCGCGGGCGATGCCGGCCAACTCCGGGCCTTCGCCCACCCAGACGTACTTTGCGTCGGGACGATGCTTCTGCAGCTCGCGGAAGGCACGGATGCCGAGCTGCAGGTTCTTCTCGGCGGCGATGCGGCCGACATAGATCACCGCCAGATCGTCGGGCCCGATGCCCCATTCCGCGCGCAGGGCTTCGTCGCGCCTGGCGGGATGGAACAACGAGGTGTCCACCGCGCGCGGCATGTGGGTCACCTGGTCGAAGCCGATGCCCTGCAGGAACTCCATCAGCTCGCAGGTGGGCACGATCGTGGCGGCCGAGGTGTTGTGGAAGCGGCGCATCCAGCGCACCGCCAGCGGCTGCAGGAAGCCGACGCCGTAATCGCGCATGTATTCGTCGAAGCGGGTGTGGAAACCGGAGGCGCTCGGAATCCCCATCTGCGCCGCGGTCCGCATCGCCGACCAACCCAGCGGACCCTCGGTGGCGACGTAGATCGCATCCGGGCGCTTTTCGCGCCAAAGATTGCGGAGCATGCGGTTGGCCGGGAAGCCGAAGCGCATGCCCGGATAGCGCGGGATCTGCGCGCTGCCGACCAGGAGCTCGTGCGGCTCGGCCACCTGTCCGGGGGATTGACGCGGGCGCACCACGTCCACCTCGTGGCCGCGGGCACGTAGGCCGCGCTCCAGACTCTGGACGGTGAGGGCGACGCCGTTGACTTCCGGCGGATAGGTTTCTGTGACGATGCAGTAGCGCATCGAAGGCTCCGGTGGGTTGTCCCCTGCAGGATGGGAGCGGGCGGTTGCATCGATGTTGCGCCCCGGTGACCGGACGATGACGTGCCGCAGGGTCGCCGATGGCGGGTTTCGGGCGGATTCAGCGATCGTGAATGGGGTGTGCAGCTATCATTGGCTTCCCTCTGGAGCCCCCATGTTCGCGCGCCTGCCTCCTGCCACCAAGGCTTTGCTGATCGCCACCATTGCCGTTTTCGGCCTGCAGTTGCTGCTCGGCGAGGTGCGTATGTCGCCGTTGATGCTGTGGCCCCTCGGCGAGCAGCCGGCGCCCTGGCGTTTCCAGCCGTGGCAGCTGCTGAGCTACGGTTTCCTGCATGGCGGCATCTTCCACCTGTTCTTCAACATGCTGGTGCTGTTCATGTTCGGCGCGCCGCTGGAGCAGGTCTGGGGCGCGCGCCGTTTCACCTGGTTCTACCTGCTGTGCATCGTCGGCGCGGGCCTGTGCCAGATCGCAATGGGTGCCTGGATGGTGTCTCAGGGGGAACGCGCGTATCCGACGCTCGGTGCATCGGGCGGCGTGCTCGGGCTGGTACTGGCCTACGGGATGATCTTCCCGCGGCAGAAAGTGATGATCTTCCCGATTCCCTTCTTCATCCCGGCCAAGGTGGCGGTTGCACTGGTCGGTGCCTTCGCGCTGTTCGCCGGGGTGACCGGCAGCATGCCGGGCGTGGCGCACTTCGCCCATCTCGGCGGCATGCTGACCGGCTGGCTGCTGATCCGCCACTGGCGGGGCCAGCCGCCTTTCGGTAGCGGTGGCGGTGGCCGCAAGCGACATCTGCGCAGCGTCTGACCGCGGTTTTCCGACACATGAAATGAACAGGCCCGGCATTCGCCGGGCCTTTCCTTTGCGTCGAAGCGGGGTCACCAGACCCGGATGCGCGCTTCCTCCGGCAGCGCCATCGGCGCTGGTACGGTGCAGGCATGGGTGGTGGCGAAGCTCGGCTGGTTGGCCAGCGTGCCGTTGACGCGCCACAGGCCCGGCGGTTGTTCGCTGGTGCTGGCCATGAAGGCGGCGGCCTCCACGCTCATCTGCTGTGCCCAGAGCTGCGCCCAGGCCTGCTGGAAGGCGAGCCGCTCGGGCACGCCGGCCTGCGGCAGCGCGCGATTCATCGCGGTCTCCGCCAGTTCGATGCCGGCCAGGTCGTTGAGCGCCTGCGCGCGCACGCGATGGCCGTTCACGCGGGTGGCGGTGAGCAGCGGGTAGTCGTAGCCCTCGAACTGGTTGCCCACGCGCGAGAGCAGGGCTTCCCAGCCGGCGACATCGGCGGGCGTCCACCAGTCGCGGAGCTGCCCGGCGGCATCGACGTGGCGACCGCGCGCACCGACGGCGTGGGTCAGTTCGTGGCCGACCAGTGCGCCGAAACTGCCGTAATGCGCGGCGCCGGGCTGGCCCATGTCGATCACCGGCGGCTGCAGCACCGCCGCGGTGACGATCAGGCGGTTCTGCGCCATGTCGTAGGAGAGCGCGGGCTGCTGCGGCAGCACGTCCCAGCGACGGGCGGCGTTGTGGCGGCCGATCCGGCGCATTTCCTCGCGGTGACGCCAGGTGGACGCGATCAGCATGTTGCTGCCGAAGCTGCCGCGCCCCATCGGCTGGATGCTGTAGTCCAGATCGCGGCGCGGCGTGCCCACTTCGATGCGCAACTTGGCGAGCTTGGCCTTGGCTTCGGTGCGCGCGGCCGAACTCATCCAGCTGTTGGAGTCGATGCCGGCGGCCAGCGCATCACGGATTTCGCCGGCGATCGACTCGGCGCGGCTGCGGGTGGCGGCGGGCAGGTAGCGCGCGGCGTACTCGCGTCCCAGCATCGGGCCGGCGGCCAGGTTGATGGCGTCCAGCGTCTGCTTCCAGCGCGGCAGCGGCGCACTCTGGCCGCGCATGATGCGGCCATGGAACTCGAAGTCCGCCTCGCGGAATGGCCGGGCCAGATAGGGGGCCATCGCGTTGCCGACCTGATAGCGCAGGTACACCTTCCACTGCTCGGCCTTGAGGCCCGGTACCAGCGCATCGATCTGCTGGAACAGCGCCGGATTGGCGATCGACACCACGTCGTCGGTGACGCCCTGCGCGCGCAGGAACTCGGCCAGCTGCAGGTTGCGATAGCTCTTGCCGAGTTCGGCCACCGGCACCGGCGCGTAGTTGCCGCGCGGATCGCGCAGGCTGGCCAGCGGGCGCGAGGCCTGTGCCAGCCGTGCTTCCAGATCGAACACCGCCTGCACGTCGGCGGCGAGGCGGTTGGCCGGGGTGCCGGTGAGGGTGAGGATCTTCTCGACGTAGTGGCGGTAACGGCCCATCAGGTTGCGGGTTTCGGCATCCTGGCGGGTGTAGAAGGCGGGATCGGGCAGGGCGGTGCCGCCCTGGCTGAAGTAGCCGATGTGGCGGCCCAGCTCGTTCAGGTCGAGATCGGCGCCGAAGTTGAACACCACCGGGATACCCACCTGGTGCAGCGCGGCGATGGCCGCCGGTACGTCACGGCTGCGGCGGATGCCGTTGATGCGATCGAGCAGCGGGGCGATCGGCTGGGCGCCATCGGCTTCCACCGCGGCCTCGTCCAGGCCGCTGGCCCAGAAATCGCCGAGCAGCTTCTGCACGTTGCCCTGCGGTGCCTGCATGGCGGCATCCAGCAGGTCGCGCTGCTGCTGTTCGCTGCGCGCCACCAGTTGGGCCAGCGCGGTGGTGGTGGCGGTGCCGGCCGGCGCGGGCACGGCGGCCAGCCAGGCGCTGTTGGTGGCGGTGTAGAAATCGCGGCACTCGGCCGTGATCGGTGGCGGGGCCTTGGCGCGGGCCGGAGCGCGCTTGCGCTGTGCCTGGGCATCCGGCGCGAGCGGAGCGGCGACCAGGGCGACGAGGAGGGCAAGGGCAAGCGGCTTGGCTCGTGGCATCGTGAGCAGGCTCCGTGGGGGAAGCCGGAAGGATACCAAGCAGCGCGTCAGCGGCGGCGGCGTGTCCTGGCCCGGAAACGGGAAACGCCGGCAATGCCGGCGCTTCCGTGGTTCATTTGGCACGGGGCCTTACCAGATGGTGACCTGCGCTTCGCCGCTGCGCACCATCGGATCGCCCGGCTTGCAGCCCCAGGCTTCCGCGAAGGCGGGGAGATTGCTCGGCGCGCCGATGGCCCGGAACTCGGCCGGGGCATGCGGATCGGTGGCCAGCCGCACCTTCAGCTCGTCCGGGGTGAAGTTGCGGCGCCACACCGTCGCCCAGTTGGCGAACAGGCGCTGGTTGCCACTCATGCCGTCGATTTCCGCGGCCGGCTTGCCACCCAGCGCGCGCTGGTAGGCATCGAAGGCGATCGCCAGCCCGCCCAGGTCGGCGATGTTCTCGCCCAGCGTCAGGTTGCCGTTGACCTTGCCGCCCGCGGTTTCGTAGGCATCGAACTGCTGCACCAGCTTGTTGGTGAGCGCCTTGAAACCGGCGGCATCGGCTTCCTGCCACCAGTTTTCCATGTTGCCGGCCGGCCCGAAGCGGCTGCCCTGGTCGTCGAAGCCGTGGGTCATCTCATGGCCGATCACCGCGCCGATGCCGCCGTAGTTCAGGGCATCGTCGGCCTTGCCGTCGAAGAACGGCGGTTGCAGGATCGCCGCCGGGAACACGATCTCGTTCTGCAGCGGGTTGTAGTAGGCGTTGACCGTCTGCGGGCTCATGCCCCATTCGGTCTTGTCCACCGGCTTGCCGATCTTCGAGAGCATCCAGCGGTAGTTGAAGGCGTTGGCGGCCAGCACGTTGTCCAGATAGCTTTCGCGCCCGGTCCGGAGCCCGGAGAAATCACGCCACTTGTCGGGGTAGCCGATCTTCGGCGTGAACGCCTTCAGCTTCTCGTGGGCCTTGGCCTTGGTGTCGTCCGACATCCAGGAAAGCCTGTCGATTCGCGCGGAGAACGCCTCGCCCAGGTTCTTCACCAGCGTCTCCATGCGCGCCTTGGATTCGGCCGGGAAAGCCAGCTGCACGTAGACCTGGCCCATGGCTTCGCCGGCCTGGCTCTCGATGGTGTCGAGCACGCGCTTCCAGCGGTCCTTGATCTCGGCCTG
>JAEXAG010000017.1 GCA_023394655.1 Pseudomonadota bacterium
CCGGTCAGCGCATCGCGGAAGGTGGCGATGCCGCTTTCGGCCGACATGCCGGCACCGCTGAGGACGGTGATCTTCATGCCGATGTCCGGACGCGGGGCGATGGGTGCGTGGCGCGCATGGCGGCTTCCGGTCATGGACGCGGAATCGATTCTAGCCGCCTCGCAAATGCGCGATGCCGGAGCTGCCGGATGGCGGGCAGGGTGCCGTCCGGGTGCTAGAATCGGCGGGCCCCAGGTGACCTGGTCGCGCCATGCGACGGGTTGAAACGGGAATCCGGTGCGCACCACGCGTGCAATTCCGGAGCTGCCCCCGCAACGGTAGGCGAGCAGGGGGATCGGCCAAGGCCACTGTGCATCGCACGGGAAGGCGCCGATCCCGCAGGCCATGTGCCTGGCTCGCGAGCCCGGAGACCGGCCCGAGGTCGAACCGGCATGCGGAGGGCGTGCGGACGGTCATGTGTCCGCTGGCGCATTCCTGTCCCCTGCCTCTGCCTGCTTCCCCATACCCCAAGGTCCGCGCGGATGGGCGCGGCCGCAGGAGCTTGCAGATGGACCGTACTTCCCCCGTTTTTCCCCGCGACCTGCGTCGCCTCGCACTGGCCGCGGCACTGGCCGCCTGCCTGCCGCAGCTCGCGTGGGCCGAATCATCCGACGCGCGATCGCTGGATCGCGTCACCGTGACCGGCACCCGCGCGAGCACCGCCGGCGAGACGCTGGCGGCCTCCACCGTCATCACCCGCGAAGACATCGAAAGACTCGCGCCGGCATCGTTGCCGGAACTGCTGGACGGCCAGCCCGGCCTCGCGATCTACCAGCAGGGCGGCATGGGCAAGCTCTCCGGCCTCTATCTGCGCGGCACCGGCCCCGGCCAGGTGCTGGTGCTGGTGGACGGGGTGAAGATCGGCTCGCCCAGTGCCGGCATGCCCGCGCTGCAGGACATCCCGGTCGCGCAGATCGAGCGCATCGAGATCGTGCGCGGGCCGATGTCCAGCCTGTACGGCTCGGAAGCGGTCGGTGGCGTGATCCAGATCTTCACCCGGCGCGCGGAAGGCGAGGGCGTGCGCCCCTCCTTCGGCCTGGCCTATGGCAGCCGTGGCACGCTGCGCAGCGATGCCGGCCTTGCGGCGCGCCACGGTCGCGGCTGGTATTCGGCGACGCTGGCCCACGAAGAGACCGACGGCTTCAACGCCTGCAATGGCGACCCGGTGACCTTTGCCGGCTGCGGCACCTTCGAGCCGGACCGCGACGGCTATCGCAACACCTCGGCGCAGCTTGCCGGCGGGCTGCGGATTTCCCCGCAGTGGGAAGTGGATGCGCGCGCACTGCGCGCCGAAGGCCGCAACGATTTCGACGGCGGCTGGGCCAACCGGAGCCGCATCGTCCAGCAGGTGCTGGGCGCGCACGTGGCCTGGAAGCCCTCGGAAACCGTCGCCGTGCACGCCCAGCTGGGGCGCAACGATGACGATTCGCGCAACTACACCGCCACCGGCGTGCAGGCGGGGCGGATCACCACGCAGCGCGATACCGGCAGCCTCAAGGCCGATTTCGGCAGCGAGGCCAGCCGTTTCAGCGTCGGCTACGACTGGCAGCGCGACGGCGTGGCCGCCAGCACTCCGCTGGACCGCGACAGCCGCCTGAGCCGCGCGCTGTTCGGCCAGTGGCTGGGCGGCTTCGGCGACCATCGCCTGCAGATCGGCGCGCGCCGCGAGGACAACGAGCAATTCGGTGCCGCCACCACCGGCAACGTGGTCTGGGGCTGGTCGCTGGCCGAGGACCTGCGCCTGACCGCCAGCTGGGGCAGCGCTTTCCGCGCGCCGACCTTCAACGATCTCTACTACCCCGGCTTCAGCAATCCCGACCTGCAGCCCGAGCGCTCGCGCAGTGTCGAGCTGGGCGTCGAAGGCCGCGCGGCGGCACTGGACTGGTCGCTGCGTGCCTACCAGACGCGCCTGCATGACCTCATCGTCTACAACCCCGGCCGCACCTCGCCGACCAGCCCGTGGGGCATGCCCGACAACATCCAGAACGCACGCATCCGCGGGCTCGAGGCGGTGTTCGGCGTGGATGTCGCCGGCTGGGACCTCGCCGCCACCGCGAGTTGGATCGATCCGCGCAACATCACGCCCGGCGTGCTGGACGGCAACCTGCTGAACCGCCGCCCGCAGCGCATGGCGCGCCTCGACGCCGATCGCGATTTCGGCCGCTGGCGCGTCGGCGCGAGCGTGTCCGGCAACAGCCATCGCTACGACGATCCGGCCAACACCTTGCGCCTCGGCGGTTACGCCACCACCGACCTGCGCGTGGGCTGGCGCCAGAGCGATGCGCTGTCCTGGCAACTCACCGCCAGCAACGTGTTCGACAAGCGCTACGAAACCGCGGCCTGGTACAACATGGCCGGTCGCACGCTGATGCTCGGCCTGCGCTGGCAGCCGGGCCGCTGAGCCGGCTTCCGGGGCGGTCGCGTGCCGCCCCGGAGTAAAATCGGCGGATGATCTCCTTCCGCAATTTCGCCCTGCGGCGCGGCGAACGCCTGCTGCTGTCCGATGTCGATCTCGCGCTGCACGCGGGCTATCGCGTCGGCGTGGTCGGCCGCAACGGCGCCGGCAAGTCCTCGCTGTTCGCCGCGCTGCTGGGCGATGTCGAGCCCGATTGCGGCGATCTCGACCTGCCCGGAAAGGCGCGCGTCGCCAGCGTCGCCCAGGAAACCCCGCACCTGCCCGATCCCGCGCTGGATTTCGTGATGTCGGGCGATGACGTCCTGCATGCCGCCGTCCGTGCCGAGCGCGAGGCGATGGCGCGCGAGGACTGGGAAGCGGTGGCCGAGGCGCATCTCCGGCTGGCGGAAGTGAACGGCTACGACGCCGACGCGCGTGCCGGCCGCCTGCTGCATGGCCTCGGTTTCCCGGCGGTGACGCATGAAAAGCCGGTGGCGGATTTTTCCGGCGGCTGGCGGGTGCGGCTCAACGTGGCGCGCGCGCTGATGATGCCGAGCGACCTCCTGCTGCTCGACGAGCCCACCAACCACCTCGACCTCGATGCCGTGGTGTGGCTGGAGGACTGGCTGCGCCGCTACGACGGCACGCTCCTGGTGATCTCGCACGACCGCGAGTTCCTCGACAACGTCACCACCCACATCCTGCACCTGCACGATGGCCGCGCGAAGCTCTACGTCGGCAACTACACCGCCTTCGAGCGCCAGCGCGCCGAGCACCTGCGCCAGCAGCAGATCGCCTTCGAGAAGGAACAGGCCGAACGCGCGCACCTGCAGAAGTTCATCGATCGCTTCAAGGCCAAGGCCAGCAAGGCGCGGCAGGCGCAGAGCCGCATGAAACGGCTGGAAAAGCTGGCCGGCACCGAGGCGGTGCGCGCCGAGCGCGGCATCCACATCGATTTCCCCGTCCCCGCGCGATTGCCGAACTCGCTGCTGTCACTGCGGCACGTGGATGCCGGCTACGGCCAAGGCGCGAAGATCCTCGGCGACGTCGGCTTCGCGCTGGAAGCGGGCGACCGCATCGGCCTGCTCGGCCCGAACGGCGCCGGCAAATCGACGCTGGTGAAGACGCTGGTGGGCGATCTCGATCCGATGGCCGGCGAGCGCGTGGCGCATCCCGACCTGGTCATCGGCTACTTCGCCCAGCACACGGTGGAATCGCTGGTGGAAGGCACTTCGCCGATCGACCACCTCAAGGCGATCTCGCCGGATTCCCCGACCCAGGATTTCCGCAATTTCCTCGGCCGCTGGCAGTTCCGGGGCGATCGCGCGTTCGAGTTGATCGACACGTTCAGCGGTGGCGAGAAGGCGCGCCTGGCGCTGGCGCTGATCGCCTGGCGCAAGCCCAACGTCCTGCTGCTGGACGAACCGACCAACCACCTCGATCTCGAAATGCGCGAGGCGCTGGCCGAGGCGCTTTCCGATTTCGATGGGGCGATCGTGATGGTCAGCCACGATCGCCACCTGATCGGCTTGGTCTGCGACACGTTCTGGCGCGTGCACGATGGCGTGGTCGAGCCGTTCAACGGCGATCTGGACGACTATGCGGCGTGGCTGCGCGCACGTCCGGTGCCTTCGGCCGCGAATGCGTCGGTGGCGACGGATGCGACGGCTGTCGTGGCGGCACCTGCGGTTGCGCCGGCCGAGCCGCCGGCACCCGAAGCGCCGGCGAAAAAGCCCGCCAAGGTGAATCCGCACAAGCTCAAGGAAGCCGAATCCCGGGTCGAACGGCTGAGCGGGAAGCTGGCCGAATGCGAAGCCGCGCTGGCCGATCCCGCGGTGTATTCGGATGCCGGGAAGGTGGCGGATCTCGGGCGCACGCAGATGCAGTTGCGCGCCGAACTCGAATCCGCCGAAGAAGTGCTGCTGGCGCTTTACGGCTGATCCGCGCCGGGCTGCGGCATTTGCCCCGGTGCGGGAATGCCGGTTAGGGTTGGGGGATGAACAGACTTTCCCTCCTCGCGCTTTCCCCGCTCGTGCTGGCCATCGCCGCCTGCACGCCCTCCGATTCCGCCGCCGATGCCGCGGCCGAGACCGCGACTGAAGCGCCTGCCGATGCCGAAGCGCTGGCAGCGGCCGACGTCTTCCTTGCCAACATCGCCCAGCACTGCGGCAAGGCCTACGAGGGCCGCATCATCGCCAACGAGCCGAAGCCGACCGTTCCCGACGATTTCGAGGGCAAGCGGCTGGTGATGCACGTGCGCGGCTGCGAGGACGTGAAGTCGCGAATCGAGATTCCGTTCCATGTCGGCGACAACCATTCGCGTACCTGGATCCTGACCCGGCTGGAGGATGGCCTGCGGCTCAAGCACGACCATCGCCGCGAGGATGGCAGCCCCGACGACATGAC
>JAEXAG010000058.1 GCA_023394655.1 Pseudomonadota bacterium
CCGAGGAAATGGGCGTGCTGCAGGAGCGCATCACCTCGACCAAGACCGGCTCGATCACCTCGATCCAGGCCGTGTACGTGCCCGCGGACGACCTGACCGACCCGTCGCCGGCCACCACCTTCGCGCATCTTGACGCGACCGTCGTGCTGTCGCGCCAGATCGCCTCGCTCGGCATCTACCCGGCCGTGGACCCGCTGGATTCGACCAGCCGCCAGCTGGACCCGAACGTCATCGGCACCGAGCACTACGAGACCGCGCGCCGCGTGCAGGCCACCCTGCAGAAGTACAAGGAACTGAAGGACATCATCGCCATCCTCGGCATGGACGAACTGTCCGAAGAAGACAAGCTGGCAGTCTCGCGCGCGCGCAAGATCGAGCGCTTCTTCTCGCAGCCCTTCCACGTGGCGGAAGTCTTCACCGGCTCGCCGGGCAAGTACGTGCCGCTCAAGGACACCATCCGCGGCTTCAAGATGATCGTGGACGGCGAGTGCGACGACATCCCGGAACAGGCGTTCTACATGGTCGGCGGCATCGACGAGGCCATCGAGAAGGCGAAGAAGATCGCGGCCTGATCGCCGCGATCCCCAGGAGGACACGATGGCCACCACCATCCGTTGCGACATCGTCAGCGCCGAATCCGAGATCTTCAGTGGCGAAGCCACGATGGTCGTCGCCACCGGCGAAATGGGCGAGCTGGGCATCGCGCCCAAGCACGCCCCGCTGATCACCCGACTCAAGCCCGGCAAGGTCGTGGTGACCCTGCCGTCCGGCGAACACCTTGATTTCGCGATTTCCGGCGGCATGCTGGAAGTCCAGCCGGAAGTCGTCACCGTGCTGGCGGATACCGCCGTGCGCGCCGACGACATCGACGAGGCCGCGGTGCGTGCCGCCAAGGAAGAAGCCGAGCGCATCCTGGCCCATCGTGGCGAGGCGATGGAAGTCGCCGAGGCGCAGAAGCGGCTGGCCGAGGTCACCGCGCAGCTGCAGGCGCTGGAGCGTCTGCGCAAGAACCTCAAGCATTGATCCGGTCTGCCGGATGACGCCGCAGGAAGGCGACGGAGGAATCCGTCGCCTTCGTCGTTTCCGGGGCCGGCTTTCAATCGGGGTGGCGGCGGTAGATCCAGTGCCGGGATAGCAGGAAGCCGGCGACGGCGAGCACGACGTCGATGGCCGGCTTCGCCAGCCACGCCCGATGCAGGCCGAAGGCCGCGTCCACCCGGGCAACGGCCCAGGTGCCGAGGCAGGTGGTGACGAGCCACGTGAAGGCGAAGCGCGCGAACTGGCGACGACCGATGGCATGGCCTTCGCCGGCGAAGGTAAACCGGCCGTTGAGCCAGAAACCGAGCAGGGCACCGCACACGCGGCCGGCCAGGTTGGCCGCGAAGACCGGCACGCCGGCGTGGCTCAGGCCCACCATCACCCCCCAGTCCAGCAGCCATTGCAGGCCGCCGGCCAGCAAATAGCCGCCGGCGTGTCGGCGCAGGCTCATCGGTGGCGGTCCGGTCGGGGCATCGGGGCGGGCACGGGGAAACTGTGCGCATCGTAGCAACCGCGGTCCCGGCGCTGGCAGAATGTCGGCACTGACAAGGAGCCGTTATGACCGATGCACCGCTGCACGTCGTGATCCTCGCCGCTGGCGAGGGCAAGCGAATGAAATCGCGCACCCCGAAAGTCCTGCAGAAGATCGCCGCCAAGCCGATGCTGGCGCACGTGGTCGATGCCGCGCGCGCGCTCGATCCGGCCGGCATCCACATCGTGTACGGACACGGTGGCGACCAGGTGCTGGATGCCTTTCGCGGCCAGTCCGACCTGAAATGGGCGGAGCAGCGCGAGCGGCTGGGCACCGGTCATGCCGTGCAGCAGGCGATCGACCAGGTGCCGGATGGCGCGCGCGTGCTGGTGCTCTATGGCGACGTGCCGCTGATCCGCGCCGATACCCTGCAACGCCTGCTGGCGGTGCCGGCGCGGCTGACCGTGCTGGTGGCCGATCTGGAAAACCCGACCGGCTACGGCCGCATCGTGCGCGATCCGCAGGGCAATGTCGGCGCCATCGTCGAGGAGAAGGACGCGAACGCCGAGCAGCGCGCCATCCGCACCATCAACACCGGCATCCTCGCCGCGGACGGCAATGCCCTGAAGAACTGGCTGTCCCACCTGTCCAACGACAACGCGCAGGGCGAGTACTACCTGACCGACGTGTTCGCGCAGGCCGCGCGTGAATACAACGCCGCCGAGATGGTGCACGTCGCCGACCCGATGGAAACCGAGGGCGCCAACGATCCCTGGCAGCTGGCCCAGCTCGAACGCGCGTGGCAGAAGCGGGCCGTGCGTGCGCTATGCGCGCAGGGCGTGCGCTGCGCCGATACCGCTCGCGTGGACGTGCGCGGCACGGTGCGCGCCGAGGGCGATGTCGAAGTGGACGTCGACGTGGTGTTCGAGGGCGACGTGGTGCTGGGCGAGGGCGTGCGGATCGGCCCGTTCTGCCGGCTCAAGGACGTGGTGCTCGGCCCAGGCACCGAGGTCCGCGCGCATTGCGATCTGGAAGGCGCGCGCACCGAAGGCGCGGTGACGCTCGGGCCGTTCGCCCGCCTGCGTCCGGGCACGGTGCTGGCCGATGGCGCGCACGTCGGCAACTTCGTCGAGATCAAGAAGTCGGTGGTCGGCGTCGGCAGCAAGGTCAACCACCTGAGCTACATCGGCGATGCCGAGATCGGTGCCGGCGCGAATGTCGGCGCGGGCACCATCACCTGCAACTACGACGGCGTGAACAAATCGAAGACGGTGATCGGCGATGGCGCCTTCATCGGCTCGAACGCCTCACTGGTCGCGCCGGTGACCATCGGGGCCAACGCCACCACCGCCGCCGGCTCGGTGATCGTCAAGGACGTGCCGGACGGCACGCTGGCCGTGGCCCGCTCGCGCCAGACTTCCGTGGAAGGCTGGGTGCGGCCGTCGAAAAAGGGCGATTGAGGCCCGGCGCAGGCGGCCCGAAATCCCGGCAACGGGTAGAATCGGCGTTTTCCATGGGGGAAGGATCCACATGTGCGGAATCGTAGGAGCCATCGCCGGGCGCGACGTCGTCCCGGTGCTGATCGAAGGACTGAAACGGCTGGAATACCGCGGCTACGACTCGTCCGGCATCGCGGTGCTGGCGGATGAATCGATCCGCCGCGTGCGGCGCACCGGCCGGGTTTCCGAAATGGAAGCCGCTGCCGCCGCCGAAGGCTTCGATGGAGCGCTCGGCATCGGCCACACCCGCTGGGCCACGCATGGGGGCGTGACCGAGTTCAACGCGCATCCGATGGTCAGCCACGGCGAGCTGGCGCTGGTGCACAACGGCATCATCGAGAACCACGAGGCGCAGCGCGAGCGGCTCAAGGCAGAGGGCTACGAGTTCGAATCGCAGACCGATACCGAAGTCATCGCCCACCTCATCCACCATTGCCGCCGCGATGGCGCCACGCTGCTTGAAGCCGTGCAGTGCGCGGTCAAGGAGCTGGAAGGCGCGTTCGCCATCGCCGTGATCGATCGCCGCGACCCGGAGCGGCTGGTGGCCGCGCGCATGGGCTGCCCGCTGCTGATCGGGCTGGGCGAGGGCGAAAACTTCATCGCGTCGGATGTCTCCGCCATCGTCCAGGCCACCCGCAACGTGATCTTCCTGGAGGAAGGCGACACCGCCGAGCTGCGCCGCGACGGCGTGGAGGTTTTCGACGGCGAGAATCGCCCGGTGACGCGCACCGTGCATCACTCCGACGTGTCGCTGGCCTCGCTGGAGCTGGGGCCCTACAGCCACTTCATGCAGAAGGAAATCCACGAGCAGCCGCGCGCGCTGGCCGACACCATCGAGGACATCGGCGAAACCGGCGGCTTCGATCCGCAGCGTTTCGGCGCGGATGCGGCGGAGGTGCTGCGCGACATCGAATCGGTGCAGATCCTTGCCTGCGGCACCAGCTACTATGCCGGCCTGACCGCGCGCTACTGGATCGAATCCTTGGCCGGCCTGCCCTGTGCGGTGGACATCGCCAGCGAGTATCGCTATCGCGACGTGGTGGCCAATCCGAAGCAGCTGGTGGTGACGATTTCGCAATCGGGCGAAACGCTCGACACCATGGAGGCCTTGAAGTACGCCAAGTCGCTGGGCCAGGAACGCACGCTGTCGATCTGCAACGTGCCCGAAAGCGCCATCCCGCGCGCCAGCCGCCTGGTGTTCTACACCCGCGCCGGTGCCGAGATCGGTGTGGCTTCGACCAAGGCGTTCACCACCCAGCTGATCGCGCTGTTCGTGTTGACGGCCACGCTGGCCAAGATGCGCGGCCGCATCGACGGCGAGCGCGAGGCCGAACTGATCGATTCCCTGCGCCACTTGCCGGGCAGCGTGCAGCACGCGCTCAACCTTGAGCCGCAGATCAAGGCCTGGAGCGAGAAGTTCTCGCCCAAGCAGCACGCGCTGTTCCTGGGCCGCGGCGTGCATTACCCGATCGCGCTGGAAGGTGCGCTCAAGCTGAAGGAAATCAGCTACATCCATGCCGAGGCCTATCCGGCGGGCGAGCTCAAGCACGGGCCGCTGGCGCTGGTGGACAAGGACATGCCCGTGGTGGTGATCGCGCCGAACGACCGCCTGCTGGAGAAGGTCAAGGCCAACATCGAGGAAGTCCGCGCGCGCGGCGGCGAGATGTTCGTCTTCGCCGATGCCGACAGCCATTTCGGCGAGTCCGATGGCGTCCACGTGATCCGCACCCCGCGCCACGCCGGCCTGCTCTCGCCGATCCTGCACGCGATCCCGGTGCAGCTGCTGGCCTACCACACCGCCCTGGCGCGCGGCACCGACGTGGACAAGCCGCGCAACCTGGCGAAATCGGTCACGGTGGAGTGATCGACGCGCGCGGACCGGACGCGAGCCCGTCCGCGCGATGCCGCGGGTCTTCAGTCGCTGGCGTCGAGCCAGAGCGCGGCGATGGCTTCGAGGCCGCGCTGGTCGTCCTCGTCGAAGCGTGCTTCCAGCGGGCTGTCGATGTCGAGCACGCCGATCAGCGCCTCGCCCCGCACCAGCGGAATGACGATTTCCGAGCGCGAGGCCGCATCGCAGGCGATGTGGCCGGGGAAGGCATGCACGTCGAGTACGCGCTGGGTCTGCCGGGTACGCGCGGCGGCGCCGCAGACGCCCTTGTCCAGCGGGATGCGCACGCAGGCCGGCAGCCCCTGGAACGGACCGACGACGAGTTCCTCGCCATCGAAGAAATAGAAGCCGGCCCAGTTGAGATCGGGCAGGGCATTGAACAGCAGGGCGGACAGGTTGGCGGCGTTGGCGATGCGATCGCGCTCGCCGTGCAGCAGGCCGCCGGCCTGTTCCAGCAATTGCGCGTAGCGCGCCGGCTTGTCGCCGGTGAGGGATCGGGCGATGAACATGGCGCCAGTTTATCGCCCGGCAGGGAGGTGCGACAGCGCCCGGATGCGCCGACAATGGCGGGATGATGCCTGCGCTCCCGCTTTCCTGCTACGTCACCGGCACCGATACGGAAATCGGCAAGACCTTCGCCACCTGCGCGCTGCTGCGCGAATGGCGCGCGCAGGGTCGCGCCGTGATCGGGATGAAGCCGGTGGCCAGCGGCTGCATCGAAAGCGCGGATGGCTGGCGCAGCGAGGACGCGCTGGCGCACATCGAAGCCGATGGCAGGGCCGACATCGATTACCGCGACCGCAATCCTTTCGCGCTGCCCTGGCCGGTGGCGCCGGAGCTTGCGGCACGCCAGGCGGGCGTGGAGATCGCGCTGGAGCCGATCCGCGCCGCACACGCGCGCCTGCGGGCCACGCCGGGCGTGGAAGGCGTGCTGGTGGAAGGCGTCGGTGGCTGGTCCGCGCCGCTCACCGAAACGCTCGAGCAGGCCGAGGTGGTGCAGGCGCTGGACCTGCCGGTATTGATGGTGGTGGGCCTGAAACTCGGCTGCGTCCACCACGCGCGGGTCACCCAACGCGCCATCCTCGGCGATGGCGCGCGCTTCGCCGGCTGGATCGCCAACCCGGTGGATCCGGCGATGGAAGCCATGGCAGAGAACATCACCATCCTCGCCCGCGTGCTCGGCGAGCCGCCGATCCGGGTGCTGTCCCGCGCCCGTTGATCATCGACGAAGGGCTTGCACCGGGCATGAAAAAACCCGGCCGCCGAAGCAGCCGGGTCCGTGTCGCTCGCGATGGCCGATGATCAGGCGCGCGCGGTCTTCTTGGCCGCCTTGACGACCTTCTCGCCTTCGGCCTGGGCCTTGGCGACGGCCTGCTCCACTTCGCCCTTGGCGATCTGGGCAATGGCTTCATTGGTCTTCAGGGTGCTGTCGTAGATTTCCTGACCGGTGGCGATGGCGCGCTCGGTGTTCTCGCGGGCCACCTGCAGGCCGGCCGGGACGGCGTCACGCAGGCCGTTCAGGTCGCGGGCCTCGTTGAGCTGGCTCCAGAACGCGAAGGTGGCGCTGGCGCTTTCCTCGATGGCGGCGATCTGCAGGCCGAACACCTTCTCGACGTTCTCGAGGGTCAGGCGGTTGATGCGAGCCGCAGTTTCGGCG
>JAEXAG010000145.1 GCA_023394655.1 Pseudomonadota bacterium
AGGGGCGGCTGGTGTGGTCCAACGATCCCATCGCCAACCCGGTGATCGAGTTGAGCGCGCGCCGCGAAGTGGGCGACGTGACCGCCGGCATCCGCGTCAGTGGCCGCGCCACCGCGCCGCAGGCCGAAGTCTGGGCCGATCCGGCGATGGACCAGTCCGAAGCGCTCGCCTATCTCACGCTGGGCCGTTCGCTTTCCACGGTGACCAGCGACGAAAGCCGGCAGATCAACGCGGCATCCGCCGCGCTCACCGCCGGCGGCGGGATGCTGGCCTCGCAACTGGCCAATGGCATCGGCTTCGACGATGCCGGCGTGATCCAGTCCAGCACGCTCGGCGGCAGCGTCTTCGGCGTCGGCAAGTACCTTTCGCCGCGCGTGTACGTCGGCTACGGCGTCTCCCTGCTCGGCACCGGCCAGGTGCTCACCCTCAAGTACCTGCTGCGCAAGGGTTTCGACATCACCATCGAATCCAGCACCATCGAGAACAAGGGCTCGGTGAACTGGCGGACGGAGCGATGAGCGAGATGCTGCAGTTGTCCGCGCCGTGGTGGCATTTCCTGCTGCGCGCCATCGCCATCTACCTGATCGTCATGGTGCTGGTGCGGATCTCCGGCAAGCGCGCGGTCGGCCAGTTCACGCCCTTCGACCTGGTGCTGCTGATCCTGATCGGCAACGCGGTGCAGAACGGACTCAACGGCGGCGACACCTCGCTGACCGGCGCGCTGCTGCTGGCCGCCTTCCTGATCGCGCTGAATTACGTGGTGGCCTTCGCGACTTCGCGCTGGCCGCGGGCGGAGCGCGTGGTCGAGGGCGCTCCCGCGGTTCTGGCACGAAACGGCGTGTTGTACGAAAGCGTGCTGAAGCGCGAACTGGTCAGCCGCCACGATTTCGACGAGGCCTTGCGGATGAACAACATCGCCGGCTTGGAGGACGTCGAGCTGGCGATCCTCGAGACCAACGGCAGCATCAGCGTGGTGCCGCGCGATGCGGGTCCGGCCGGCGGTGGCGGCGACGGCGCGAGTGGCGCAATCGAAAAAGTGGGCGCTTAGAGTGGGGTCTTCCCATCGAAGGCCCGATCCATGAGCGGAAACGCCGTGCCCCTCCGTGACACGCTGGAATTCGCGCCCACCGACGGCCTGCTGCGCGACGACGTGCGCACCCTCGGCGCGATGGTCGGGGAGATGCTGGCCGAACAGGTGTCTCCCGAGCTTCTGGCGCGCGTCGAGGAGATCCGCCGTGCGGCGATCGGCCGCCGCGAGGCCGGCGAGCCGCTGGATGCGCTGGCCGACCATCTTGCCGCGGTCGGTTCCGCCGATGCCGAGGCGCTGGTGCGCGCCTTCGCCGCCTGGTTCGGTGCCATCAACCTTGCCGAGCGCGTCCATCGCATCCGTCGCCGGCGCGATTACCAGCGTGCCGGTGCATCGGCCCAGCCCGGTGGTTTCGAGGCGGTGCTGCGCGAGCTGCAGGCGGATGGCATCGGCCTGGCGGACATCGTCGCGCTGCTGCCGCGGCTGCGCATCGAGCCGGTGTTCACCGCCCATCCCACCGAGGCGGTGCGCCGCGCCCTGCTCGACAAGGAGCGCGCGATTGTTTCGCGCCTGCTCGCCGACATCGACCGCACCCGCACGCCGGCCGAGCGCGCGCAGGACCTGCGGCGCATCCGCCAGGCGCTGACCGCCGGCTGGCAGACTTCCGAAGCACCACCGACCCGGCCCACCGTGGCCGAGGAAATGGCGCATGTGGGCTTCTATCTGGGCGAAGTGCTGTACCGGATCCTGCCGTCCTTCCACCACGATCTGCGCGAAGCCCTGCGCGCGGTGCACGGCGAAGCGCCGGAACTGCCCGACGTGCTCCGCTTCGGCACCTGGGCGGGTGGCGACATGGACGGCAACCCCAATGTCGGCGCGGACACCCTGCGCGTCGCGCTGGAAACCCAGCGGCGGCAGGTGGTGGAACTCTATCGTCGCGACCTGCGTGCGCTGATGGGCATCCTGACCCAATCGCCGGCGCGGGTGGGCGTGGACGAGGCGGTGATGGCCCGGATCGGCCGATACCGCGATCTCCTGCCCGAAGCGGCGGCACGGCTGCGCGCCCGCCAGGGTGATACGCCCTATCGCCAGCTGCTCGAGCTGATGGATGCGCGGCTGGCGGCCAATCCCGGCGATGCGACGGCTTACCCGGATGCCAACGCCTTCTGTGCCGACCTTGCCCTGATCGATGCCAGCCTCGCGGCGCATCGCGGCGAGCATGCCGGTCGCGGCGCATTGGCGCGGGTGCGTTTGCGCGCGCGCTGTTTCGGTTTCCACCTGGCCGCGCTCGATCTGCGGCAGGATTCGGCGGTGCACGATGCCGCGCTGGCGGAGCTGCTGGCCGATGCCGGCTTTCCGGCCCGCGATGCCGATGAGCGCAGCCGGCGGCTGGCCGCGCTGTCGGACCATCCGGCGGCCGCGATCGCCCGCGCCGAAAGCCTGCCGCCGGATGCGATCGCCGCGCGCACGCTGGCGGTG
>JAEXAG010000121.1 GCA_023394655.1 Pseudomonadota bacterium
GCCTTGAAGGTTTCGCGCCCGAACACGCGGCCGGTGAAACGTCCGGCCAGGTCATAGACCTTGATCTCGTTGGCGTAGGTTTCATCTTCCTCCGCCACCAGCAGGCGGTCGTGCGCCGGGTCGCCCCAGATCGATTCCACCACCCGCAACGCGCCTTCCGGGCTGGCATCGCCGTAGCTGCCGAGCAGCGCCACCTCCGGCTTCGCACCCGACAGCACCAGCGTGTAATGGCGGATGCGGCGATCCAGGCGATCCAGCGACGGCAGGATGTCGTTGCCCGCGGCATCCTCGCCATCGTCGTAGGAGTCGGTCACGTACACGTGGTAGGCATCACCGACGCGGCGCACCCAGCCACCGTAAGGCTTGGTCAGATCGCCGGCACCGAAGCTCGTGACGTGCTCGAAGCCCGGCAGGCGCAGCACCTGCACGCGATGGTTGTCGCGCTCGATGACGAAGGCGAGATCGTCCGCCACCACGATGCCGTTCGGGCGCCGGAACTGGCCGTTGCCCTCGCCGCGCACGCCGAACTCGCGCAGCGTGGCGCCGGTCTGGCCGTCGTACACCACCAGCTTGTCGGTGCTCTTGGCGGTGGCCAGCAGCCAGACCCGCCCATCCGGCGCGTGCCAGCTGGCCACCGAATCGATGTTGTCATCCGGCGTCATCCGGGTTGCGAATGCTTCGCTGACGCTTGCCAGTGCCGGCATCGCGTCATCAGGCCGCTCCATCGTGGACTGGCAGGCGGCAAGCAGCAGCGCGCTCGCCAGCGCCGCGCCCAGTCGCGCGGCATGCATCGGGGTCTTCATCGTGATTCTCCTTGTGGCCGACAGCCGTCGGTCATTCCCAGCAACGGTCCTTGCGACCACCGAGCGTGGCATCGCGATGGCTGCAATCGCGCGGTGCGATGCGGCCTTCGCGGATCTCGTTGAGGCGCTTGCCGCCGTTCGCATCGCGGACGATCTCGAAATCGTCGTAGAGCCGGCCGGTCGCGGTGCGCGCCTGGTAGCGGATGCGATCGCCATCGATGCGCAACACCTGGAACAGCTGGGTGTCCTCGGCGGTCGGGTCCATCGTGCGCTTGGCCTCGTCGGTGAGGCGGTACTGCTTCGGGCCGGCCACCGTCACCACGTACTGCGGCAACGTCTGCCCGCGGCGATCGCCCGAGCGACGGCCGTAGGTGTGGTCGTGGCCCTGCAGCACGATGTCCACGCCGTGCTTCTCGATCACCGGCATCAGGGTGGCGCGCAGCGTTTCACTGGCACTGCGTCCGCGCGGCGAGTACATCGGCTGGTGGATCATCACCAACGACCAGCGGTGCGGGTTGGCCACCAGCACGCCATCCAGCCAGCGCGCCTGCTCGTCGGCGGAACCGAGATCAAGCGCGGAAGTGCCGTCCAGCACCGCCACGCGCACGCCCTGCACGTCGAACCAGTAGGTGGTGTCGCGGGTGTGTTCGCCACCTGCGCCGTTGCGCGGCAGCGCGAAACTGGCCGGCCAGTGCCCGGAAAGCACGCGGCGCTCCTGCGGCGTGTCCTCGAACTCTTCCCAGTATTCGTGGTTGCCCAGCGCGGGCGCCACCATCATCACGTCCGGCAGGTCGCCGGCGGCTTCGAACCACTCGCCCCACTCGTCGTCATCGACGGCTTCGCTGACCAGGTCGCCGGCATACAGCGCCATCACCGCATCGCCGGCGTGGCGCATCGCTTCGCGGGTCACGCGGGAAACATGGCTCAGGTTCTTGTTCTGGGTATCGCCGAAGTACAGCAAGGTGAGCGGTGCACCGGCCGTGGCGGTGGTGCGCATCTGCCGCCAGCCACTCCAGGTGCCATTGCCCTGCACGCGGAACATGTAGAGGGTGTCCGGCTTCAGGCCATCGATGTCGGCGCGATGGAAACGGGCAAGGCGACCACCGGCTTCCAGCACGCGCGAGCTCGCTTCGACGCGACGCGGCGTGCCGACGTCCGGCGAATCACCGGCTTCGACGATTTCCAGCACCGCGGCGCGGACATCGGCATGGGTGCGCCAATTGACCGCGAAACCGGTGGAAGGATCCTGGGACGGGGTAGCGACGATGCGGTCCGGGATCTCGCCCGCCACGTAGCGTTGGCTCGCGGCACCGACCAGCACGTTGGGTTCGTTCTCGCCCGCCGACTGGGCGAAGGCACTGCCGCCGGCAAGCGCCAGCGAAAGTGAAAGGGAAAGCACGAGCGTGCGGGAGCAACGGGATACGGAGCGGAATCGATTCACTGGACTGCCTTGCGTTCGTTTTCGAAGGGTGCCCGGCGCGAAGCACGGACAGCCCATCACGATAACGCCCGAAGATTTCACATTTGTTGCGTCACGGAGACAGTCACGGAACTGAAACCGGAGCACCACGCAACCGTCACAAAATCGCCCCAGACTGCCGCCCCAACCAACGCATTGCCGTTGTTTTCGCGTGTCCGACGAAATGGCCCAGTGCCGCCGGTCGGGCCTGCGACCTTATCCAGACCCTTGTCTGCTCATTGCATCCACCGGAGTTGTCATGAAACTGCATCACACCACCATCGCCCTCGCGATCGCCTCGGCGCTCGCCCTGCCGCATGCGGCGCGCGCCGACTCCCAGGCCGACGTGGCCGCCATGGCGTCCAGCGCCGGCACCCTGATCGGCCAGGTCAAGGAAGGCGTGCGTGGCGTCTACCTCGATGGCGCGGTGGTGACCATCGCCGGCCGCCAGGCGACCACCGACGGCAACGGCAACTTCCGCGTGATGGGCCTGCCGGCAGGCACCCATACCCTGACCGTCGATTACCTCGGCTACCAGCGCTACACCACCCAGGTCACGATCAGCGACACCGCCGCGACCCGTGCCGACGTCACCCTGCAGAGCACCGTCGCCGCCGCCGACAACCTCGATCGCGTCATCGTCCGCGGCCAGCGCGATGCCCAGGCACTGGCCCTCAACCAGCAGCGCGCCAGCGGCAACTACGTCAACGTGGTCTCCGCCGACCTGCTCGGCACCTTCCCGGACAACAACATCGCCGAGTCCACCCAGCGCATCCCCGGCGTGTCGATCGAGCGCGACCAGGGCGAAGGCCGCTACGTCACCGTGCGCGGCGCGCCGAAGGAATTCACCACCGTCTCCATCGACGGCGTGCAGCTGGCCAACCCGGACCAGGCCAGCCGCGGCGTGGAACTGGACACCATTCCGGCCGACGTGATCTCCGCGCTTGAAGTGACCAAGGCGCTGACCCCGGACATGGACGGCGACGCCATCGCCGGCAACATCAACATCCGCACCCAGAGCGCGCTCGACCGCGATGGCCTGACGCTGCGCGCGTCGCTGGCCGCCGGCAAGTTCCAGCTTGGCTCGGGCGACAACCAGCGCGCGTCCGCGACCATCGGCAACCGCTTCGGCGCCGACCGCAACATCGGCGTGCTGTTCTCCGCATCGCACAGCCGCCAGGGCCGCTTCACCGACAACGTCGAGACCCTGTTCGAGGAAGGCAACGACGACTTCCTGCCGACCGAAATCCAGATCAAGGACTACGAAGGTACCCGCACCCGTACCGGCATCACCGGCCGCTTCGACTTCCGCGTCAACCCGGACAACCTGCTCTACTTCATCGCCTCCGGTTCGCGCTTCAAGGACCACGAGTTCCGCGACAACCTGATCATCGAAATGGATCGCCACAGCGCCAGCTCGGATCAAACCAGCGGCCAGGGCCGCGCGACCTTCGACAAGGAGCTGCGCGAGCGTACCTACGACAAGAGCATCAAGACCTTCAACCTGGGCGGCGAGCACTGGGCCGGGGAATGGAAGATGGACTGGCAGGCTTCGCGCAGCGTCGCGGAAAAGGAAACCAGCCCGCGCAACCAGTACATTTTCCGCTCCAGCGTGCGGCCGACGATGACCTACGACTACGCCAACCCGGACTACCCGGTGTGGGCGATCCAGGGCCGCGCCGACGCGCCGGCCACGGGCGTGGTGCTGCCGGAAAGCTGGTTCGCCTTCCGTCGCCTCAACGAGCGTTACGAATACGGCGACGAGAAGGAAACCGGCCTGCGCTTCGACGTGACCCGCAGCCAGACCTTCCTCGGCAACGACGGCGACATCAAGTTCGGCGTCCGCGGTCGCCTGCGCGACAAGTCCTTCGATGACGAGCGCAGCCGCAACGGCAGCGCCGCCGATTTCGCCAAGCTCGGCATCAGCATGTCCGACATGCTGTGCAGCAATCTCGGCCCGTCCGACAACTTCAACTACTTCCACGCCGGTCGCCGTTTCTGCCGCGACATCTTCACCAAGTACGGCCACCAGCTGATGGACAGCGCCAACCACAAGCGCCTGATCCCGGACTCGCTGACCGGCGATTACCGCGCCAGCGAAGACATCCACGGCGCCTACTTCCGCCTGGATGCGCGCTGGGACCAGCTGAGCATGATCGCCGGTATCCGTTACGAGCACACCCAGCTCGCCGGCGAAGCGATCCAGTACGACGAAGAAACCGGGGCATTCGTCGAGCAGCGCAGCGGCAACAGCTACGGCGACCTGCTGCCGAGCCTGCACCTGCGCTACGAGTTCGACCAGGACAGCATCCTGCGTGCCTCCTACTCCACCGGCCTGAACCGTCCGGATTTCCTGCACACTGCGCCGTTCCGCAACATCGGCGAGCGCGAGACCGAGACCGGCACCGGCCTCGTCCTGCGTGACGTGACCGAAGGCAACCCGAATGCCCAGGCCGCCTACGCGCACAACTTCGACCTGTCGTTCGAGCATTACCTGCGCCCGCTGGGGCTGGTCTCGGCGGCGCTGTTCTACAAGCGCATCAACGATCCGCTGTTCGTGACCACCCGGACCATCACCACCCCGACCACCCGCACCCGCATCGAGCGTCCGGAAAACGGCAGCAACGGCCGTGTGCACGGCGTCGAGCTGGCATGGCAGCAGACTTTCGACATGCTGCCGGGTCCGTTCGACGGCCTGGGCATCTACGCCAACTACACCTTTGCCAAATCCAGCGCGGAACTGCCGTTCGGCGCCGGCAAGACGGAACTGCCGGGCACCTCGCGCCACAACTACAACCTGGCGCTGTCCTACGAAAAGGCCGGCTTCGCTTCGCGTCTGGCCTACACGCACCGCAGCAAGTTCATCCAGGAATTCGACATCACCAACCCGGAGTTGAACGTGTTCTGGGATGCGCGTGCCAGCCTGGACTTCACCGCGAGCTACCGCATCGCCAAGCAGTGGAGCGTGTTCGGCGAGGTCAACAACATCACCGACACCATCCAGCGCCGCTTCCAGGGCGAACGCAACCGCGTGCTGGTCATGGAAGGCTTCGGCCGCTCCTGGCTGGTCGGCGTCCGCTACGACTACTGACCGGGCAGCACGCTTCGCCAAGCGAAAGGGCCGCGGTTTCCCCGGCCCTTTTGCGTTGCGCGCTGGTTGTGCCGCGTTGTGTGCGTGGCGACTCCCGCGACCTGTACGCGGGCGGAGCACGCACCGCGCGCGTCACGCCAACCGCATCGCCATACCCCGCACAAACAAAAACCCCGCCAAAAAGGCGGGGTTTCTGCTTGAAGATGGCGGAGCGGACGGGACTCGAACCCGCGACCTCCGGCGTGACAGGCCAGCATTCTAACCAGCTGAACTACCGCTCCGCGAAGAAAGGGAATCTTACAACCACTTTCCGGATCTGGCAACCGTTTGGATGCAAAACAGGCGGGAATTTTTCCTGCCCTTCCGCCGGCTGCCGACCCGGCCGAAACTGGTGGGCGCTGAGGGGATCGAACCCCCGACCCTCTCCGTGTAAAGGAGACGCTCTACCGCTGAGCTAAGCGCCCGATGGCGCGCGATGATACCAGCACGCGCTGGAAACGAAAAAGCCCGGCGCGAGGCCGGGCTTTGCTGGGCCGAAAGCCGCGATCAGTTAACCGCGTCCTTCAGCGCCTTGCCGGCCTTGAACGCCGGCGCCTTCGAGGCGGCGATGGTCAGGCTCTCCCCGGTCTTCGGGTTGCGGCCGGTGCGCTCGGCGCGCGCGCGGACTTCGAAGCTGCCGAAGCCGGCGATGGCGACGCTGTCGCCCGACTTCAGCGCGCCGCTGACGGCACCGATGAAACCATCAAGCGCGCGACCGGCATCGGCCTTGGACAGGCCGGACGATTCGGCGATGGCTTCGATCAATTCACCCTTGTTCATTCGTTTGACTCCTCGGATCGACGGCATCCGCCGTCTATTGTTGTGGGCCGCCGATTGCCGGCGGTGGGGGGCATGCTCGCGGCGCGGGCCGCAACCCGCCTTTTATACCAGCGAGGCCAAGGCACGGGCAAGGAAAACCCGCGGATTCCGCGGGTTCGCCGGCATTTCAATGCTTGATCTCGGCCTTGCGCCTGCGCTTGTCGGCCGGTTTGGGCGGCAGCTTCTCGGCAGGCAGCGTGGCCTCGACCGCGGTGGCCGGCACTTCGACGTTGGCCGGCGTCAGCGGCCGCTCCAGCGCGATGTCCAGCACCTCGTCGATCCACTTCACCGGAATGATCTTCAGATGCCCGGTGACCGTCTCCGGGATGTCCGCCAGATCCTTCTCGTTTTCCTGCGGGATCACCACGGTCTTGATGCCGCCACGCAGCGCGGCCAGCAGCTTCTCCTTCAGCCCGCCGATCGCGGTGACGCGGCCACGCAGCGTGATCTCGCCGGTCATCGCCACGTCGGCGCGCACCGGGATCTTGGTGAGCATCGAGACCAGCGCGGTGGTCATCGCGATGCCCGCGCTCGGGCCGTCCTTCGGCGTCGCGCCATCGGGCACGTGCACGTGGACGTCGAACTTCGACAGGAAGTCGAGGTCGATGCCGAAGCGCTCGGTGCGTGAGCGCACCACCGAGAGCGCCGCCGATGCCGACTCCTTCATCACGTCACCGAGCTGGCCGGTGAGGATCAGCTGGCCCTTGCCCGGCACCAGCGTGGATTCGATCTGCAGCAAATCGCCGCCGACCTCGGTCCAGGCCAGTCCGGTGACCAGGCCGATCTCGTTGTCGGCTTCGGCGCGGCCGAAATCGAAGCGCTGCACGCCGAGGTACTTGTCCAGGTTGGCCTCGCCGACCTTGACGGTCTTCGGCTTCTTCGTGGCCTTCTGCGGGCCGGCCAGCGCGATGTCCTTCACCACCTTGCGCGCGATCTTGGCGATCTCGCGCTCGAGGTTGCGCACGCCGGACTCGCGCGTGTAGTAGCGCACGATGCCGCGGATCGCCGATTCCTCGATCTCGATCTCGCCTTCCTTCAGGCCATTGGCCTCGACCTGCTTCGGCACCAGGTAGCGCATCGCGATGTTGAGCTTCTCCTCCTCGGTGTAGCCGGGGATGCGGATCACTTCCATGCGGTCGAGCAGCGGGCCGGGGATGTTCATCGAGTTGGAGGTGGCGATGAACATCACTTCCGACAGATCCAGATCGACCTCGAGGTAATGGTCGTTGAAGCTGTGGTTCTGCTCGGGATCGAGCACCTCCAGCAGCGCCGCGGAGGGGTCGCCGCGGAAGTCCATCGCCATCTTGTCGATCTCGTCGAGCACGAACAGCGGGTTCTTCGTGCCGACCTTGTTGAGGTTCTGCACGATGCGGCCCGGCATCGAGCCAACGTAGGTGCGGCGATGGCCGCGGATCTCGGCCTCGTCGCGCACGCCGCCAAGCGCCATGCGCACGAACTTGCGGTTGGTCGCCTTGGCGATCGACTGACCGAGCGAGGTCTTGCCCACGCCCGGCGGCCCGACCAGGCACAGGATCGGGCCCTTCATCTTCGACACCCGCGATTGCACGGCGAGGTATTCGAGGATGCGGTCCTTGACTTTCTCCAGGCCGAAGTGGTCGGCGTCGAGCACGTCCTGCGCGGCCTTCAGGTCCTTGCGCACCTTGCTCCGCTTCTTCCATGGCACGCCCAGCAGCCAGTCGAGGTAGTTGCGCACCACGCCGGCCTCGGCCGACATCGGCGACATCTGCTTGAGCTTGTTGTATTCCGACTTCGCCTTGGCCTCCACCGCCTTCGGCATGCCGGCTTCGGCGATCTTGCGCGCGATCTCGTCCAGCTCGTTGCCGTCCTCGCCCTCCCCGAGCTCCTTCTGGATCGCCTTCATCTGCTCGTTGAGGTAGTACTCGCGCTGGCTCTTCTCCATCTGCGACTTCACCCGGCCGCGGATCTTCTTCTCCAGCTGCTGCACGTCCAGCTCGCCGTGCACGAGCCCGACCAGCATCTCCAGTCGATCGCCGGTATCCAGCGTCTCCAGCAGCGTCTGCTTGTCGGTCAGGCGCACGCCGAGGTGCGCGGCCACGGTGTCGGCGAAGCGCTCGGGCGAGTCCATCCCGGACAACGTCTGCACCAGCTCCGAAGGCAGCTTGCGGTTGGACTTC
>JAEXAG010000144.1 GCA_023394655.1 Pseudomonadota bacterium
GTCTAGGCCATCATGGAGGATCAGGCGTCGGCGAGGAGGCCGTCTTCGCGGATGATCGCAAAGTCGCTGCCATCGGCGGAACGTACCGCGGCATGATGGCCGTGTGCAGCCCGCATCACCGCGTGCAGTTCCCAGCCGAAGTGCTGGAGTTCGCCAAGGAGGTGGTGCTGCAGGTCGTTCAGGGCTTCCATCGTCATCCTTTTCGTTGGAGGTGGCTGGAACGGATTTTTCCACCAAACGGAGAAGGAATGCAGATGGCCAATCGCCAACCCGATCGCATTATCGAGATCGACCGTTACCTGAATGCGGCGAATCCAACCTTCCAGCCCATGCTGGCCACGCTGCGCGAGGCCGTCCATGCCGCCTGTCCGGCGGTGGAGGAAGCGGTCAAGTGGGGCATGCCGGCGTTCGTGTACCGCGGACGCATCCTGTGCTCGATGGCGGCGTTCAAGCAGCACATGTCGTTCGGCTACTGGCAGCATGCCGAGGTGATGGGGGCCGATGTCGCCCGCGATGGCATGGGCAGCTACGGCCGGATGCGCGGCCCGGCGGACCTGCCGAAGCCCGCGCGGCTGCGCGCGGACCTCAAGCGCGCGATGAAGCTGATCGAAGAGAGCGCGGCGGCTCCCGACCGGCCGGCACGGAAGGCGGTGCGGACACCAAAACCCGAAGCCGAAATGCCGGCCGACTTCCAGACGGCGCTGCGTGCGGCGGCGGCTGCGCGCCGTCATTTCGAGGCGTTCCCGCCCGGCCAGCGCCGCGAGTACATCGACTGGATCGTCGACGCCAAGCGTGAGGACACCCGCGCCCGCCGCATTGCCCAGGCCATCGAATGGCTGGGCGAGGGCAAGCGCCGCAACTGGAAGTACGAGCGCTGCTGAGTGTCAGCGTGCCGGGGCGCTGTCCACCCGCACCACCGGGTAGCGCAGGGTGTCGCGGTCGTAGGCGGGGTGGCGGCGATAGAAGAAGTCGAGCCGCTGCCTCGGTGACTTGGCGAAATCCGGGTCCTCGCGCAGGCGGCGCTCGAACGCGTCCCGCAGCGCCGGGTCCGCTGCCAGCATCGCTTCGGCCTGCGCCTCGGCGACGTAGTCCTCCATGTATTCCTTGCGCTCAAAGGCATTGTTGAAGCCACCCCATGATGCGATCGCGTCGGGTGCACGCGGTTCGAGCAAGTTCATCACCAGCCGTGCCTTGGGCTGGGCAACAGGGACGAACAGCGCGCCGGCTGCGATGTCCCGGGTATCAGCCGTCCATTCCCCGGTAAGCGCGACACGCTGGTGGCCTTCGACCGAGCCGCCCGCGAAGTCCGCTCGGTCGGCGACGAACGTTTCAACCGCAGCCGCACGCAGCGGCGCGTCCAGCACGCGGTACTCGAGGCCATGCACCTTCAGGCTGGGCTCGACATAGGGCGCCCACGCCCGCGGCACCAGATACCCGCCGCGCGGCGCGGTCACGGTCAGCGTCGGCGCCACCTGGTCGCGCAGCGGCACCTTCCAGACTTCCGGCTTCGATTCGTCATAACGGGTCATCAGCGCGCCCGAGATCGCAGAAGGCTTGCGGCTGTAGGCATAGCCCTGGAAGTCGATGGTGCGGGCATCGTCGGTGACTTTCCACGCCAGCGGCACCGGCTGGCCCCCGAGTGCGCGGGCGCGGGCGTCGGCTTCGCGAGCGGTCGTCTGCCAGCGTGCGCCGTCGGCGGCGACCAGCTCGAGCAGGTTCTGCACGGTGTTGCGCGTCGCGGCGACACGCTCCGGATAGGTGCGCCAGCTGTGGGTCTCGACCAGGATGCCGATGCGGTTGCGCAGCACGAAATAGCCATGCGAGAAGCGTGGCGTCGGCACGCCTTCGGCAAAGCCGGAAGCCGGATCGTCGTCCTCGACGAAACTCGGGTAGAAGGCCACCGGCCGGGAGCCCTGTGCCGCGAGTCGCGCGATGATGCCGTCGCGCAGGCTGCGCCCGGCCGTCTGCAACGCGGCATCGCCGGAATTGACCGGCTCCGCGGTGATCGAGATGTCGTGCTGGAACTGGGCGCCATCGGTGGCGTGCAGGTCGATCGCGACCAGCGGGTCCCACGCATCGACCAGTTTCAGCATCGCGCGCATCTCCGGCGCATCGGCCTTCACGTAGTCGCGGTTGAGGTTGTAGCGCTGCGCGGTCGTGCGGAAGCCCATTTCCTCGGGGCCGCGCTGGTTCGGGCGGTTCCAGGCGCGGAAGTTCTCGTGCCCGTCCACGTTGAACACCGGCACGAAGACCAGCACCTGCCGGTCGAGTACGCCGGGCGCGCGCGTGCCGGCCAGCAGTTCGCGCAACAGCCAGAACACCGCGTCCTTGCCATCGATCTCCCCGGCGTGGATGCCGCCCTGCGCCAGCACCACGGGCAGGCCGTTGGCGCGTGCGGCCTCCGGGGTCAGCGCGCCGCTGGTCGAGACCGCGAGCGCCTTCATCGGCCGGCCTTCGGGCGTGGTGCCGAAGTCGAAGCAGCGTACCGACGCCGGATGCGCCTTGGCGAAATCCTCGCACAGGGCGATGACCTCTGCGTAGCGTCCGGTCTTCTGGAAGCCGCTGCGTTCGGCCACGGTGGCGAGCGGATCGGCCACCGCCGTCGCTGCGGGCGGGGTCGCCGCGATGCCGGCGAGGAGGGCGAGGGCGAGCGGGGCGATGCGCGGCATGACGGCGGCCTGGGTGGAAACGCCCGATGGTAGCGGGGCCGGGCCAGGCCGGGGTGGCCCGAAGGTCATGCCATCATGCGCGGATGCACAAGGAAGACGACATCCTCTATTACTGGCCCGGCTCTGCCAGCTTCGTGGTGCATTGGCTGCTGATCGAGCTGGGGCGGCCGCACCGGCTGGTGCCAGTGGACCTGCAGGGCGGGGCGCAGAAGTCCGCCGAATACCTGGCGCTCAACCCGGCCGGAGTGGTGCCGACTCTCGTGGTCGATGGCGTGGCGCGAACCGAGGCCGGCGCGTTGCTGCTGATGCTGGCGGATGCGGATCCCCAGGCGCGCTTCGCCCCGCGCCACGATGATCCACGCCGCGCGGACTGCCTGCAGTGGATGTTCCATCTGGCGAACGTAGTGCAACCCCTGCTGAGGAACTGGTGGTATCCGCACGAGCCGGCCGGCCAGGCGCATCGCGATGCCGTATTCGCGCAGACCGCGCAACGCATGGAGGCGGCCTGGCAACGGATCGACGACCACCTCGCCGCGCATGGCCCGTACATGCTGGGCGATGCGGCATCCATCGTCGACTTCCATCTGACGATGCTGCTGCGCTGGTCGCGCGAGATGCCGCGCCCCGGCGATGACTGGCCGCACCTTGCCGCGCTCGCGAGGCGAATGAAGGCGCGGCCCTCGTTCACCGAACTGTACGCCCGCGAGGGGCTGGACGCGTGGCGTTGAGCCTTCACGAGGGTTTCGGCGACACTTCCCGATTGACCTGCACAGGAGCCTGCGCATGAGCGCGACCCCGATCGCCAACGGGCGCATGCCGCGCCAGATTCCCTACATCATCGGCAACGAGGCCTGCGAGCGCTTCAGCTTCTACGGGATGCGCAACATCCTGGTGCCGTTCCTGATCAGCTCGATCCTGCTCGGCTACCTGCCGGAGGGCAGTGAACGCGAGGCGATGGCGAAGGAGGTCTTCCACACCTTCGTGATCGGTGTGTACTTCTTCCCGCTGCTGGGCGGCTGGCTGTCGGACCGCTATTTCGGCAAGTACAACACGGTGCTGTGG
>JAEXAG010000011.1 GCA_023394655.1 Pseudomonadota bacterium
AAGGCACTCGCGGCGGGCCTGCGTTCGAGATCGAGCGCGTGGCACCGGCCGCGTTCTTCGCATGGCTGGATGCCTTGCAATCGGAGCACGGCATCGCGCCGGACAGCCTCCATGTCGAACTGCGCGACGGCCTCCTGCAGGCACGCGTCGAATTCCCGCCCGCGCCATGAGGCCCGCCATGATGCCCGCCCCGCTCCGCCGCCATTGGCCCATCGCCCTGTTCCTGCTGGCGATGGCGATTTCGATGGCCGTGCAGCTGCCGATGTCGCTGCTGCTGCGACCGCACGCGGCCAGCGCGATGCCCGGCGTCGCCGCCGAGGAAATCCGCGGCAGCGCCTGGCGCGCCCGCGCGCTCGGCGTCCATTGGCAGAGCCGCCGATGGCCGGAAATGCGTTTCCGGCTGAAACCGGCCAGCGTGCTGCGCGGCAAGCCGGAACTGCGCTACCAGCTGCCCGCGGAAACACCTGCGAGCGCGACGGCAGCCGCGCCCTGAGCACGCGCGCCGCCGCAGCGGGCAACGATCAGAAGTTGAATTGCGTGCGCAGGGCGAACTGGTTGGTCTTGTCGCCGGTGGCTTCGTTGTCGCCGCGGGTGTAATTGAGCATGAAGCGCAACTGCGGATTGACGTAGTAGTTGATGCCGAACACCGCCGCAGTGGCCTCGCGCCCGGCGATGTCGCGATTGCGGATGCTGTCGTAGCGCGCACTCAGCTCCCACGCACCGCCCGCCGGCACCGACGCGGCGCCGAACACGCCGGTCCCCGACTTGTACGGCCGATGCCCGCCGCCCAGCAGCCAGCTGCCCTGCACGTACCAGGCATCGACCTGCTGCGAAGACGCCGCCGGCTGGCCAAAATCTGCACGCGCGTATTCGCCCTGGAAGAACAGCGGACCCAGCGATGCCGCCGCCTCGAGCGCCACGACATCCAGTTGCTGGCCGCTGCCGGCCGGCACGTTGGCGATCGCCAGCGAAGGCCCGCGGCGACCGGCGTAGTTCGCCACCGCCGAAAGCGCCGGCGTGCCTTGGTTGGCGTTTTCGTGGCTGGCCGAGAAGCCCACGTGGACGGTGGTATCGGTTTCGTTGATCGGGGCCCAGGTACCGCGCACCGCCAGCCCGATGCCCTCGTTGCGCGGCATCGAAGCACTGCGCAGGTTGAACACGGTCGCACCCAGCGTGTGGTTCGGACGCCCCACCAGATAGGACACGCCCTGCTGGTACTGGCGGCCGCTGTAGAGGCCGTTGGTGGTGGCGAAAGGCCGCTCCATCAGCATCGATTCGTTGGAACTGGTGAGTTCCTCCATCGAACGGTAGGGCTTGATGTGGCCGATCGTCAGCTTGCCAGGGCCGAGCTTGCGGGCGATGTAGGCATCACGCAGGCCCTCGAGGTTGTTGCCCGAGGCGAAATCCTGCTCGAGCTTGTAATCCCAGCCGTGCGCCTTGCCCTGCAGGGTGAGGCGCGCACGCCGCAGCTCGGTGGTGCCGGTGACGGCGGCCTGGTCGCGGTCGAAGGCATAGACGTCGTAATGGATGCGGCCACCCAGCGAGGCGGAGAACTTGCCATCGGCCGATTCCACCTTGATGCCGCCGCGGGTCTCGACGCGCGGCGTGCTTTCCGCGGGCTTGTCCGGTGCAGGTGCCGCGGGTGCAGTCGCCAGCGAAGCAGGCTCGGCAGGCGCGGTGCCGGCCGCGGCGCCGATGCGGCTTTCCAGATCGGCCAGGCGCGCGCGCAGGGATTCGATTTCCTGACGCATCGCCGCGGCTTCCTCGGCGCTGATCGATTGGGCGTGGATTCCGGGCGCGGCAACGGTGGCTGCAGCGGCAAGCAAGGCCAGGGCAAGCGGACGTGGCGACATGGCGGGGACTCGAGGATGGGAGACTGCCGGCAAGATCGGCAACGGCAGGAACATGGCGGGAACAGCCGCGGGTTTCAGCGCGGAATGTTGTCACAAAGCCGCAACATCGACAATTTCCGCAAGCCCGCCATGCCCTGCCCCGGGCGCTCTCTTACCGGCGCATGACACCCGGACTCCGGAATCCGGCGAGCGCCCTGGATGATCCAAGGGCTTGAAAATCCATGCTGGCACATGGACATGACAGGCATGCACGCGACGGGAGTAAGATTTCCCGCGGGCCCGCGACACCCCCTTCCCGGCCCGCATGTCACGTGACTGTCATATTTCTGTCGTCCCATAGTGCCACCCAATTCCGGGATCGATTCCCTCCGAGGATTCCTCATGAACACCCCTCCCCTCCGCCTGGCGGCCCTCGCCATCGCCACCTCGTTCCTCGTCGCCGCCTGCGGATCGGGTGACGGCAACACGCCGCAGGCCACCGGCAGCAGTAGCGCGGGCGAAACCGCCGCCGCGGGCGATCGCCAGTCGCAGGACATCACCGGTGCCGGCGCCAGCTTCATCTTCCCGCTGGTTTCGCGCTGGTCCGCCGATTACAACAAGGCCACCGGCAACAAGGTCAATTATCAGTCGATCGGTTCCGGCGGCGGCATCGCCCAGATCAAGGCCGGCACCGTGAACTTCGGTTCCACCGACCGCCCGCTGTCCACCGAAGAGCTGGCCGAAGCCGGCCTGGCGCAGTTCCCGTCGGCCATCGGCGGCGTGGTGCCGGTGTTCAACCTCGAAGGCATCCCGGCCGGCAAGCTGCGCTTCTCCGGCCCGGTGCTGGCCGAGGTGTACATGGGCAAGATCACCCGCTGGAACG
>JAEXAG010000170.1 GCA_023394655.1 Pseudomonadota bacterium
CCACCGCACCAACCTGATCGGCATGGGCGTGCTGCCGCTGCAGTTCCAGCCGGGCGACACCCGCCACACCTACGGCATCGACGGCACCGAAACCTTCGACGTCATCGGCGAGCGCACCCCGGGCGCAACGCTCACCCTGGTCATCCACCGCGTCAACGGCGAACGCGTCGAAGTGCCGGTCACCTGCCGCCTGGATTCCGACGAAGAAGTCCTGATCTACGAAGCCGGCGGCGTGCTGCAGCGCTTTGCGCAGGATTTCCTGGAAGCGAACGCGTGAGCAAGCCGCTGTCGCGCTCGCGAAAGCTCATTGCGGCCATGGATCTGGCGGCATTGACCGCGCTCTCGAATGCGCCGAACGGGGTGTTGAGCCGGCAACAACTGATGCAGGCCATCGAAGCGGGCACGCCATTGGATGACTGGGCGCGCGAAATCTATCCGCAGAACGGCAACGTGCGCTGGCGCTCGATCTTCGGGTTTTCCTCGGTCGGTCTGGTGAAGGCCGGTTACCTCACCAAGGAAGGTGGCCAGTGGTCCATCACCGAGGAGGGGCGCAAGGCAATCCAGCCGCCGTTCGAGCCGGGCGCGTTCCTTGCCGAGGTGAGGCGACGCTATGCCGCGTGGAAAACGAGCCAGTTGCTGTCAGAGAAAGCCACGCTGGAATCCACCGCCGATGGCGATCTGGAAGACGAGGAACTGGAGGCTCCCGAAGAGCGCATGGGGGCGATCCTGAAGTCGGCCCACGACGCGCTGGCCGCCGAGTTGATCGAAATGGTCAAGCAGAGCGATCCGGCGTTCTTCGAACGGCTGGTGGTCAAGCTGCTGCTGCGCATGGGCTACGGCGGCAGCCGCGAGGAAGCGGGGCGGGCGGTGGGCCAGTCCGGCGACAACGGCATCGACGGCATCATCAACGAGGACCGTCTGGGGCTGGATGCGATCTACCTGCAGGCCAAGCGCTGGACCGGCCCGGTGGGCGAAGGCGAGGTCCGCGACTTCAAGGGCGCGCTGGATGCCAAGGGTGCGCACAAGGGCGTCTTCATCACCACCAGCCACTTCACGCCTGCTGCGCGGCAGGCGGCCCGCACCAGTCGCTCCTACCGGATCGTGCTGATCGATGGTGAACGCCTGGCCGAGTTGATGATCGAGCACGGGCTCGGTGTTTCGGTCACGGCGACCTACGAGCTCAAGCGCATCGACGGCGATTTCTTCGTGGAAGACTGACTCCCGCTCATTCCAGCGAACCGTCGCACCGTCCCTGGAATTTCAGTTCCCCGCCGCCAGCACCGCATTCAACAGTCGCGCCAGCTGGGTGCCGGCGCGGCGCAGCTGGGCTTCCGCCACCGGGGTCCAGCGCGGGAAATAGGCTTCGTCGAGCTTGGCGCGGGCGGGGTAGAAGCCGTCTTCCAGGACGATGGCGCAGCTGGCTTCGGCCCATTGCGGCGAATCCGGCGGCAGCGGTCGTGCCGCCCACGGCACCACCAGCGGCAATGCCTGCAGGCGGGCGGCGTAGGCATCGTCGGAAAGGCGCTGGCGGAACAGCAGGCGGCTATCCCAGAGTGCGTGCAGGTTGGTGCCGAAGCCGGCATCGTTGACCTGGAAATCGTTGCCGCCACGGTCATGGGCGTGGCCGGCATGCAGGGGCTGGTGCACGTCGCCGACGAAGTGGACGACGAACTTCAGGGCGTTGCGGCGCACGTCCAGCGGCTGGCTGCGGTCTGCCAGCAGGGCGGTCTGCGCGCGGATCGCCTCGACCACGCAATCGCCGTTGCGGCAATCACGCGCGGCCACGTAGCGGCAGCCGGATTCGCCGATGTTGACGTAGTGCCAGCGCGAGCTGATGCGCGCCAGCTCCCGATCGCTGCCGCGCAGTTCATCGGCCCAGTTGGCAACGCCGGCCAGCGTGGGCTCGGCCTCGCCGGCCAGCAACCGCGCGACCTCGGCGCGGGCGGCGGGTTCGAGCTCGGCTTCGGCCAGCTTCCCGACCAGCCGGTGCCCCTGTGCGCCCCAGGCGAGCGCGCTGCCCGTGGCCAGCCACGAGGCCAGCAGCAGGATGAGCGCCGGCAGCGGGCGCAGGGATTTCTTCGCATGCAATGAAAAGGCCATGCCGGCAAGGATACCGGCATGGCCCGTTGGCGGGCGTTGCAGTCGCGATCAGAACTTGAACACGTAGGACGCGCCATAGACCCACGGATCGATGTTCACGGTACCGCTGCCGACCGCGCCTTCGTTCAGGCGGACCTTGGAGTCGATGTCGATCTTGCGGGCATCGATGCGCAGCGCGCCGTTGCCGATCTTGAAATCGATGCCGGCGTGCAGGGCGAGACCCCAGCTGTTGTCGATCTTCATGTCCACGCCGTTGAGGACGCCTTCGGTCTTCTCGCTGAAGAACCAGGTGTAGTTGACGCCGGCGCCGACGAAGGGCTTGACCGCGGCATACGGGGCGCCGAAGTGGTACTGCAGGCTGAGGGTAGGCGGCAGGTGCTTGACCGAGCCGACCTTGCCCACGCCCTTGACCTCGACGTCATGCTGGAACGGCAGGGCGGCGATCAGTTCGATGCCCAGGTTGTCGGCGATGAAGTACTCGCCGGTGACGGTCGGGCGCACGCTGTTGCCGGTTTCGATCTGCACGTTGCCCAGCACCGTGGACAGCGTGCCGTTGTCCGACTTCGGCGCGACCTGGTGGGCGCCGATGCCGATGGTGAAGTCGCCCTTGGACTGGGCCATGGCCGGCGCGGCCACGATGGCGGCGATGGCAACGGCGATGGGAGCGAGCTTGCGGATCATGGGGTGTCTCCTGTGTAGGGGTCTTGCGGCAGGAGTCATCGTGGGCCGTTTTCCAAACGGGTATTTGAGAATGATCAAAAAGCGTTGAATCGCCCGAAGGCCCGGCTGTCACGGAATTGATAGAATGGCGGTTTTCCCACACCACGCTGCATTTCCAAGGAGCAGGCAATGGCCATCAAGGTTGGCATCAACGGATTCGGTCGCATCGGTCGCAACGTTTTCCGTTCGGCGTTCCAGAACTTCGCGGGTGATGTCGAGATCGTCGGCATCAACGATCTGCTCGAGCCCGAATACCTCGCCTACATGCTCAAGTACGACAGCGTGCACGGCCAGTTCGACCGTGAGGTCAAGGTGGAAGGCAACACCCTGATCGTCGATGGCCAGCGCATCCGCCTGAGCCAGGAGCGCGATCCGGCCAACCTGAAGTGGGACGAAGTGGGCGCCGAGGTGGTGATCGAATCCACCGGCATCTTCCTGACCAAGGAAGGCGCGCAGAAGCACATCGATGCGGGCGCGAAGAAGGTCATCATGTCGGCCCCGTCCAAGGACGACACCCCGATGTTCGTGCACGGCGTGAACTGCGGCACCTACGCCGGCCAGCCGATCATCTCCAACGCCAGCTGCACCACCAACTGCCTGGCGCCGATCGCCAAGGTGCTGAACGACAAGTGGGGCATCAAGCGCGGCCTGATGACCACCGTTCACGCCGCCACCGCCACCCAGAAGACCGTCGACGGCCCGTCCGCCAAGGACTGGCGCGGTGGCCGCGGCATCCTCGAGAACATCATCCCGTCGAGCACCGGCGCGGCCAAGGCCGTGGGCGTGGTGCTGCCGGAGCTGAAGGGCAAGCTGACCGGCATGGCCTTCCGCGTGCCGACTTCCAACGTCTCGGTGGTGGACCTGACCGTGGAGCTGGAAAAGCCGGCCACCTACGAAGAGATCAAGGCCGAGATGAAGGCGCAGAGCGAAGGCGCGATGAAGGGCATCCTCGGCTATACCGAAGACGCCGTGGTCGCCACCGATTTCCGCGGCGATGCCCGCACCTCCATCTTCGATGCCGGCGCCGGCATCCAGCTCGACGACACCTTCGTCAAGCTGGTGAGCTGGTACGACAACGAATGGGGCTATTCCAACAAGTGCTTGGAAATGGTCAAGGTGGTCGCTGCCAAGTAATCGGCGGCCCCGCGGCCCGGCTGCACCGGCATTTGAAGCAAGGGCGCCTTCGGGTGCCCTTGTCCGTTCCGGCCGCCGCATCCGCCGCGCGGGTGACGCCGGTCAAGGCCGGTTTTGCCACGATGGGCGACACTGGCGGCATGGAAACGCAAGCCGCCGGAATGCTGGTCCGCGAAGACATCGTGCGACTGGTCGATGCCTTCTACGACAAGGTGCAGGCCGATCCCGTGCTGGGACCGGTGTTCAACCCCGCCGTGCACGACTGGCCGGAGCACAAGGAGACGCTGGTGAAGTTCTGGTCGTCGGTGGCGCTGGGCACCCGCGAATACCGTGGCAACCCGATGGCGATGCACCGCATGCATCCGATCGAGGATGGTCATTTCGGCCACTGGCTGGCGCTCTGGCGCAGCACCGCCAGCGAGGAGCTCGGTGAAGCCAAGGCGGAAGTGCTGTACGCCTACGCCCAGCGCATCGCCCAGAGCCTGCGTTACGGGCTCGGGCTGGATCGCACGCGCCCGCTGGCGATGCATCCCGGCCACTGAGCCGGGTTTGTACCCTGCCGGCGGGCGCGGGACAATGGGCGGATCAATCGCCCATCTCCGGAGTTTCCGCGCATGTCCATCGTCCGCATGACCGACCTCGACCTTTCCGGCAAGCGCGTGCTGATCCGGCAGGATCTCAACGTGCCCGTCGCCGACGGCAAGGTCACTTCCGACCAGCGCATCACCGCCTCGATCCCCACGCTGAAGGCGGCGCTGGAAGCCGGCGCGGCGG
>JAEXAG010000032.1 GCA_023394655.1 Pseudomonadota bacterium
GCGCTGGAAATAATCGGGCGTGTTCATGCGCTCGGTGTGCGTGGCGATCCGCGCTTCAAGTTCTTCGATCTTTCCCGGCAGCGCCTCCAGCTCGCGGGTCTCCTTGTAACCGAGCTTGCGCCGGGGCGCATTCGCTGCCGTGGGGGCCGGTGCCGGGGAAGGTGCCGGCTCGGTTTTCGCGGGCTCCGCAACCGGCATCGCCACGGCCGGACGCTGGCGCAGCCAATCGCCATAACCCCCGACGTACTCGCCGATGCGCCCATCGCCCTCCATCACCAGCGTGGAGGTCACCACGTTGTCGATGAAATCGCGGTCGTGGCTCACCAGCAGGAGCGTGCCGGGGTAATCGGCCAGCAATTCCTCCAGCAGCTCCAGCGTTTCCACGTCCAGATCGTTGGTGGGCTCGTCCATCACCAACAGATTGGACGGTTGCGCGAAGAGCTTGGCCAGCAGCAGCCGGTTGCGCTCGCCGCCGGAAAGCCGGGTGATCGGCGCGCGTGCGCGTTCCGGCGTGAACAGGAAATCCTGCAGGTAGCCGAGCACGTGCTTGCGGCGGCCACCGATCTCCACGCTGTCGCTGCCTTCGGCCACGTTCTCCATCGCATTCCAGTCCTCGCGCAGGCGGGTGCGGTACTGGTCGAAATAGGCGATCTGCAACTGCGTGCCGCGGCGCACTTCACCGCGATCCGGCACCAGCTCGCCCAGCAGCAGCTTGAGCAGGGTGGTCTTGCCGCTGCCGTTGGGCCCGATCAGGCCGATGCGGTCGCCGCGCAGGATGGTGGTGTCGAACCCGCGGACCAGCACTCGATCACCGTGCGCGAAATCCACGCCCTCGGCCTCGATCACTTTCTTCCCTGAGGCCTGTGCGCCGGCGGCTTCGAGCCGCACCTTGCCGACCTGCTCGCGACGTGCGGCACGCTCGACCCGCATCGCTTTCAGGCGCCTCACGCGGCCTTCGTCACGGGTTCGCCGGGCCTTGATGCCCTGCCGGATCCACGCCTCTTCCTGCGCCAGCAACTTGTCGAAACGCGCGTTTTCCTGGGCCTCCGCATGCAGGCGCTCCTCGCGGCGGCGCAGGTAGTTCTCCCAATCGCCGGGCCAGCTGGTCAGCCGCCCGCGATCGATCTCGACGATGCGCGTGGCCAGCGCACGCAGGAAGCGGCGGTCGTGGGTGACGAACACCAGTGCGCCGGACCAGCCTTTCAGGAAGGTCTCCAGCCAGTCGATGGCTTCGATGTCGAGGTGGTTGGTGGGTTCGTCCAGAAGCAGCAGATCGGGTTCGGCCACCAGCGCGCGCGCCAGCAGCACGCGGCGCTTCATGCCGCCGGAGAGCCGCGAGAAATCCGCATCGCCGTCCAGTCCGAGCCGCTGCAGGGTATCGGTCACGCGCTGATCGAGCGTCCAGCCCTGCGCGGATTCGATCTCGCCCTGCACGCGCGCCAATGCATGGGTATCGATCTCGGGCTGTTGTATCAGATGATGGTAGTGCGCCAAGAGCTGCCCGAGACCGCCGAGACCCTGCGCCACGACATCGAAAACGCTGCCTCGTGCATCCTGCGGGACTTCCTGTTCCAGCCGGGCGATGCGCACGCCGGATTCGACGCGGATGTCGCCGTCGTCGGGGCGCTGTTCGCCGGCCAGCAGCTTCAGCAGGGTGGATTTTCCGGCGCCGTTGCGGCCGATGAGCGCGATGCGTTCGCCGGCTTCGACGCTGAAATCGACCTTTTCCAGCAGCAGCGGGCCGCCGACGCTGAAATCGACGGCATTGAGGGTGATCAGGGGCATGCGGACATTCTAGGTGGCGCGGCCTCAGGACGAACAGGACAACATCGAACATCCCGCCTTGTCGCGTGCCCAATCCGGGCGCTTGCCGGCGAATTCCTCCCGCCCCGGCTGGTCCTCGTACGGCCGCCGCATCACCTCCAGCAAGTCGTGGATGCCGGCATCATCGCCCGTTTCCGCGCGCTCGATCGCCCGTTGCGCCAGCCAATTGCGCAGGATGAACTTCGGATTGGCGCGACGCATCGTCTCGCGCCGGGCATCGGCATCCAGCGCATCCTCCGCCAACCGGGCGCGGTATCGAGCCAGCCAGTCCGCCAGCGCCTCGCGATGCCGCTCGCGCTTGCCGGCGTCGTAGAACGCCTCCGCGAACCGCTCCGGTGCCAGCGCCTGCGCGTCCGCATCGCCCAACGCGCGAAAGAAGATCGTCATGTCCACTTCGGCCCGCTGCATCCACGCCTGCAAATCGCGCATCAGCGCCAGATCGTCATCCCGGCACGCCGCCAATCCCAGCTTGCGCGCGATGTTGTCGCGGTCCATCCGCGCGTACTCGCGGCCATAGGCCTGCAGCCCCGCCTGCAGGGGCGCGACATCGGGGAAGAGCGGCGAGAGCGCGGCCGCCAGTTGCTGCAGGTTCCACAGCGCGATCCGCGGCTGCCAGCCGAAGCGATAGCGCCGCCCCTGTGCATCGGTGGTGTTGGGGGTGAAGTCCGGATCGTAATCGTCGATCCAGCCGTAGGGGCCGTAATCGATGGTCAGCCCCGAGGTGCTCATGTTGTCGGTGTTCATCACGCCGTGGACGAAGCCGACGCGCATCCATTCCGCCACCAGACGCGCGGTGCGTTCGGCAATCTCACCAAACCACGCGGCCAACGCATGGGCGCGCCCGGCCAGATGCGGGAAATCGCGCTCGATGCAGAACGCCGCCAGCTGCCGCAGCAGGGCGACATCGCCGCGCGATGCCGGCAATTCGAAGTGCCCGAAGCGCAGGAACGAAGGCGAGACGCGGGTGACGATCGCGCCGGGTTCCGGACGCGCATTGCCGTCGTAGAACATGTCGCGCACCACCGGATCGCCGGTCGCCACCAGCGCCAGTGCACGCGTGGTGGGAATGCCGAGATGGTGCATGGCCTCGCTGCACAGGAACTCGCGGATGGACGAGCGCAGCACCGCCCGGCCATCGGCATGGCGCGAATACGGCGTCAGGCCGGCGCCCTTGAGCTGCAGCTCCCAGTGACGGCCATCCGGCGCGCGGATCTCGCCGAGCGTGATCGCCCGGCCATCGCCGAGCTGGCCGGCCCAGCTGCCGAACTGGTGGCCGCCATAATTGCTCGCGTGCGGCCGCATGCCGGGCAGCAAGGCGTTGCCGCCCAACACCTCGGCGAAGGCCGGCGACGCGGCGTCGGTCGCGGACAGGCCGAGCGCGTCGAGCATCTCCGCGGACACGGCCACCACCCGCGGCGATGCCACCGGCGTGGGCGACACCGCCGACCAGGCGGCTTCCACCTGGCGACGGCGCGGCCCGGTTTCCGGGTCGCCCGGCAGCTGTTCGACGAAGCGATTGATCCAGATCCAATCGGCCATGCCGAAGTGCCCGGGTGGCGTTTGCGTTTCCATGGGATCAACATGGGGGCACGCCTCCCGCATCCAAGCAGGACACCATGTCACGTATTCCCGCCCCGATCGCGCCGACCGCCCTCTTCCTGTCCGCCCTGCTGCTGACGGGCTGCGGCAACGCGCCATCCGCAACGGCTGCCAGCCACGCCGCTGAAGCGCCCCCCGCGACGGAATCCGATGTCGCCGGCGGAAGCGCCGCGCCGGCCATCGCACCCGCCGACGCCCTGCCGACACTCGTGATGCACAAGACCCCGACCTGCGGTTGCTGCGGCGCCTGGGCCGAACGCATGCGCGAGGCCGGCTTCGAGGTGGAGGAGCGCATCAGCCGCGATCTTTCCCCGGTCAAGGCACGGCTCGGCATCCCGATGGCGAAGGCCTCCTGCCACACCACCGAGGTGGCGGGCTACGCCATCGAAGGCCATGTGCCGGCCATCGACATCAAGCGCCTCCTGGCCGAGAAGCCGGACGCCATCGGCCTGGCCGTGCCCGGCATGCCGGCCGGATCGCCGGGCATGGAACACCCGGAAGGCTACGTGTCGGCGTACACCGTCGAACTGCTGCGCCGTGATGGCAGCAGCGAGGACTACGCCCGCCACGGTGACTGAACGCGGCGGCACCACATACGGCCCGGAAGACCGGGCCTCGACGGAGCTTGGGCGCGAGTCGCGTAAACTATCGCCCCGTCCGGTGTCACCCGGCGTCTTGAACCGGAGCACCCCATGACCATTCCCGCGGCGGATTTCGCCAGCCTCGGCCTGCCCGAACCCCTGCTGAAGGCGCTGGCCGATGTCGGCTACGAATCGCCTTCGCCGATCCAGGCGGCCACCATCCCGCCGCTCCTGGCCGGCCGCGACGTGCTGGGCCAGGCGCAGACCGGCACCGGCAAGACGGCCGCCTTCGCGCTGCCGATCCTGGCGCAGATCGATCCGAAGCTCGCCGCCCCGCAGGCACTGGTGCTGGCCCCGACCCGCGAGCTGGCGATCCAGGTCAGCGAGGCTTTCCAGAAGTACGCCAATCACCTGCCCGGCTTCCACGTGCTGCCGATCTACGGCGGCCAGAGCTACACCCCGCAGCTGCAGGCATTGCGCCGCGGCGTGCAGGTGGTGGTCGGCACTCCCGGCCGCGTCATCGACCATCTCGAACGCGGCTCGCTGGATCTGTCCCGCCTGCGCGCACTGGTGCTGGACGAAGCCGACGAAATGCTGCGCATGGGCTTCGTGGACGATGTGGAATCGGTGGTGCAGAAGTGCCCGGCCGAGCGCCAGATCGCGCTGTTCTCGGCCACCATGCCGCCACCGATCAAGCGCATCGCCCAGACCTACCTGCGCGATCCGGTGGAAGTGGCGATCAAGGCCACCACCACCACCGGCGAGAACATCCGCCAGCGCTACTGGCTGGTCAGCGGCCTGCAGAAGCTCGATGCGATCACCCGCATCCTCGAGGCCGAGACCTACGACGCGATGATCGTGTTCGCGCGCACCAAGCTCGGCACCGAGGAACTGGCCGAGAAGCTGGCCGCGCGCGGCATCGCCGCTGCCGCCATCAACGGCGACATGGACCAGAAATCCCGCGAGCGCACCATCCAGCGGCTGAAGGACGGCCAGCTCGACGTGCTGGTCGCCACCGACGTGGCCGCCCGCGGCCTGGATGTGGAGCGCATCACCCACGTCCTCAACTACGACATCCCCTACGACACCGAAAGCTACGTCCACCGCATCGGCCGCACCGGACGCGCCGGGCGCAAGGGCGAGGCGATCCTGTTCGTCACCCCGCGCGAGCGCGGCATGCTGCGGGCGATCGAACGCGCGACGCGCCAGCCCATCGAACCGATGCAGCTGCCCACCGCCGAGGACGTCAACCAGCAGCGCGTCAGCCGCTTCCGCGACCGCATCGGCAGCGCGCTCGACGGCCCCGACACCGCACTGTTCCGCGATCTGCTGGAAGCCTACGAGCGCGAGCAGAACGTGCCGATGGCGGAGATCGCCGCGGCGCTGGCGCAGATGCTGCAGGGCGATACCCCGCTGCTCCTGCCCAATGATCCGCCACCCCCGCCGCCGCGCGAACGCCCGGCGCGGCCGCAGCGCGGCGACGATTACGCACCGCGCAGCCGCGATGGCGAAGCCGCGCCGCGCCCACCGCGTGCCGCGCATGGCGGCCCGGACGTGGGCATGCAGACCTATCGCATCGAAGTGGGCCACGCGCACCGCGTGAAGCCCGGCAACATCGTCGGCGCCATCGCCAACGAGGCCGAGCTGGAAGCGCGCTACATCGGCCGGGTGGACATCCGCACCGAGTTCACCCTGGTGGACCTGCCCGAAGGCATGCCGGCGGAACTGCTGCAGTTCATGCAGAACGTGCGCGTGGCCGGCCGCCCGATCCGCATGCGATTGGCCACCGACGCCGACATCGACCATGTCGACGAGCGTCCGCGCTTCTCGCCGCGCCCGCCGCGTGGCGACGAAGGCGGCTTCCGTCCGCGCCGACCGCATGCCGATGGCGATGCCGGCGGCCGTTTCAACGATGGCGAGCGCCGCCCCGGCAAGCCCGGCTTCAAGAAGCGCGCCGGCTTCGGCAAGGGCGGTTTCAACAAGCCGCGCGGCTGAGCCCAGCCGACCACCGGCCAATGAAAAAGGCGGATCGAGGTGTCCGCCTTTTTCTTTTTGCCTTGGTCCGCGCCGGGTTTTGGAATTGACGACGCGGCTGACAAGTGGCTGCCACGCCCGAGGGCCGGCCAGGTGGCTGATTGTGACGATGGCACCAGATCGGACTCGGATCGGGTGCACAAACTGGCACGGGTCTGATTGGCCATCCAGTTCAGTGCATGAAATCGCCACAATCAGGGGCGCAATCAACCGCGAAGCGCGGGGGAAGGCTCAGCAAGCGCGAGTGGAAAGCGGGAATGTTTCAGTACACGTCGCGCCGATAACGCCCTTCAGCGCGTAGTGTCTCGCGTGCGTTGTTGCCCAGTATCTCGCCGATGACGGCATCGACGGCCGGTGCCATGCCCTGCAGGCTGCCGCAGACATGGATCGAGGCGCCTTCATCGATCCATTGCCGCAGGCGTGTGGCTTCGGCCTGCAGTCGATCCTGCACGTAACGATGAGCGCCGCCATCGCGGGAGTACACCGCATCGAACTGCGGCAGAAAGCCCTGCAACTGCCATGCCGCCAGATCATCGGCGAAATGTGCATCGTGGGCGGCTTGGCGTTCGCCGAAGATCAGCCAGTTGCGACGCGCACCGGCGGCAACACGGGCGGCCAGATGTGCGCGCAGCCCGGCGATGCCGGTGCCATTGCCGATCAGGATCATCGGCTTGTCGCTGGCTGGTGAATGGAAGTAGGGATTGCGTCGGATGCGCAACTCGATCTGGCCGCCGATTTTGCTGTGACGACACAGCCAACCGCTGCCAAGACCGGGCCGACCGTCTTCATCGCACATCTCGCGCACCAATAGTTGCAACTCGCCTTCCTGCGGAATCGAGGCAATCGAGTATTCGCGGTGTGGCAGCGGTTCAAGCCGTTCGATCAATTCGCCAGTCGTGAGTCCGGCAACATCGGTGGCGGGCGGCAAATGCATGCCGGTCAGCCAATCGGCCAGTCGTCGTGGCGATGAATCATCGGTTGTGATGTCGGCTTCGCCATCCAGCCCGGTCTGGTGCAGCCAGGTGGCGACGGTCTGGGCACAATGGCGCGGCCGTGTTTCGGCGATATCCCCGGCCTGCCAGTCGAGATCGGATGCATCCGATGGTTGCAGCCACAGGCGATGCACCGGCGCCCCGACACTGCCCGGATTCAGGCATTCCCGTGCCCGCAATATCCATTTCCGATAGCGCGGTGCCACCCAGTCCTGCATCGGGACGATGCCGAGGCTGTGTGCGAGTTGCTGCTGCCAGTGGCGCAATGCAGCAGGGTCGGCGCGATCGACATCGATGCGGTCGAACAATGGCGTTGCACCGGCCGCGCGCAATGCCTGATCAAGTTTCCGGCCATAGCCACAAAACTGCAAATAGTCGCTGTCGCCCAGGGCAAGCACGGCATACGAAACATTGCGCAAATCGCAGTCCGACAGGGTAGGCAAGAACCCGAGCGCATGATCCGGGGCATCGCCTTCGCCGCTGGTGCTGGCGATCAACAGCACATGGCGGTGGGTACGCAGGGTTTCCGGGGTGGCATTTTCGATCGATTGCACGCGCCCGGTGATGCCGGCGGCGGCCAATGAGTTTGCGGTGGATTCGGCCAGTTCGCTGGCGAATCCGGTCTGGCTGGCCCAGAGAATCAGCACTGTGGATTTGGCATCGGCGCTCGGGGCGATTGTGGTGTTGCGTCGTGGCCACAACAGGATCGCGCTGAGTGCCGCCCATGCGCCAAATGCCAGCCCGGCAAAGACCAGTCGCGTGGGTGCGGGGGGGCCGAGCCACCACGGATCGTGCTGCAAGGCAGCGAAGCCGAGCGCGACGGCGATCAGCGTGGCGATCAACAGGCTGTTGCCGAAATGGGTACGGCTCATGCCAGCAGCCGGCCCTGAAATGCGGGCGTCATCCGCTCGCGGTAATCGCGCGCTGCGTTGTCGATGAAACGGGCGGCAATGCCGCGCGCGCAAGCCAGCTCGAAACCGGCCTCGCAACCGAGCACCCCGAGTGCGGTAGCCCAGCCATCGGCCTGCATTGCGCTTTGCATCAGTACGGTGACGGCGGTTGGTGCGTCGGCCAGCGGGCGCCCAGTGCGCGGATCAAGGGTGTGGCTTTCGCGTCGGGCATTGTGTTCGCGGTGATGCCAGCGGTCGCCGGAGGTTGCCACCGCCAAGTCATCGAGTTCCACGATGCGTGCAGGCTGTGCGTCGTCTTCATCGCCCTGCCAGCCTTCGACGATCACTCGCCACGCGTCGCCATCCGGCTTGCGGCCGTAGCCCTGCAGTTCGCCCCCCACTTCCACCAGCGCGGCGCCGATCCCGGAATGACGCAGGCTGGCGGTGACCGCATCGACCGCATGGCCTTTGGCGATCCCGCACAGATCCAGTTGCAGGCCGCCGGGTTGCACGATGTGGACATCATCCTGCCACTGCAGGCGATGCCAGCCACTGGCGGCGCGCAGGCGGTCGAGTTCGTCAACCATTGCCGTGTCGAGAGTGCGCGAGGGGCCGAATCCCCAGCCATCGACCAGGGCGCCAAGGGTGGGATCGAAGGCGCCATCACTGGCTTCGGCGATTTGCTGTGCTGCCCGCAGCACGCGGCAGAAACCCTCGGGCAGGCGATGCGCGCTGCCTGCGGACGCGCGATTGAACCGGCTGATGGAGGAATCGGCCTGCCAGTTGCTCATTTCCGCCACTACGGTATCCAGTTCGCGTTGTACGACAAAGTGCAGACGCCGAAGATCGGCGCCTGCGGCCGCAACGACGAGTACCGACCATGTGGTGCCCATGGTGGTACCGCCGAGTCGGTGGATGGTCGAGCTCATTTGCCGGGCTCGCGTTGTTATTCCGGCAATACTTCCAGCGTTGCCACGTACATCAATCGGCGCTGTTTGGCCTGTGGCAGCGACGTCTTGTTGTCGTGGCTGCCGGCCTCCAGCCAGTACATGCCGGCACTGGGCCAGGTGACTTTGAACTCGCCCTTGGCATCGCTGCTCAGCTTGATTTCATCCTGTGCATCGCGATAGCGGGTGCCGCCACGCACGATCTCGATCTCGATGCCGGCTGCCGGCTGGCCGTCGACCAGCAGGCGGAAGCTGGCCTGTTCGCCCGCAAACAGATCATTGGGGTGGGTGATCGGCTGCATTTCCAGCCCCTTGCCGCTGATCTTCAGTGCCGTGTCATTCGGTGCGCCATTGGTGACGAAGGTTTCGACACGGATGGCGCCCTGACTGACTTGCAAATCCTGCGCGTTGGCCGGCACTTCCTTGCTGAAGTTGGCGACGGTGCCACGCCAGCGCTTGTTTTCGCCGTTTTCTTTCCAACTGGCAGTCAGGCTTTCATTGACGTTGGCGATGCGCCAGGTGCCGGTCTGGTTCAATTCGATATCGAACACGCTGCGGTATTTGCCGGTTGCCAGATTCTGCGCGGCAACGCTGTCGCCATTCGGTGCAGTGATCTGCAGCCCTTCCAGCCGCAACGGGACATGGTTGAAATAGAACAGATCGTTGGAAACGGCAGCATCGACGGTAATCCACGGCGCATTGCCGGAGATCACGGTTTGCGAAGGCAGCAGCCAGGCCTTGTGTGCCTGTGCCGAGATCGGCAGCGCCAATGCCAGAACCAGTGCGGTGGTTTTGATCGATGTTTTCATGAAGGGTTCCTTGGTGTTCAACGGGTGCTGGTCAGACGGATGCGGCCAAGCTCGCTCTTGCCCTGTGCGCTGCCGGTACTGGCGCCGCGCCATTTGAACGGGATGCGCAGAAGTTCGCGCCCGCCGACTTCGCGTGCGGCTTCGACCACCAGGGTGTAATCGCCGGCCGGCAGGGTTTTCAGTTCCGGGTGCTGGTCGTCGAACACCAGCGCATGGTTGCCGGCCGGACGGGTCGGCCCGGTCACGCCATCCACCGGCATTTTCAGATCGCGGCCACTGCGCCGCCACCACTGGCGCAGGTCGGGCAGCCACTTGGTGCCATGGCCTTCGCTGTTGGCCTTCTGCGCATACCAAACGGCGAGATTGGCCTTCGCGCTCATGTCGCTGCCTTCAACCCAGATCGCCACGTACGGGCGGTGGTATTCGGCGACATTGAGTCTGGGGATTTCGACATCGAGCTTGAGCTCGGCAGCTTGCAGCGGCAGTGCAATCAAGCCGCACAGGGCGATGGTGACTGGGATGCGCATGGCAGGTTCTCTGTGGATCAATGGATGAATACGAAGGCGATCAGCAGCGGGATCAACACACCCAGCCCGACCCAAGGCCAGGTCGAGCGCCGTTGTCGCGCATGCATCTGCAACAGGAACAGACCGCTGGCGGTGAACACGATGCTGGCGATGGCAAACAGATCGATGAACCAGCGCCAGGCTGCGCCGGTGTGGCGGCCCTTGTGCAGATCATTGAAATAGGAAATCCAACCGCGGTCGCTACGTTCGTATTCGACTGCACCGGTTGCACGATCAATGCTGATCCAGCCATCACCGCCGGGACGCGGCAGGGCGAGATAAATCTCATCGGCTGACCACTCGGCGGCCTGGCGCCCGACATGCAGTGGCAGCGCGTGGTTCAACCATTCAATCGCGGTCATTGACAGCGGTGCCTGGCCTTCCGCGCGATCACCCAACGATTTCAGCACCGATGCCGGCATCGTGTCGCTGCCGCTCTGCACCTGTGGCGTGGCCTCGATGCTGGCGGCGTGATTGAGGGTGACGCCGGTCAGCGAGAACAGCAGCATCGCCACCAGACACACGGCTGCGCTGATCCAGTGCCATTGATGCAGCTGCCGCAGCCAGAAGCCGCGGCGCTGTTGGCGCAGGGTGGCCAATGCGGTTGCGTCATTCATCGGTGTGGGGTGGCGGCCATGTCGTGACGATGCTCAGAATCGCGCATTGAACGAAACCCAGAAACTGCGACGTGATGCCTTGACCGCGTAATCATCGCGGCAATCGAAACCATCCTGGCCGGCATTCAAGGTGCAGATCTGCGAAATGTAATTGCGATCAAGCAAATTGTTGATGCGGGCATTGATGGTCAGCCACTGCGTGGCCTGCCAGCTGCCACCCAGGTTGAGCAGAGCGTGATCCTTGTAGAAGCTGTGCTCGCCGAGCGTGTTCATGCCGTAGTAACGGTTGTAACGGCCTTCGCCGCTCAGGGTGAAGTCGAGCGTTTGGCTGGCCTTCCAGTTCAACGATGCGTTGACCATGTGCTCGGCCGGATTGCCGGAGATCGGCTGGCCACGCCCCTCGCCGCTGGTTTGTTCCGACTGCGTCCAGGTGTAGTTGCCACGCAACTGCCAGGCAGGCGCGAAGTCCCAGTGGCCGGCCAGTTCGACGCCACGGGTCCTGGCGGTATCGATATTGATGGTCTGGGAGAACGTCGAGTATCCCAGCGCGGCCCAGCCGGTGCCGATGTCGACGCAATATGCGCTGCCCGGTGCGGCGACTTCGCAATTGGGGAAGACGCCGCCCCCGGCGATCTTGTTCTCGAAGCGGTTGAGGAAGGCGGTGACATCGAAGCCGATGTTGTCGTGCTCGTAATACGCGGCCAACTCGAAATTGCGGCTGGTTTCCGGCTTCAGGCCGGGCGTCCCGACCAATGGCAACACGCCCTGCGAGCCAAAACCGATGATGCCGTTGAAAAGCTGGTCCGGGCGTGGCGCCTTGTAGCCGGTGCTGATGCCGCCCTTGATCGTCCAATCACTGTTGGCATTCCAGACCAGATAGCCGCGCGGGCTGAACTGGCTGCCGAACACGTTGTGGCGGTCGTAACGCAGGCCGAGAGTGGTGGTCAATGCATCATTGATCTGCCAGTTGTCCTCGGCAAACAAGGCCCATTGCCGATGCGTCTGGGTGACGCCGGCTTCATGCTCGGCGCTATCCATGCCGAACACGCCATCCTCCATGTCGGTGTCATTGATCTGCCCGCCCAGCGTCAGCTTGTGATCGCCGAGCAGCATTTCGAAGTTGCTGTCGAGAATCCAGCCACGCAATTCCAGTGTGCGCAACGGGCGCGGCAGGAAGGCATTGAGTCGGGCCAGCTCATCGGCAGTGAGTTTGCTCGACTCGATGCCGGAAGCCCCCATCCCGTTGTTGCAGTAGGCCGCTTGACCACGTCGGCGGCAGACATCGTTCCACAGCGCTTGCAAGTCGGCGCGCTCGGCGATGGTCAATGGCAACGAACGCCCCAGATTGCGGCTGCCGATCCGCATCAGACTGGTCTGGCTGCGGCCGAGTGACCACTCGCCGATGTGGGTCAGCGAGGCCTGCTCGCGCTCATAGCGCTGGTAGGGCGTATAGCCGACCCGTGGCTGCACCACGCGACGGCTGATGGTGCCGCTGCCATTCGGATTCGGGATTGTCACATTGCCGCTGCGCCACAGGGTCTCGATGCCGTCCAGGGTGCCAGTCTGGCCAAGGTGATTGTCGTATTTCTGCCGCGACAGGTCGTAATCGAACAACAGGCGATGGGCATCGCTCTGTTTCCAATCGAAGCGGAATCCGGCGTTCCAGTTCGTGCTCTCCACCTTCTTGCCACCGCCGCCAAAGCCGAGCGAGCGGTTCCATTCGCTGCCATCGGGCAGAATCAACGGCGCCCATTCCGGGTTGGAAGCCTGTTCGTGGCGATGGCTGCCACGGAAAGCAAAGCCGAGCCGGTCATTGACCAGCGGACCATTGAGATAGACATCGCTGCTGCGCGCATCGCCGAACTGATTGTCCTGCTGCAAGGTGAAGCCCTGGCGAAGCGAGCCGTGCCACCTTTCGCCAACTGGACGGGTGATGATGTTGATCACGCCGCCCATCGCATCCGACCCGTACAGGGTGGACATCGGCCCGCGCACCACTTCGATGCGATCGATCGCATCCAGCGGCGGCAGAAAGGCGAATTCGCCGCCGCCGAAGTTGTTGGGATAGATCGAGCCGACATTGCTCTGCCGGCGGCCATCGATCAGCACCAGAGTGTACTCCGACGGCAATCCGCGCATGCTGATCGTTGCCATGCCGTTCTTGTCGGTGCTCTCCATGCCGACATCAATGCCCTCGATATCGCGCAGCGCATCGATCAGCGTCGCGTAAGGGCGTTTTTCCAGCTCTTCGCGTGCAACCACGCTGATACTGGCCGGCGCTTCGATCAGCTTCTGTTGGAAGCCGGTGGCAGTGACCACGACGCGGTCGAGACGCTGCGGGTCGGGATCGGCATCCGTCGCCGAATCGGGGCTTGTACCGTTCCAGGCAAAGGCAGGGGTGGAGAATGCGAGCAGCAGCGCGGCGATCAGCGCATTGCGCGCCGGGGAATTGATCTGGGGCATGAGTTGATTGGCTCGTGAGACGGGCGAGTGGGTGGCCTGGGGCACCACAGCAGGAAGTGTAATGGGAGGCATTCTCATTCGCAACGGGTTCACCGGGCGGCGATTGGCCTGATGCGAGACCCTCGGGCCGCATCCGTGACGTCCTCCCGATGATTCGGACCAGCCAGAACTAGAGGATTCGGGGACACGCAGGCCCAAGGAGGCCCGTCGCCATGAAGAAGTCGAAGTTCACCGAAGAGCAGATCGCGTTCGCCTTGAAGCAGGCCGAGTCCGGCGTGCCGGTCAAGGACATCGGCCGGCAGGCCGGCATCAGCGCTCAAGCGTAACCACGGCTTGCCGCAGGTCCTGCGCACCAACAACGGCCCGGAGTTCCTGGGCGAGGCCTTCGTGCAGTGGGCCAAGCTCAACGGCATGGCCATCCGCTACATCCAGCCCGGCAAGCCCAACCAGAACGCCTACATCGAACGCTTCAACCGGACCTTCCGCGAGGAGGTCCTGGACCAGCACCTGTTCGCCCGCCTCGACGACGTACGCGAGGCGGCGTACTGGTGGATGCTCGAGTACAACGAGGAGCGTCCCCATGACTCGCTCGGCGACATGACGCCGGTCGAGTACCGTCAAGCCGCCGAAGGGTCTACTTTTGAAATGTCTGCTTGACGGGGAAGCTTACTGAAGGACGCCCGGAAACAGCCCCCCCCGCTGCCACGCCCTGATGTCAACGCGCCTTCGGCACGTTCCGCTCCTCGATCCAGCGCTTCACCTCCCCGTACCAGAACAGCGAGTTCTGCGGTTTCAGGATCCAGTGGTTCTCGTTCGGGAAATACACGAAGCGGGTCGGGACGCCGCGGTTGAGCAGCGTGTGGTAGAGCTCGATGCCGTGGTTCACCGGGACGCGCAGGTCGGTCTGGCCGTGGATCACCAGGGTCGGGGTGTTGAAGTTGCCGGCACCGTAATGCGGCGAGTTGCGCTCCATTACCGCGCGGTTGCCCTCTTCCCAGAAGCCGCCGAAGCGCGGCGTCTCGTTGGCGAAATCCGCGGCGTACTGGGTGTACAGGTTGTACACGCCGGCATGGTTGATGAGCGCGTTGAACGGATGCGGCCGCCCGAGTACCACGGAGGTCAGATAGCCGCCGTAGCTGGCGCCACCGGCCACCATCCGCTTTTCGTCTATCCAGGGCCGGGCGGCCAGCCACTCGGCGGCCTTGATCACGTCCTGATAGGGCTGCTCGGCCCAGTCCGGGTTGATGGAATCCGCGAACGCCTGGCCGAAGCCGGAGCTGCCGTGGAAGTTCGGCCACGCGGTGACGTAGCCCCAGCTGGAGAACACCTGCGCATTCCAGCGGAAGCTCATGCCATTGGTGATGGCGCTGTGCGGGCCGCCGTGGATCAGCAGGAACAGCGGGTACTTCTTCGAGCGGTCGAAGCCCGGCGGGTAGTTCACCCACATCTGGATCGGCGCGCCGTTGGCGCCGGTGTAGGTCACCGATTCATAGGTACCCATGTCGGTGCCGGCAAGCAGTGCATCGTTGAGGGTCGAAAGCTTCACCGCGTTGCCGTTGGCCGGGTCGATCCGGACCAGCGTCGGAGGCTCGACGAAACTCTGCCGCAGGCCGATCAGGGTGCCGTCGCGGGCCACCGCCAGCTGGCCGAACGAGCCGGCGCCGGTGATCGGGCGTGGTGCGCCCTGCAGCGGCAGTTCGTAGGCGCGGACGGTGCCGGCATCGTCGATGGCGCCGTAAAGGCGCTGGCCATCGAGCGCCCAGACCAGCCCGCCGGCGCTGCGGTCCCAGTCGCGGAACAGCTCGCGGGTGGTGCCGGCGCGGCGATCACGCACCATCAACCGGCCCTTGTCGGCATAGAAGCCCTTGACGCGCTGTTGCACGAAGGCCAGGTGGCGGCCATCCGGGCTGTAGAGCGGGTTGCCGTCATTGGCCGGGTTGCCGGCGGTCAGGTTGCGCGGGCTGCCGACCGGTGCGCCGGAGGCATCCAGGGAAACCGTGTACACGTCGTTGTCCGAGTCCTCGGCGCGCTGGCTCGAGTCGGACACGAATGCCAGCTCGCGGCCGTCGGGCGCGACATCGAACAGATGCGCGGTACCCTGCACCGCGCCGCGTGGCAGCTGCATGCGCAGCGGCAAGGTCAGCGCGCGAATGCCGGTGTTGTCGCCCGCGCTGTCCAGGCCCACCGAGAACACGTGGAACTGGCGCTCGTCGAGGTATTGATCCCAGGCGGTCACCGGGCCGCGATCCCAGACCCGGCCGGTCATCTTGCTGTCGCGGTTCTCGTCCAGGCGCTTGCCCTGCCCGTCCAGCGGCAGGTCGGCGAAGACCCGCGAGACGAACACCAGGCGCTGGCTGTCGCCGAGCCAGCGGGCGCTCTGCACGCCGGTGGCCAGTGCGGTCAGGCGGCGCGCTTCACCGCCGTCCAGCGGCATCACGTAGAGCTGCGGGGCCTTGTCGTCGCCACGTTTGGAGGTGAAGGCCAGCCACTTGCCGTCCGGGCTGATCGTCGGCGCGTTGTCGCTGCCCGACGAAGTGAAGCGGCGCTGGCCGCTGCCGTCGCGATTCCAGATCCAGAGATCGGTGAAGCCCTGGTCCTTGGCCACGTCGTAACGGGTGACCGGGGCCACCAGCGTGCGCCCGTCCGGCGAGATGGCGGGGCTGGCGATTCGCTGGACCTGCCAGCTGCGCTCGGCATCGAAAGGCTTCCTGGCCTGCGCCGCCGCCTCGGGCGATGGCAGGGCGAAAGCCAGCAGCAAGGCCGCCTGGGCACCGAGACGCAGTGCCGGGAATCGTCGGGTCATTCGGGCTCTCCCTGTGAATCGAGCCGTGATGATGCCGCATAACTTGGCCGGCCGGCATCCCGGCGGCGACAATCCGTGCATGCAGACTTCCCACGACGTGATCATCATCGGTGGTGGTGCCGCCGGCCTCATGTGCGCGCTCACCGCGGGCCAGCGCGGGCGGCGGGTGCGGGTCATCGAGCATGCCGAGCGCATCGGCAAGAAGATCCTGATGTCCGGCGGCGGTCGCTGCAACTTCACCAATACCGGCACCACGCCGGCGCAGTATCTTTCCGCCAACCCGCATTTCTGCAAATCGGCACTGGCGCGCTACACGCCGGCGGATTTCATCGACATGGTCGAGCGCCACGGCATCGGCTACCACGAGAAGGAACCGGGCCAGCTGTTCTGCGACGAATCCAGCAAGCGGATCGTGCAAATGCTGGCCGACGAATGCGAGTGGGCCGGCGCCGGCATCGAAACCGGCTGCAGCGTGGAATCGATCGAACGCGGCGACGATGGCGTCTTCCGGCTGCGCACCTCGCGCGGCGTCCAGACCGGCACGTCGCTGGTCATCGCAAGTGGCGGGCTGTCCATCCCGCGCATGGGGGCGAGCGGCTTCGGCTTCGAGGTGGCCCGGCAATTCGGGCATGCGCTGCTGCCGACCCGCGCCGGGCTGGTGCCGTTCACGCTTTCCGGCACGCATCTGGAACGGCTGGAAGGCCTGAGCGGGCTGTCGCTGCCGGTCGAAGCACGCGCCGGAAAGGGAGCGTTCCGCAACGCCATGCTCGTCACCCATCGCGGCTTGAGCGGCCCGGCGATGCTGCAGGTGTCCTCGTACTGGGACACCGGGGATCCGCTTGGGATCGACCTGCTGCCCGGCATGGATGCGCGCGCACTGCTCGGCGAATGGCAGGCCGGACGCCGCGATGCCCAGCTGCAGACCTTGCTCGGCGAGGTGCTGCCCAGGCGCTTCGCCCAGCGCCTGTGCGAGCACTGGCTGCAAAGCCGACCGATGCGCCAGTACCTGCCGCGCGAACTCGACGCGATCGCCGCGACGCTGGCGGCATGGCCGATCACCGTCAGCGGCACCGAAGGCTACCGGACCGCGGAAGTCACCCTGGGCGGTGTCGATGTCGATGGGCTGTCATCGGCCACGATGATGTCGCGAAATGTTCCCGGCCTGTTCTTCATCGGCGAAGTGGTGGATGTCACCGGCTGGCTCGGCGGCTACAACTTCCAGTGGGCCTGGGCCTCGGGCCGCGCCGCGGGCATGGCGGCCTGAGCAACTGCGCCAGGATCAGGCCGGCTCGGGCGTGCCGCGCCACAGGCTGAAGCCGGCTTTCTTCTCGATCGTCGCGAGCCGCGCCAGATGCGCCTCGTGTTCTTCCGCCGACACCAACACGCGGGGCCGCGGCCCCTGCGCGGCGACGAGCGCGGCCGCGGCGACTGCGGCATCGGAGCCGGCCGGCTCGGCGCCTGCGGCATCGAAACCGATTTCGCCCTGCCCGGCGGTCATCGCCAGATACACCTCGGCCAGGATCTCGGCATCGAGCAATGCGCCGTGCAGGGTGCGATGGGCATTCTCGACGCCCAGGCGCCGGCACAAGGCATCGAGCGAATTGCGTTGCCCGGGCCAGCGCAGGCGCGCCATCTCCAGGGTGTCGGCCACCGTCGCGTGATCGGCGATGCAGCCCAGGTGCGGCGCCACGCCACGCAATTCGCTGTCGAGGAAGCCGACGTCGAAGCGGGCGTTGTGGATGATGAGTTCGGCACCCCGGATGTATTCGACGAAATCGGCGGCAATATCGGCGAACAGCGGCTTGTCGGCGAGGAACTCGAGGCTCAGGCCGGTCACCTGCTGCGCGCCTTCCTCGAACTCGCGCTGCGGGTTGAGGTAGCAGTGGAAGTTGTTGCCGGTGAGGCGGCGCTCCACCAGTTCCACGCAACCGATTTCCACCACGCGATTGCCCTTGCGCCACTCCAGGCCGGTGGTTTCGGTATCCAGCACGATCTGGCGCATCAGCCGCTCCTTCCCTTCATCGCCAGCGCGGCCGCGCGCGCCAGCATGTCCACGCGTTCGTTGTCCGGGTTGCCGGCATGGCCCTTCACCCAGCGCCAGTCCACGCGATGCCGGGCGGCCGCCGCCTCCAGCCGCTGCCAGAGCTCGCGGTTCTTCACCGCCGCGCCACCGGCGGTTTTCCAGCCGCGACGGCGCCAACCCGGCAGCCATTCGGTGATCCCCTGCTGGACGTAGCGGGAATCGGTATGCAGCACCACCTCGCAGGGCTCGGTCAGCGCTTCCAGCGCGGCAATTGCGCCCATCAGTTCCATCCGGTTGTTGGTGCTGTCCGCCTCGCCGCCGCTCAGTTCCTTCTCGCGGCTGCCGTAGCGCAGCAGCGCACCCCAGCCGCCGGGGCCGGGGTTGCCGAGGCAGGCCCCGTCGGAATGGACCTCGACCTGCTTCAAGCCGCGTCACCCAGGGCCGGCACCATCGAACCACTGCGCTTCGGGGTCAGCGCGATGCGGCGCTTCTCCGCGCAGATGACATAAGCCGCACGCGCACCGGCACCGATCCGGCGACGGCCATCGATGCGCGGCTGCCACCGCGGGCCGACGCCCTGCGCCACTGCATCCGCTTCCAGCCCCGCGCGACGCAGGGCCGCGCGCCAACGCATCGGCTCGTGGCCATCGGCATCCGGTTCGGCCAGCCAGCGCAGTCGATACGGCGACAGGGGGTTCAGCGAGAACAGCCACAGGCGACCGCCGGGCACCAGGACGCGCGCGCACTCCGAGAGCCACGCGACGGCGGTCGAAGGCGCGCCCACGTGCTGGACGATCACCGTCCCCACCGATTCGCTGGCGAGGGGCAGCGCGCTGGCATCACAGCGGATATCGCCGGCCCAGCCGGCAGCACCCGGCATCAGCCAGAGACCGTGCGGTTGCTGCAGCGCCACCGGCCGCGCGACCGCGGAGAACCCCAGCCACGGCAGCCCGGGCCGCGCCTCGAGTACCTCGAACAGGCTCTGGATCTCGCTTTCGATCACCGCGCGACCGGCCACGCCGGCGTACCAGCCGGGTTCAGCTTCGGGTTGACGGGCGGTATCGAGGGCAGGCATGGTCCGCCATTCTACGTGGCCGAAGCGTCTCGCCAACCCGTGATACCGCCCCCGCCCCTGCCATTCGCCAGCGACAACTACCTGTGGTGGCTGCCCACCGCGGCGGGTCCGCTGCTGGTCGATCCGGGCGATGCCGGCCCGGCGCTGGAACATTTCGATGCGGAACCCGCGCTGGCGGGCATCCTGCTCACCCACCACCACGACGACCACATCGGCGGCGTCGCGCGCCTGCTCGAGCGCTGGCCCGGCACCCCGGTGCTGGCCCCGCATGATGATCGCATCGTCCATGCCAGCCGGCGCGTGGGCGATGGCGACGAAGTGACGATCGGCAATCTCTCCTTCGAGCTGATCGAAGTCCCCGGCCACACCCGCAGCCACATCGCATGGTTCGGCGAAGGGCTGCTGTTCTGCGGCGACACGCTTTTCAGCCTCGGCTGCGGGCGCATGTTCGAGGGCGATGCCGCCACCCTGCTTGCATCGCTGGACCGTCTCGCGGCGCTGCCCGGCGACACCCTGGTCTGCTGCGCCCACGAGTACACGCTGGCCAACGCCGCCTTCGCACGCGTGGTCATGCCGCACAACCCGGCGCTGGCGATGCGCGTGCAGGAGGCCGGGAAGCAGCGCGAGGCCGGCCAGCCGACCCTGCCCACCACGCTCGCCAGCGAACGCGCCTGCAACCCGTTCCTGCGGGTGGATGATCCCGAGGTGCGCGCGGCCATTGCCACCCATGCGGGCGAGGCGCCGGGTGATCGCGTCGATGTCTTCGCCGCGCTGCGCCGCTGGAAGGACGGATTCCGCGCATGATCCGGCCCGCACGCCCCCGAGGCCGCCGCGCGGCCTGGCTGGCATGCCTGCTGGCGATGCCCATGGCGCTCGCCGCCGAGACGCCGGCCCCGCTCGATGTCGCGCCTGCCGTGACTGCCGCAGCGAGCGCGATCGAAACGACCGACGCGACCCCGCCCGCCGACGCCGCGCCGACGACCCGCAGCGGCCTGGACATCCACCGCCGCTTCCGCGAGAACCTGGCCGAGGCGGATTGCCGCAACGCCAGCCCGCGCTGGCGCGCGCACTACGCCCGGGCGCCGGTGCGCATGGCGCGCCAGGACGATGAACTGATGTCGCTGTTCGGCTACGTGGTGGACGAGTTCATCAAGGCCGGGCTGCCCACCGAGTACGCGCTGGTCCCCTTCATCGAAAGCCGCTACACCCCGTCCGCGCGCAGTGCGGCCGGGCCGGCCGGACTGTGGCAGTTCATCGCCCTGACCGCACGCAACCAGGGCATCACCATGCGTCCCGGCTACGACGGCCGCTACTCGGTGGTGGAGTCCACGCGCGCGGCGGTGCGCTATTTCAAGATCCTGCACAGCATGTTCGGCGGCAACTGGCGGTTGGCGATCATGGGCTACAACGCCGGCGAGTACCGCATCATCGGCGCGATCCGCCGCAGCGGCCAGTCCCAGCGCAACGCCGATCCCGGCAAGCTCCAGGGCGTGCCCGCCCTCACCCAGGCCTACGTGGAGAAGCTGCATGCGATCTCCTGCCTGATCGAGGAAGCCGACAACCGCGAGGAATGGCTGCGCGCAGTGGATCGGCCGGTGCCGTTCCTGGTGGCGGAGCCGATGACCGATGCCGCACCCTCGCTTGCGCAGTGGGCGAAAACGCGCGCGCTCGACGGCGCCCTGCTGGCACGGCTCAACCCTGCCCATGCCAGCGGCCCGCTGCGTGCCGGCGCCGGCCATCACCTGCTGGTGCCCGCCGGGGCCGCAGCGGCAACGGCCGTGGCCGAGCGACCCGCCCCGGTTGGCGCATTGCCTTCGGTGCTGGCCAGTGGCAGCGCCGCCGCCGCATTGGCCGGTGATGGCGACGGACAATCGCGGCCATCCACCCACACCGTGCAGCGCGGGGATTCGTTCTGGACCATCGCGCGCCGCTACAAGCTGAGCACCGCCGAGCTCCTGCGCCGCAACGGCCTCAAGCCCGGCGCCACGCTGCGCCCGGGTATGGTGCTGAAGCTCGACTAGCCCCTGCGCGGCAGGCAAACTGTACGCTTCACAGCAGATTCGGACGGAACGACAGCATGGGTTTCCTGCAAGGCAAGCGCGCACTCATCACCGGCATCGCCAGCGAACGCTCGATCGCCAGCGGCATCGCCGAAGCGATGCACCGCGAAGGCGCCGAACTCGCCTTCACCTACCAGACCGACAAGCTCAAGCCGCGCGTCGAAGCCGCCGCGAAGGAGTTCGGCAGCGACATCGTGATCCCGCTCGACGTCTCCTCCGACGAGCAGGTCGCCAACTGCTTCACCGAGCTGGGCAAGCACTGGGACGGTTTCGACATCCTCGTCCACGCCATCGCCTATGCGCCGCGCGAAGCGATCGCCGGCCAGTTCCTCGACGGCCTCACCCGCGAGAACTTCGCAATCGCCCACGACATCTCCGCCTACTCGCTCGCCGCGCTGGCCTCGGCCGCCCGACCGATGATGGCCGGGCGCAACGGCGCGATCGTCACCCTCTCCTACCTCGGCGCCGAACGCGCGCTGCAGGGCTACAACGTTATGGGCGTGGCCAAGGCCAGCCTGGAAGCGACCGTCCGCTACCTCGCCTACAACCTCGGCCCGGAAGGCATCCGCGTGAATGCCGTCTCGGCCGGCCCGATCAAGACGCTGGCCGCGGCCGGCATCGGCGGCTTCCGCAAGATCCTCGGCCACGTCGAGGAAAACGCCCCGCTGCGCCGCACGGTGAAGATCGAGGAAGTCGGCAACGTCGCCGCCTTCCTGTGTTCGGACCTCGCCAGCGCCGTCACCGGCGAAGTGACCTACGTGGATTCGGGCTACAACATCCTCGGCATGACCGGCCTCAACGACTGAGCACCGCGCCGGATCCACGGCAACGAAAAAGCCCGGCATGGCCGGGCTTTTTCTCGTCCTCTCGCAGGTGAGCCGCGATCAGAGCTGGCTTTCGGCCACGATGATCCGCAGGCGCTTGCGCATGGCCGCGATGTAGGCGCGCGCCGCCTGGTCGCCATCGGCCGCGGCCAGCTGCTGGCTCAGCATCGCCTTCTCCTGCTCGGGGACTTCAGCCGGATCGGTCGCGTGCACCGCATCCACCTGGAAGACCAGCCAGGCGCCGTCGGGCATGCGGATCTTGCCGCCGGTACCGGCAGCCGCACTCGGTGCCGGGGCGTTGAAGATCGCCCGCGCGGCTTCCGGCGTGGGCAGGTTGGCGGCGCGCACCAGGCCCGGCATCGGCTGCACGTGCAACTGCTTCGCCGCCGCCAGCGTCGCCAGCGACTCGCCCTTGCGGACCGCGGCGGCCAGCTCCTCGGCGATGCCTTCGGCCGCCTTGCTCGCGCGTTCGGCGCGCACGTCGGCGATCACCCGCTCGCGCACTTCGGCCAGCGGCAGCGGCTTCTCGGGCGAGTGGCCGACCACGCGAACCAGCACGCTGCGCTCGGGCGCGACTTCGATCGGATCACTGACGCTGCCATCGCCGATGCGCTGCTCGGAGAAAATCTCGCGCTGCACGGCGGGCACGGCCATCACGCCTTCGCCGGCGTCCTTCGGCACCGGGCCGCTCTTCTGCACCGGCAACTGGTGGCGCGCGGCGATCTCGACGAAGCCGGACGGGTTCTTCATCAGCTCGTCCACCAACTGGCCGAGCAGCTCGTTGTAGGCGCGCTCGCGGCCACCGGCCATCGCTTCCTGGCGCAGCTCGTCACGCACTTCCTCGAACGGGCGCACGGTACCCGGACGCACTTCCACCACGCGGATCACGTGCAGGCCGAAATCGGTGCGGACCGGGCCGACGATGCTGCCGGCCTCGCCCTCGAACGCGGCATCCTCGAACGGCTTGGTCATCGCGCCATTGCGCTCGAGCCAACCCAGATCGCCACCCTGCGGAGCGGAGCCCGGGTCACCCGGATTGGCCCGCGCAAGCGCGGCGAAATCGGCGCCACCGCGGGCCTGCTGCGCCAGCGCGGCGGCCTTGTCCTCGGCGGCCTTGCGCGCGGCGGCATCGGCACCGGCTTCCAGCGGGACCAGGATATGCGCGATGCGGCGCTGCTCGGCGCTGCCGTACTTGGCGCGGTTTTCCTCGTAGTTGGCGCGCAGCTGGGCATCGTGCGGCACCGAGGGCTCGAGCCGGCTGGCATCCACCTCGATGTACTCCACTTCCACCGTTTCCGGCGCACGGTATTCGGCGGCGTGCGAGGTGTAGCGGGCCTGGATATCGGCATCGGCCACCTCGGACGCGTTGTCGAACAGCTGCGGCACCAGCGCGAAGGTGACGTCGCGCTTCTCGAACATGAGCTTCAGCATGCGGTCGCGCTCGCCGGGGGTGGCGAAGCCGGTGCGGAACAAGGTGCCGACCAGCGAGTTGGTCAGCAGGTCCGCGCGCACGCGCTCCTGGAACTGCAGGGGCGACATGGGCGGATTGGAGGCCGCCAGCAGGCTCTGGTAGCGCTCCAGGTTGAAACGGCCTTCCACCTGGAAATCGGGGATGGAGCGGATTTCGCGCTGGATCCTCTCGCCCGGGATGACGATGCCGGCATCGCGCGCGGCCATCTGCATGATGCGCTGGTCGATGAGGCTTTCCAGCACCCGGCGCTTGTTCTCCGGCGATTCGAAGGTGCGGTTGTCGAAGGCGTCGCCCTGCTCGCGGCGCGCGGCCTGGCGCTCGAGGTCGAAGCGGTTGCGGAATTCCTGCAGATCGATTTCCTCGCTGTCCCAGAACACCGACATCGGCCACCACGCGGGCGCGGACTGCCACCAGGACGGCGGCGTCTGGATGCGTGCGGCGTAGTTCTCGGCGCCACGGGACATGTAATCGTTCACGCCGAACAGGGCGAACGGGACGATCAGGATGCCCAGGATGACGGTGGCGACCCAGCCACTGGATTTTTCGCGCAACGCTTGCAGCATGACGGTTCCGGCAGGACTTGACGTAGCCGAACAGTGTAGAGCCTCGGCCGGGGATTTTCAGCGGCCGGCGCGCAGGGCCTCCAGCAGCTTCGTTCCGGCCCGCCCATCCGCCGGCCAGCCCAAGCGGGCCTGTTCGCGGCGAACCGCCTCGCGGCTGGCCGTACCGATGATCCCGTCGATTGCGCCGATCTCGTGCCCGCGGGCCGCCAGCAGGCGCTGCAGCTCCATGCGCTCGTCGCGGCCCAGGCCGGGATCGTCCGTCGGCCAGGCGGCGACCAGGCCGGGCTCGTCCCGGAGCGCATTGGCCAGGAGCGCGATGGCCAGCGCGTAGCTCTCCGCGGCGTTGTAGCTGTAGATCGCATCGTAATTGCGGAACACGATGAATGCCGGGCCGTCCATGCCGGTCGGCACCAGCACCGCGGAGCGGGTGTCCGGCGGCAGCGTGAAGGGCTGGCCATCCATGCGGGCCACGCCCAGCGCCTGCCATTCGCGCAGGGTCTTGCGCTTGGTGCGGCCAGCCAACGCGGGGTTGAAGCCGGCCGGCAGGCGAACCTCGTGCCCCCAGGGCTGGCCGCTGCGCCAGCCGGAGCGGGCCAGGTAATTGGCGGTGGAGCCGAGTGCATCGGGGATGCTGCCGACGAGGTCGCGGCGGCCATCGCCATCGAAATCGACCGCGATCCGGTTGTAGGTGGACGGCATGAACTGGGTGTGCCCGAAAGCGCCGGCCCAGGAGCCGCGCAGGTCATCGACCGCGACATCGCCACGCTGGACGATCTTCAGCACCTCGAAGAACTCGCTGCGGAAGAAGGGCTGGCGCCGACCGAAGCAGGCCAGCGTACCCAGCGATTGCAGCAGCGGGCGACGGCCGAAATTCTGGCCGTAGTCACTCTCCACGCCCCATACCGCGACGACGGTGGCGGGATCCACCCCGAATCGGGCCTCCACCTCGCGCAGCAAGCCGGCATGCGCCTGCAGTCGCTCGCGACCTTCGCGGATGCGGCGGGAATCGACCAGTGCGGCGAGGTAATCCCAGAGCGGCGTCGAGAACTCCGGCTGGCGGTCGAGCAGGGGCAGCACGCCCATGTCCGGCACCACGGCCGCGGCGTGGCGATCGAAGGCATCGGCCGACACTCCGGTCGCCAGGGCCGGCGCACGCAGGCCGGCCATGCATTGCTGGAACTGGGCGGCCTGCCCGGCATCGGCGGCGACCACCGCAGGCGCGGCTGGCCGCGCGGGTGGCGGCGGCGCTTCCGGCGCGGGCGACGCTGCCTCCACCACGGGGACCGGCAGCGGCTCCTGCACCGGCGGCGCGGCACAGGCGGCAAGGATGCTGCCGAGGGCAAGGACGACAAGCGGACGGATCGGCTTCATGGATGCGTCGGTTTCGGGCCTGCCCCGAGAATGCCAGCTTGTGCCGGTGCATGCAGCCACCGGCCTGAACCGATGACCGCCGGGATTCACCCGTTTGCCGGATCAGTCCCGACCCCGGCGCGGCATCGACTGCTCTCCCCCGCCATCGACCGGCGCGTCCTCGCCAACGAACACCGGCAGCTCGACGTTGCGGCGGAAATCGAAAATCAGATGGGTCTCGATGTGTGCCACTTCCGGCCGCTCGGTGAAGATCGCCAGCGTGAGCTCGCGCAGATGATCGGCATCGCGGGCCCCCAGATGGACGAGGAAATCGTTGGCGCCCGCAAGATGGTAGAACGCCAGCACCTCGCGGCAGCCGTGAAGATGCGCGGTGAAGGCATCCAGCAACTCGCGTGAATGCCTGACCAGCCGCACCGCGACCATCGCCTGCAGCCCGATCCCCAGCGCGCGCGGCGAAAGCTCGGCGTGGTAGCCCAGGATCGCCTTCGATTCATGCAGCCGGCGCACCCGCTCCAGCGCGGTGGACGGCGCGATGCCGGTCTTTTCCGCGAGATCCTTGTTCGGAAGCCGCGCATTCTTCCGCAACAGCCGCAACAGCGCGATGTCGATTCGGTCCAGCATCGAAAAATCCCCTGCGATCGAAATCATCTTCGGATGATCATCCCATGGCCGAAGGATTGGCTAGGATCGGGCAACGTCGTCGAAAGGAATGCTGCAATGCCGCACCCGCACCGATTCTCCACCCGCGCCGTGCATGCCGGACGCGAGGACTTCGCCGAACTCTGCACCCACGCGCCGCCGCTGGATCTTTCCACCACCTACCCGGTGCGAGATCTCGATGCCGGCGGCGAGAGTTTCGATGCGCTGGTCGGCGGTGCGGCCACGGCCGCCAATCCGATCTACGCGCGCCTGCACAACCCGACCGTCGCCCGCACCGAACGCGCCTTGGCCGAACTCGAGGGCACCGAGGCCTGCGTGGCCTACGGCTCGGGCATGGCCGCGCTCACCGCGCTGCTGCTGGCGCGCGCGACGCACGGCCGCCACATACTGGTCGTGCGCCCGCTGTACGGGACGTCGGATCACCTGCTGGCCAGCGGCCTGCTGGGGATCGAGGCCGAGTTCGTCGAGGCCGACGAGATCGCCACGCGCCGCCGCGCGGACACCCGCCTGGTGATCATCGAAACCCCGGCCAATCCCACGCTCGACCTCGTGGACATCCGCGCCGTGGTGGCCGCGGCAGGCGACGTGCCGGTGGCGGTGGATTCCACCTTCGCCACGCCGGTGCTGCAGACGCCGGCCGCGCTCGGCGCGCGTTACGTGCTGCACAGCGCCACCAAGTTCCTCGGTGGCCACGGCGACGTGATCGCCGGCGTGGTATGCACGACGGAAGAACTCGCCGGCCCGCTGCGCACGGTGCGGGCGGCCACCGGCGCCCTGCTCCACCCGCTCGCGGCCTACCTCATCCATCGCGGCCTGCCGACGCTGGAAATGCGCGTCGAGCGCGCGCAGGCCAATGCCGGGGTGCTGGCCGAACGCCTGGCGAACCATCCGGCCGTGGCCGCGGTGCATTACCCGGGGCTCGGCACCGTCCGCAATCCCCACTTGCTGTCATCGCAGATGCGCGGCCCGGGCTGCCTGATCTCCTTCGAGCTCAAGGGCGGCCACGATGCCGCGGCCGGCGTGATGCGCAAGGTCCGGCTGATGACGCCGGCGGTCAGCCTCGGATCGGTGGACACACTCATCCAGCATCCGGCCGGACTGACCCATCGCGTGGTGGATGCCGATGCGCGGGCGCGGCACGGCATCACCCCGGGCCTGCTGCGGCTGTCGGTGGGCATCGAGCACGTCGATGACCTGTGGGCGGATCTGGACGCCGCGCTCGCCTGACTTCTCCCCGGTCCCCAATGCAGAAGGCCGCCCGGAGGCGGCCTTCCCGTTTCACCGGTTCAAAACTCAGCGTTTGCCGCCGAGGATCGAACCGCCCATGCGCATGAGGTCGGAGAGGCCGAACTGGCCATCGCCGTCCTGATCGAGCACCGCGCCGAGCAGGCCGCCGCCGATGCCGCCTTCCTGACGGACTTGGCGTGCCTCGCCGCCGAGCAGGTCGCCCAGCACGTTGGCGGAAGGCGCCGCGGCCGTGGCCTGCTGGCCACTGCCGAACATGCGTCGTGCAAGGTAGGCCATCACGATCGGTGCCAGCATCTTCATCAGCATTTGCGCCTTGTCGTTGCCGATGCCGGTGGCCTGGCCCAGGCCCTGGGCCGCCTGCGCCTGACGGGCACCGAAGACGTGGCCGAGGATGCCGGCACCATCGGCATGGCGGCCCTGAGAACCGCCAAGCACCGCACCGAGCACGTCGGCGAGTCCACCGCCGCCGGCGGCGTGATCACGACCGAGCGCGCCGAGCAGGGCCTGCGCGCCCTGCGGCTGGCTTGCGTTGCGGCCCATCGCGCCGAGGATCAGCGGCAGCGCCGCGGCCACCGCGCCCGACACCTGGCTCTGGTCGAGGCCGAGTTGCTGCGATATTTGCTGGATCGGTGCGCCGGACAACTGGGTAAGGAGATCGTCGGTCAGGGTGCTCATCGCGGCCTCGTGTGTGGCATGGGAGATGGTTCCACCTTACTCCGATGGCGCGTCAAGGAAACGCATCCGGGCATCCGTCATGACGCATCTGGGGTTTGTCATGGAAAGAGAGTACAACTGACATCCCAACATCCGTCATCGGACCCGCCATGCCCCGAATTCTTCCGCTTGCCGCCGCGCTGATCGCCAGCCTGGCACTCCCCGCCCTTGCCCAACAGCCGCGCACGATCCGCGCAGGCGAAACCGTCAGTGGCGAAATCACCCGGAACACGCCCAAGGAGGAGGATGGCACCGGCTACGTCCTGCACCAATATCGCGGCACGCCTGGCGAACGCATCCTGGTCGAGCTGAAATCCGCGGACTTCGATGCCTTCCTGACGATCGGAAACCGCCATACCGAACCCGGCTGCAGCGATTGCCGCCGCGACGACGATGGCGGCGGTGGCACCGACAGCCGCCTGCGCCATGCCCTGCCCGCCAGCGGCGAAGTGCAGATCCGCGCCGGCATGGTCAATTCCGGCGGCGCCGGCCGCTACACGCTTTCGGTTTCGCCGCTGCCGCCTCCGGTCGCACCGCGACCGCGCGCCCTCGCTGTCGGCCAGCAAGTGGAAGGCCAGCTTGGCAACGCCTCCTCGCTGGACGACGAGGACCGCCCCTATGAACTGTGGACGCTTCAGGGCCAGCCCGGCAAGACACTGGTGCTGCGCATGGACTCGGATGCACTGGATCCGGTGCTGCAGTTCGGCCGATGGAACGGCAGCGATTTCACCAAGCAGGCGGAGGATGACGACGGCGGCCAGGGCCTCAATGCGCGCCTGCGCGTGCAGCTGGATGCCGAGGGACGCGGCGCGGTCCGCGCGATCGCCTTCGGCAACGGCAATGGCAGCTATCGCCTGAGCGCTCGCGAAGTCACGCCCCCGCCCGCAGTGCGCATCAGCGACATCGGCATTGGCGATTCGGTGCAGGGACGGCTGGAATCCGGCGACAGCTTCGCCGGCGACGAGGATGCCTATTTCGACGTGTTCCGCATCCGCGGCAAGGCCGGGCAGCGGGTCATGGTTCGCCTGGACTCCTCCGATTTCGACACCGTGCTGCGCTGGGGCGTGATGGATGGCAACGTGCTGATCCAGGACAGCGAGGATGACGATGGCGGCGGCGGCACCAACTCGCGCCTGACCGTGACCCTCGATGCCGCGGGCGAAGGCCGGTTGGTGGTCGGCTCGATCGGCGCGGGCGAAGGGGCTTACACGCTCTCCGTGGTCAACGCCCCACGCGCCGCACGCTGAGACCGCCGGCAGCGGGCGAGGGAGTTCCGATGCGCGCATCGCCCCCCTCGCCCACCCATCCCCGGTCTGGCAGCCGCCATGCCGCGCGCCGGGCGGGCGACACTCCCTGGCGGCTCAGCCGCCTGCGGCAACCACCCTGCCGTCCGCGAGGTGCCGGTGCGGCGTGGTGCGGGGACAGCAATCGGCCACCGGGGCCGTGCTCGCGGTCTGCACGCTGGCCGGCAAGGCGATGGTCTCGGTGGTCTGCTCGATGTCCGACGTCCCGCCCGCGTCTAGCGGCTCGAGCATCCGCGCCTGACGCCAGCGGCCCCAGCGGTAATAGGCCAGCGACATCAACATCGCGCACAGCGCCGAAACCGGGAAGCTCCACCAGATCGCGTCCGCGCCGAGCACCGGCTGCAGGGCGATGGCGAAGGGAATGCGCACGCCCCACAGTGCGGTCGCAAGGATCAGCAACGGTGCCAGCACCGCGCCGGTGGCACGGACCACGCCTGAAATCACGAAGGTCACGCCGAAGAAGAGGAACGACCAGACCGCGATCAGGTTGAGGTGCCGGGCATGCTCCAGCGCCAGGCTACCTTCGGGCAGGAACAGGCCCAGGCTGTGGCGCGCCAGCAGCACGGTGGGCGCGATCAGCGCGCCAGTCAGCATGACGTTGAACAGCACGCCGGAGCGGGCGGTGGCATCGACCCGCTCCCAGCGCCCGGCACCGACGTTCTGCGCGGCCATCGACGAGCACGCCGCGCCGATGGCCATGGCCGGCATCTGCACGTAGTTCCACAGCTGCA
>JAEXAG010000075.1 GCA_023394655.1 Pseudomonadota bacterium
CCCGCCGAATGTCCGCCCTGATCTGTGGCTCCCTTGCCTACGACACCATCATGGTCTTCCCGGACCATTTCAAGAACCACATCCTGCCGGACAAGGTCCACATCCTGAACGTCTCGTTCCTGGTGCCGCGGATGCGCCGCGAGTTCGGCGGCTGCGCCGGCAACATCGCCTACAACCTGCACCTGCTCGGCGGCAAGCCGCTGCCGATGGCCACCGTGGGCCAGGATTTCGGGCCGTACCGCGCACACTTCGAGGCGCTGGGCATCCCGCTCGACCACGTCCGCGTGCTGGAGGACAGCTACACCCCGCAGGCCTTCATTACCACCGACCACGACAACAACCAGATCACCGCCTTCCACCCCGGCGCGATGGGCGAAAGCCACCTCAACCACGTCCGCGACGTGCCCGGCGTGTCGATCGGCATCGTCGCGCCGGATGGCCGCGAAGGCATGCTGCAGAACGCCCGCGAGTTCGCCGAAGCCGGCATCCCCTTCATCTTCGATCCGGGCCAGGCGATGCCGCTGTTCAACGGCGAGGAGTTCCGCGAATTCGTGGATCTGGCCGATTACGTGATCACCAATGATTACGAATCCAACCTGTTGCAGGAGCGCACCGGCTGGAGCGAACGCGAGATCGCCAGTCGCAGCCGCGCCTTCATCGTCACCCGCGGGCCCAAGGGCTGCGACATCTTCCACGACGGCATCAGCGTCAACGTGCCGCCGGCCGAGGAAGAGGCCGTGGTCGATCCGACCGGCTGCGGCGATGCCTTCCGCGCGGGCATGATCTTCGGCATCCAGAAGGGTCTGGACTGGCCGACCATCGGCCGCATCGGCAACCTGATGGGTGCGCTCAAGGTCAGCCACCACGGCACCCAGAACCAGCGCTTCGGCTTCGACGAGTTCAACGCCGAGTTCAAGCGCCAGTTCGGCTACGAAATCTGAGCCGGCGCATTCGCTGATCGAACGGGAGGCCGGGCAAGACCCGGCCTTTCGTGTTCAGGCCAGCGCTGCCCGGCCGGCTCAGTTCCAGCCCGGCATGCGCTCCGCATCCAGCCCGCCGCTTTCGAACACCGCGGTCCGGGTGCCCGACGGCTTCACCGGGAACTCGATCGACACTTCCTTCGCCGACTTGAACAGCCGCCACAGCGCCTTCTCGTCGGTGATGAACATGGCGATGGCCTCGTCGGTATCCGGGCGCGAGCCGCGCAGGCTGCGTGCCTGTCCATCCACGGTCAGCTTCAGCCGGCAGCCGCGATGGCAATCGAAATCGCCGCGTTCGAGCACCAGATAGCTGGAGCGGCCCCATTCCGGATGATCGCGGAAGATCAGCTTGACCGGGCTGCGGCCGCCATCGATCTCGATGCGCGAGCGGCTGTCGATCGCCGCGGTGAGCTGCCGTCCCTTGCCGGCCGGGTTGTCCTGGTAATCCCAGAGCGCCTTCAACCGGCGCTCGGTCCGCGCGGACTTCGCCTTGGCTTCCACTTCTTCGAGCCGGCCTTCGATGCCCGCCAGCGCCTCGGTGCCGGCATGCTCGCGGCGCAGGAACTCGGCCTGCGCCCACGCCACTTCCCATTTCCCTTCGGCCAGCGCCTGATCGAACACCTGGCGCGCCGGTGCCGCCGCGGCTTCGCGCCGGGCGGCCTCGCGCGCGGCGACTTCCGCCGGATCCTCCGCCGGGCGGCAGCCTGCGATCAGGCCCGCCGCCGCCAGCGCGGCCAATCCGTGACGGAAGCCGCTGCCCCTCACTGGCCAGCCTCGCCCTTGCGCAGCACCTCCTCGACCGACGCGGTGGTGATCGGGTGGTAGCCCGGCCGCGCCTTCGCGAACACCTGCTTGGCGAAGGCCAGGCCTTCCGGCGTCTTCGCCAGCGCTTCGTAGGTCGGCATGATCAGCTTGCGGCGTCCCACGCGCTCGAGGAAGCGCGCCATTTCATCACGCGCGTCGGCGTAGCCGCTGCGCTCGGTCAAGGGATACCAGCGCATCGCGATCTCGCCGTTGGGCGTGCCGGTGAACTTGTAGGCCTCGTCCAGCTGCGCCAGCTTTTCCACCGCCAGCGTGTCCGGCATGCCTTCGAGGAAATGCACCCACTCCTGCGTGGACCAGCCTTGGCTGAGCTGCTGCGCCGGCAAGGTGCCGGTACCGTTCCAGGCGATGCGCGCGGTATCCACCACCGCGAACGGACGGGCGATGGCGCGCGGCGCGAAATCCGGCACGCCGGGGCGGTACACCCACTGCTCCACCTGCTCCATCGTGGCCTTGCCCGGATGCTTGTCGATCAGGTTGGCCTTCAGGTAATCGAGGAACTGCTGGGTGGTGATCGCCTGGAACGCGAAGTGGTCGAAATAGCCCTTCAGGAACGGATCGAACACCTCGCGCCCGTAGGTTTCCTCCAGCCACTGCAGCATCCACGCACCCTTGGTGTAGACGGTGGAGGACGAGGCGCCATCCGGGTCGGCGAGATCGCCCGGCTTCAGCGCCATCACCTGCAGCTTGGGGTCCAGCGTCTCGTATTCGCGCAGCAACTCGTTGCGGTCGATCACCCGCTCCATCGCCGCCATGTCCTCGCCGTACATCGCCTCGGTGATGCGCTCCTGGACGTAGGTGGTGAAGCCTTCGTTCAACCAGCCGTCGCGGTCGGTGGCGAAGGTGACCAGGTTGCCGGACCAGCTGTGCGCCAGCTCGTGCGCGATCAGCGAGACCAGCGACTTGTCGCCGACGATCACCGTCGGCGTGGCGAAGGTCAGGCGCGGGTTTTCCATGCCGCCATAGGGGAACGAAGGCGGCAGCACCAGCATGTCGTAACGATCCCAGCGGTAGGGGCCGTACAGGCCCTCGGCGACGCCGATCATCTTCTCGGTGTCCTCGAATTCCTTGACCGCCTTGTCCACCATCGCCGGCTCGGCCCAGACGCCGCTGCGCTCGGAGATCGGCCGGAACACCAGGTCGCCGGCGGCGATCGCCATCAGGTAGGACGGGATCGGCTGCGGCATGCGGAATTCGTACTCGCCATCCCGCGCCGCCTTGGGATCGTTGTCGGCGCTCATCAGCACCATCACGTCCTTGGGCGCGCGCACCTTCGCGGTGTAGGTGAAGCGGACCTGCGGCGTGTCCTGCAGCGGCACCCAGCTGCGCGCGTGGATCTGCTGCGACTGGCTGAACATGAAGGGCGCATTGCCGCCCTCGGTCATCGCCGGGGTCAGCCACTGCAGGCCGGAGGCCTCGGGCGAGGTGCGATAGGTGACGCGCACGCGCGCCGGGCGCTCCGGCGCCTGGATGGTCAGCTTGCTGCCCAGCACCGGATGCACGTCCGGCGCCAGCGCGAAGTTCAGCGGCTGCCACTGGCCGTCGGCGGATTCGCCCTCGGCCTTCTCGATGCGGAGGTCGCGGGTATCGAGCACCAGCCGGTCGCCGGCCGCATCGACCCATTCCAGCGTGTAGGTGGCGCTGCCCGCGATCTCGCGGCGCGCGAAATCGAGTGCAAGGTCCAGCGCCAGGTCCTTGGTGCGGACCATCTCGGGCTCGGCGTAGGAGTGGTCATCGACCACCCGGACGACCTGTGCCGGCGCGGCCTGCGCGGGCGCGGATTCCGCCGTCGCGGGGGCGGGAGCAGCAGCGTCCTTGCCGCAGCCGGCGGCCAGCAGGACCGCGGCGATCGAAAGCATGAGGGCGGATTGACGCATCGAAACAAACCTTGTCGCAGGGGATAAAGCCCGATTTTATCGCGCCGCCCTGAACCGCCCACCACGACCCTTGGCACGGGACACGCCGGCCCGATGCGGGCAGAATCGCGCCGCCCGCGGCCGCCTCAGGCCTTGTAGCCGGTGTGGATCGCGACGATGCCGGCGCTGAGGTTGCGATAACCGACCCGCGCGAAACCCGCCGCCTGCATCATCGCCTTCAGCTCTTCCTGCGGCGGATGCTTGCGGATGGATTCGGCAAGGTACCGGTAGCTGTCGGCATCGCCGGCGAACAGCCGGCCCAGGCGCGGCAGCACCTTGAAACTGTGGAAATCGTAGATCGGCTTGAACCACTCGGCGGTCACTTCCGAGAACTCCAGCACCCGCGCCTGCCCGCCCACCTTCAGCACCCGGTGCATCTCGGCCAGCGCGGCGTCCTTGTCGGTCACGTTGCGCAGGCCGAAGGCGATGGTCACCAAGTCGAAGCTGGCATCGGGGAAGGGCAGCTTCTCCGCATTGCACTGCACGTAGCGGAAGCCGCGCACGTTGCCGCGATCGGTCATGCGGTCACGGCCGACCTTGAGCATGGAGACGTTGATGTCGCCCAGCACCAGCTCGCCCGCCTCGCCGACGCGCGATCTCAGCAACGCGGCGATGTCGCCGGTGCCGCCGGCCAGATCGAGCACGCGATCGCCCGGCTTCACCTGCGCGGTGGCGACGAAATAGCGCTTCCAGACCCGGTGGATGCCCATCGACATCAGGTCGTTCATCAGGTCGTAATTGCCGGCGACCGAGGTGAACACCTCGCCGACCAGCTTCTGCTTCTCGCCCGCCGGGACATCGCGGAACCCGAAGTGGGTGGTGCCCTTGTCGTATTCGCTCATGGGGGGATTAT
>JAEXAG010000123.1 GCA_023394655.1 Pseudomonadota bacterium
CGCATGTTCGCGAGGGGTATCGCTCGAACGGTCGTGCTGGTCGCGGTCCTGGCCGCCGCATGGACGGCCTTGCCGACACGGGCGCAACAAGGGGCTTGTCCGCAATTGCCGGCAGGCAGCGAACTGAAAATCGAAGGCACCGCGATGCCCGGGATCACCCTGTGCCGCGCGCTCGATGCCGGCGGCACCGAGAAGTTCGTGGTGATGATCGGCAACAACCCGCCGTTCTCGCCCTTGCGTCGCAACCGGGCCGAGGAATCCCCCGTCGCCGGCCAGACGATCCGCTGGTACCGCACGCAAATCGCGCTGCGGCCCGACGTGGAAGCGCGCGAGGCCTCGCTGACCTTGGCGGACGGGCGCAATGCCTATCTGAACGTGCAGGCCGCGGACGAACAGTCCTTGCGATCGGCCTACGGGCAAATCGCCAGTCTGGCATTCTGAATCGATGCCGGGACGCTCCCGGCCCTCCGTGCATCAAACCCGGGGCGTCAGCCGCCAGGCGCGGTGGATGCGCGGGTTGCGCTCGAAATCCGGCGGGATGGTCGAAGCGCTGATGTCCTCGATGCGGGCGAACCCGGCGATGGCCGCATCGTCCAGCTTGAAGCGGCGGTAGTTGTTGGAGAAATACAGCACGCCGCCCTCGGACAGCCTCGCCACGGCCGCACGCAGCAGGCGAACGTGATCGCGCTGGACATCGAAGTCGTCGGCGCGCTTGGAATTGGAGAACGTCGGCGGATCGCAGAACACGATGTCGTAGCGGCCCCGCTCGGCTTCCAGCCACTGCAGGGCATCCGCCTGGATGATGCGATGGTGCTCGCCGCCCTGCCCGTTGGCGGCCAGATTGCGCGCATACCAGTCCAGGTAGGTGGCGGAAAGATCGACGCTGGTGGTCTCGCGCGCACCCGCGACCGCCGCCTGGACGCTGGCCGCGCCGGTGTAGCAGAACAGGTTGAGGAAGCGCCGGCCTTCGGCTTCGTTCGCCATGCGCGCGCGCAAGGGGCGATGGTCGAGGAACAGCCCGGTGTCGAGGTAGTCGAACAGGTTGACGAACAGCCGCGCGCGGCCTTCGCGCACCGGCATGAACGCATCGCTTTCGGCGAAGCGTCCGTACTTGCTGCCGCCCTTGCCGGTGGCGCGCGTCTTGATCGACACCCGTTCGCGCGGCACGCCGAACACTTCGCGGGCGGCGGCGGCCAATTCGCCGAGCCGGCGCCGGGCCAGCGCTTCCGGCACCGAGGCCGGCGCCGCGTATTCCTGCACGTGCAGCCAGGCCTCGCCATCGTCGGCGTGGGGATACACGTCGATCGCCGCGGCATACTCCGGCAGGTCGGCATCGTAGGCGCGGAAACAGGCGATGCCTTCGCGCGCACGCCAGGATTTCAGCCGCCGCAGGTTCTTTTCCAGCCGGTTGGCCACCATCCGCGCGCCTTCCGAAAGCAGCCTCGGCTCGGCGTCTTCGCGGCGCTCGCGGCGAATCGGATCGGCCACGATGAGCGTGCATTCGATCGGGCCGTTGAACATCCGGTAGCGCTTGCCGGCGTGGAGGCCGGTGGCACGGGCCAGTTCCTCGCTGCCGCAGAGCAGGCTGGCGGCGGCACCCGGCAACGCCTGTGCCAGCGCATCGCCCAGCGCGCGGTAGAGCCCCGCGTCGGCGGCCAGGCGGGCATCGTAGGGCGGGTTGCAGGCGACCAGCCCGACCTGTTCCAGGCCGGTCATCGCCGACAAGGCGGCGATGTCGCGCACTTCCAGCCGCAGGCGGTCGGCGATGCCGGCGGCTTCCGCATTGCGGCGCGCGGCGGCGATGGCCTGCGGATCGATGTCGCTGCCGATGAAGATCGCGGGCAAGGCGTCGCGGCCGGCGCGGGCGCGGGCCTCGGCATCGGCATGCTGCAGGTGCCAGCCTTCGCGATCGAAGCCCTTCCATCCGCTCGGCAGGCGCAGGCCGTGGCGCTGCAGGCCGGGCGCGACATCGGCCGCCATCAGCGCACTCTCGATCAGCAGGGTGCCGCTGCCGCACATCGGGTCCAGCAGCCCGCGGCCTTCGGCGAAGCGCCGGGGCCAGCCACCGCGCAGCAGCACCGCGGCGGCCACGTTCTCCTTCAGGGGCGCTTCGTGATGTTCGCCACGCCAGCCGCGCCGGTGCATGGGGCCGCCGGACAGATCCACCGAGACGATCGCGCGACCCTTCCGCAGCACCAGGTTGATTCGCAGGTCCGGGGATTCCGCGTCCACGGAGGGGCGCGTGCCGGTGGCGTCGCGCATGGCATCCACCACCGCATCCTTGACCCGCTGTGCGGCGAAGCGCGCATGGGTGATGCCCGCGCCGGAGACATGCGCGTCCACCGCCAGGGTCATGTCGGCATCGAGGTGGCTGGGCCAGTCGATGGCGCGCACGCCGTGGTAGAGCGCGAGCTCGTCGGCGCAATCGAATTCCGCCAGCGGCCAGAGCACGCGACTGGCCAACCGCGACCACAGCACCGCGCGTTGCGCATCCGCCAGCGTGCCGAGGCAGTTCGCGCCGGCCGTGGTCGCCGTCGCCTTCGTGCAGCCCAGCGCCAGCAGTTCGTCCACCAGCAGGTATTCCAGCCCCTTCCCGCAGCTGGCGAAGAACGCTGTCGCCGGCACCTCGGCAGGCGTGCTCACAGGCCGGCCAGCAGGGCGGCGAAGGCGAGCTTGGCCGATTCCACGTGTTCACCCAGCCGATGGTTGTCATCGACCAGCAGCAGGCGGTCGCGCCGGGCCTGTGCCCACATCACCACCTCGTCCGCCGGAATCAATTCATCGCGCCAGCCGTGGATGATGGAAGTCGGTACTGCCGCGGCCTGCAAGGGCTGCGGGCTGTCCGTGCGGATCGGCGGCGCCATCAGGAACAACCCCGCCACCGGCAACTGCAGCGATGCCAGACCGGAAATGTAGGCACCCAGGCTGGAACCGGCCAGCACCACCGGGCCGTTGCCGGCCGCCGCGCGGGCAAGCCCGAGCAGGCGCTCCAGACGCGCCGGCACGTCGCCGTGCCGACCGACTTCGCGGCGGGCGTCCAGATCGGTGTAATCGGGGCGTTCGTGGGTCCAGCCGAGCGCATCGGCGGCTTCGGCGAGCGCCGTCACCTTGGTGGCGTCGGGGCCGCTTTCGAAGCCGTGGGAGAGGATGCAGTGGCCTTTGATGCTCATCCGCCAATGCTAGCATCGGCCCATGCGCGCACCGGCCATCGCCTTCGTCGAAAACCCGCTTCCCTACGCGGCATCGCTGGATGCACGCGGAGCCACGGACATCACCCGCGTGGTGATCCATTGCACGGAGCTGCCGGATCTCCAGGCGGCGCGCGAGTTCGGCGAACGCATCCTGTATCCCGCCTCGGGCACCGGCAACAGCGGGCATTGGTACATCGACCGCGATGGCCGTTGCGAGCGCTGGGTGGATGAGCTGCGCATCGCCCACCATGTGCGCGGCCACAACACGGCATCGATCGGCATCGAGCTGGTCAACCGCGGACGTCATCCGGATTGGCTGGACTCGCGCCGGCAGGCGATGGACGAGCCCTATCCCGACGCCCAGGTGGAAGCGCTGCTGGCCCTGCTC
>JAEXAG010000008.1 GCA_023394655.1 Pseudomonadota bacterium
TCATCCCGCTGCCGCCGAAGATCGGCGGGACGCCGCCGCCGCCCGAACCGATGTCCTGACCCGACCGGGGGCCGGTTGGCCGGCGACGCACTCAGGAAACCGCGCCTCGACCAAGTGATTGACAGGAGGTGAATGATCGTTCATTCTTCCCCCCTGTCTTTCCGTGCGCTGCCGTCCGGCGGCGCTTTTGCATGTCCGAGGCCCCACGATGAAACCTGTCCGCCTGCCCTTCCTCCCGCTCATCGCCGCGACCGTGCTGGGCCTCGCCGCCTGCGGCAAGGGCGATGCCCCCGCGCAGCCGGGCCAGATGCCGCCGCCGGAAGTCACCGTCGTCACCCTCAAGCAGGAAGACGTGGTGCTGACCCGGGAACTGAATGGCCGCGCCACGCCTTCGCAGGTGGCCGAGGTGCGCCCGCAGGTGAGCGGCATCGTGCGCCGCCTGCTGTTCACCGAAGGCGGCAGCGTGCGTGCCGGCCAGCCCCTCTACCAGCTCGATGACACCGCCTACCGCGCCGACCGCAGCAGCGCCGAGGCCCAGGTGGCCCGCGCACAGGCCGCGCTGGTGCGCGCGCGACTGGCCGCCGGGCGCAGCGCCGAGCTGGCGCAGACGCAGATGATCAGCCGCCAGGACAACGACAACGCCCAGGCCGCCCTGCGCCAGGCCGAGGCCGACCTGCGCGCCGCCCAGGCCGCGGTGCAGGGTGCCGCCGTGCCGCTCTCGTTCACCCGCGTGAGCGCGCCGATCAGCGGCCGCATCGGCAAATCCTCGGTGACGCAGGGTGCGCTGGTCACCGCCAACCAGGGCGAGCCGATGGCGACCATCCAGCGCATGGACCCGATGTACATCGACATCGCCCAGTCCAGCGCGGAACTCCTGGCGCTGCGTCGTGAAATCGAAGCCGGTGGCCTGCAGGCCACCGATGCCGTGCCGGTGGCGATCCTGCTGGAAGACGGCAGCCGCTACGGACACGAAGGCAAGCTGAGCTTCGCGGAAGCCACGGTGGACCCGGGCACCGGCAGCGTGGCGCTGCGCGTGGTGGTGCCCAACCCCGACCAGCTGCTGCTGCCGGGCATGTTCGTGCGCGCCGAGCTGGCCAACGGCGAGCGCCGGGGCGCGATCCTCGCCCCGCAGCAGGCCATCAGCCGCGACCCCAAGGGCCAGGCCCGCGCGATGGTGGTGGGCGCCGATGGCAAGGTCGAGGTGCGCGAAGTCGTCGCCAAGCGCACCGTCGGCGACAAGTGGCTGATCGAGTCCGGCCTGCAGGCGGGGGATCGCGTGGTGGTCGAAGGCCTGCAGAAGATCCAGCCCGGCGCGCCGGTCAAGGCGGTCGAGGCCGGTGCCGCGCCCGCGCCTGCACCCGCCGCCCCGGCCGCGCCGGCCGCCGGCGAATAAGGAGCACGATCGATGGCACGTTTCTTCATCGACCGGCCGATCTTCGCCTGGGTCATCGCGATCCTGATGATGCTCGCCGGCGTGCTCAGCATCACCAACCTGCCGATCGAGCGCTATCCCTCGATCGCGCCGCCGACGGTGTCCGTCAGCGCCATGTACCCCGGTGCCTCGGCCAAGGTGGTCGAGGACTCGGTGACCCAGATCATCGAGCAGCAGATGAAAGGCCTGGACGGCCTGCTCTACATGTCGTCCAACAGCTCCAGCGCCGGCATGGCCCAGGTCACCCTGAGCTTCCAGAACGGCACCGATCCGGACATTGCCCAGGTGCAGGTGCAGAACAAGCTGCAGGGCGCGATGCCGCTGCTGCCGCAGGAGGTGCAGCGCCAGGGCGTGAACGTCGGCAAGGGCGCCGCCGGCTTCCTGATGGTGCTCGGCTTCGTGTCCGAAGACGGCCGCATGGACCGCGACGACATCTCCGATTACATCTCGTCGAACGTCGTCGATCCGCTCAGCCGCGTGCAGGGCGTCGGCAACATCCAGGTGTTCGGCGCCAAGTACGCCATGCGCATCTGGCTGGATCCGGGCAAGCTCGATACCTACCGCCTGTCGGTGTCCGACGTGATGTCCGCGCTGCAGGCGCAGAACGCGCAGGTGGCGCTCGGCCAGCTCGGCGGCGCGCCTTCCATCGAGGGCCAGCAGCTCAACGCCACCATCAGCGCGCAGGACCGCCTGCAGACGCCGGAGCAGTTCCGCGAGATCGTGCTGCGCGCGAATCCCGATGGTTCGATCCTGCGCCTGGGCGACATCGCGCGGGTGGAAATCGGCGCGGAAACCTACGGCTTCGTCAGCCGATTCAACCGCCAGCCGGCCACCGGCGTGGCGATCTCGCTGGCCACCGGCGCCAACGCCCTGGATACCGCCGCCGGCGTGCAGGCGCAGCTCGAACAGCTCCAGCCCTACTTCCCGGCCGGCCTGAAGGCGGTCACCCCGTTCGACACCACGCCCTTCGTGCGGGTGTCGATCAAGAGCGTGGTCACCACGCTGCTGGAAGCGGTGGTGCTGGTGTTCCTGGTGATGTTCCTGTTCCTGCAGAACTTCCGCGCCACGCTGATCCCGACCATCGCCGTGCCGGTGGTGCTGCTGGCCACCGTCGCCACGCTGTACGCGATGGGCTTCTCCATCAACATGCTGACCATGTTCGCGATGGTGCTGGCGATCGGCCTCCTGGTGGACGATGCCATCGTGGTGGTGGAGAACGTCGAGCGCGTGATGGCCGAGGAAGGCCTCTCGCCGAAGGAAGCCACACGCAAGTCGATGGACCAGATCACCGGCGCGCTGATCGGCATCGGCGTGGTGCTGGCCGCGGTCTTCGTGCCGATGGCCTTCATGTCCGGCTCCACCGGCATCATCTACCGCCAGTTCACCGCCACCATCGTCACCGCCATGGCGTACTCGGTGCTGGTCGCCATCGTCCTCACCCCGGCGCTGTGCGCGACCCTGCTCAAGCCGATGAAGAAGGGCGAACACCACAGCCACATGGGCGGGCCGATCGGGCGCTTCTTCGACTGGTTCAACGACAAGTTCGATCGCGGTACCGCGCGCTACCAGCGTGGCGTGGGCGGCATGCTCAAGCGCCCGGCGCGCTTCATGGGCATCTACCTCGCGCTGGCGGTGGTGATGGGCCTGCTGTTCCTGCGCGTGCCCAGCTCGTTCCTGCCGGACGAGGACCAGGGCGTGTTGATGGCGATGGTGCAGGCGCCCACCGGCGCCACCCAGGAGCGCACCCTGGAATCCATTTACAAGCTGGAGGATTACTTCCTCGAGCAGGAGAAGGACAACGTCGAGTCGATCATGGCCATCCAGGGCTTCAGCTTCGCCGGCGCGGGGCAGAACTCCGGCATGGCCTTCGTCAAGCTCAAGGACTGGAGCGAGCGCAAGGGCGAAGGGCAGGGCGCCAGCGACATCGCCGGCCGCGCGATGGGCGCGCTCATGCAGATCAAGGACGCGATGGTGTTTGCCTTCGCGCCGCCGCCGATGCCCGAACTCGGCACCTCCACCGGCTTCAGCTTCTTCCTGCAGGACAACGCCGGGCTCGGCCACGAGGCGCTGATGGCCGCGCGCAACCAGTTCCTCGGCATGGCCTCGCAAAGCACGATGCTGGCCGGCGTGCGTCCGAACGGCATGGAGGACACCCCGCAGCTGCGCGTGGTGGTCGATCCCGAGAAGGCCGAGGCACTGGGCCTGCCGGTGGCGGCGATCAACAGCACGCTGGCGGTGGCCTGGGGCGGCGCCTACGTGGACGATTTCATCGACCGCGGCCGCGTCAAGCGCGTCTATCTGCAGGCCGATGCGCCCTTCCGCATGACGCCGGAGGATTTCCAGCGCTGGTCGGTGCGCAACGTGCGCGGCGAGATGGTGCCCTTCGGTGCCTTCGCCACCTCGCACTGGGAATTCGGCTCGCCGCGACTGGAACGCTACAACGGCGTGCCGGCGATGGAAGTGCAGGGTCAGGGCGCGCCGGGCGTCAGCTCGGGCGATGCGATGGATGAAGTCGAGAAGCTGGTGGCGCAGTTGCCGCCGGGCATCGGCATGGAGTGGACGGCGATGTCCTACCAGGAGCGCCAGGCCGGCTCGCAGACCACGCTGCTGTACGCGCTTTCGCTCTTGATCGTGTTCCTGGCGCTGGCCGCGCTGTACGAAAGCTGGAGCGTGCC
>JAEXAG010000051.1 GCA_023394655.1 Pseudomonadota bacterium
TCCTGTCAATCACTTGGTCGAGGCGCGGTTTCCTGAGTGCGTCGCCGGCCAACCGGCCCCCGGTCGGGTCAGGACATCGGTTCGGGCGGCGGCGGCGTCCCGCCGATCTTCGGCGGCAGCGGGATGAACTCGCCGTTGTCGAGATCCGGCAGTTTCATGCGTCCGGCGGCCCAGTCGGCGCGTGCCTGCTCCAGCCGCTCCTTCGAAGAGGAAACGAAGTTCCAGTCGATGAAGCGCGGGCCGACCGGCTCGCCGCCGAGCGCCATCACCACCGCGTCGCCGTGGGCCACGATGGTCGCCACCTTGCCGGGTGCCAGCACCGCCATGCTGCCTGCATCGATGCGCCGGCCATCGATCTCGACCTCGCCGCGGACCACGTACACCGCACGTTCGGAATATTCGGCCGCCAAGGCGGTGCGCGCGCCGGCGCGCAACTGCAGGTGCAGGTAGAACTGCGGCGAATCCACCTTCACCGGGGATTCCAGGCCCGCCAGCCGCCCGGCGATCATCCGCCCGGCCACGCCCGCCTCCTCGAACGCCGGCAACGCATCCGCCGGGTAATGCCAGAAGCCGGGATCGGTTTCCTCCAGCTCGTCCGGCAGCGCCACCCAGGCCTGGATGCCGTCCATCAGGCCGCCCTGTTCGCGCAGGGTTTCGAAGCGCTCGGAGTGGGTGATGCCGCGCCCGGCGGTCATCCAGTTGACCGCGCCCGGCTGGATCTTCTGCTCGGAGCCGACGCTGTCGCGGTGGGTGATCTCGCCATCGAACAGATAGGTGATGGTGGACAGGCCGATGTGCGGATGCGGGCGCACGTCGGCCTCGCGCGGCAGGCCGGGCCGCATGTCCTTCGGGCCCATGCGGTCGAAGAAGATGTATGGCCCGACCATGCGGCGCTTGCCGAAGGGCAACACGCGGCCCACTTCGAAGGCGCCGAGATCGCGCATGCGCTGGGGGATGACGAGTTCGATCACGCGGGCTCCTTTGCGGCAAATCGGCATGGGGCGATGATCGGCCCGAGGCCATGAGCGCGGCATCAAGCCGGCACGCGGGGTTCGGTGGCGGCCATGAACGGATATCCTCGTTGGCCCCACGATGACCGCGGGATCGCGCCCCGCCACGGAACGCACATGAACAATACCGCCCTGCTGGATGCCATCGAACACGAAACCGGACCCGAGCCCGAGTGGGCGGTGGTCTGGCTGCACGGACTCGGTGCCGACGGCCACGATTTCGCGCCGATCGTGCCCGAACTGCTGCGCCCGGGCTGGCCCGCGCTTCGCTTCGTGTTCCCGCATGCGCCGACGCGCGCGGTGACCATCAACGGCGGCATGCGGATGCGCGCCTGGTACGACATCCGCGACATGGATCTTGCCAATCGCGCCGATGCCGAGGGCGTGGCCGAATCCATCGCCCAGGTGGAGGCCCTGATCGCGCGCGAGGAAGCACGCGGCATCCCGGCATCGCGGATCATCCTGGCCGGCTTCTCGCAGGGCGGCGCGATCACGCTGGCCGCCGGCATCGCCCGCGAAACGCCGCTGGCCGGGCTGGTGGCGCTCTCCACCTACCTGCCGCTGGGGGCCGCCAGCATGGCCGCGCTGACCGATGCCGCGCGTCGCCAGCCGCTGTTCATGGCCCACGGCATGCACGATCCGGTGGTGCCCTACACCGGCGGCAAGCGCAGCCGCGATGCCATGCGCGATGCCGGCTTCGAGGTGGAATGGCGCGCCTACCCGATGGCGCACCAGGTGTCGGCGGAGGAGATCGCCGACCTCTCCGACTGGCTCGGCAAGCGCTTCGCCGGAGCGCGGTGACGTCCGCAGACGCCGGGGCTACCATCGGCGCATCGGGAGGGGCGCATGAAGATCCTGCTGGTCGATGACGAACCGCTGGCGCGCGCACGGCTGCGCGGCTTGCTCGAACGCGAGGCCGATGTCGAGATCGTCGCCGAAGCCGGCGACGGCCATGCCGCGCTGCTCGCCATCGACCGCCACCACCCCGACCTGGTGATGCTCGACATCCGCATGCCCGGCATGGACGGCATGCAGGTGGCGGCCCAGCTTGCCGGGCATCCGACGCCGCCGCTGGTGGTGTTCTGCACGGCCTTCGACGAGCACGCGCTCGCCGCCTTCGAGCACGAGGCGTTGGATTACCTCGTCAAGCCGGTGCGCGGCGAACGGCTGGCGGAAACCCTGCGTCGCGCCCGCGCGCGATTGGGCACGGCCGCCACGACGACGGCCACCGCACCGGCCCCGCGCCTGCAACTGTGCGCGCGGCTGGGCGGGCAGATGCGGCTGATCCCGGTCGCCGGCATCCAGTACCTGCTGGCCGAGGAAAAGTACGTGGTGGTGCAGCACGCCGGCGGCCGCGACCTCATCGAGGAATCGCTGAAATCGCTGGAGGAGGAGTTCGGCGACCGCTTCCTGCGCATCCACCGCAACTGCCTGGTGGCGCGCGACGCCCTGCGTGAAGTCACCCGTGATGCCGACGGCCATGCACGCGCCTGGCTGCACGGCGTGGACCATCCGCTGGACGTGAGCCGGCGCAGCCTGCCGGAGCTGAAGGAGGCGATGCGCGACTGGGTCTGAGCCGGGCGGCCGCCCTGCGCGATCGCGCGCACGCATCGAACGGGGATAATGGCGGGATGGACATCCTCCGCATCGCCACCCGCAAGAGCCCGCTCGCCCTCTGGCAGACCGAGCACGTCGCCGACCTGCTGCGCGCCCGCCACCCCGGGCTGCGCATCGAGCTGGTCCCGCTTTCCACCCGCGGCGACGAACTTCTGGACCGCTCGCTGGCGGCGATCGGCGGCAAGGGGTTGTTCCTCAAGGAGCTTGAACTGGCGATGCTGCGCGGCGAAGCCGATTGCGCGGTGCACTCGCTGAAGGACGTGCCGATGGAGCTCGAACCGGGCTTCGTGATGCCGGCGATCCTGCCGCGCGCCGACCACGCCGACGCCTTCGTGAGCCACGATCACGCGGATATCCGTTCGCTGCCGGCCGGCGCGCGGGTCGGCACGTCCTCCTTGCGGCGCAAGGCGCAATTGCGCGCCCTGCGCGACGACCTGCTCATCGACGACCTGCGCGGCAACGTCAATTCCCGGCTGGCCAAGCTGGATGCGGGCGAATACGCGGCCATCCTGCTGGCCTGCGCCGGCCTGCAGCGGCTCGGCTTCGATGAACGCATCCGCGCGCGGCTGGACGCACCGGAATGGCTGCCGGCACCGGCGCAAGGCGCGATCGCCATCGAATGCCGCGATGACGCCCCAGAGCTGCAGGCACTGCTCGCCGGGCTGGACGATGCCGATACCCGCTGCCGCGTGGGCGCGGAACGGGCGATGAACCGCGCGCTGGACGGCAGCTGCCACGTGCCGGTCGCCGCCTTCGCCACGCTCGATGGCGATCGCCTGCACCTGCACGGGCTGGTCGGTTCGGCCCGCGACGGCGAATGCCTGCGTGCCGAAGCCGAAGGCCCGCGGCAGGATGGCGAGGCGCTGGGCCGCCAAGTGGCCGAGGCCCTGCTGGCCCACGGCGCGCGGGCGCTGATGGCCTGAGCCGCGGCTCAGAACGGGAAGTAGCGCGGGATCAGCACCACCGCCATCAGGAAGAACAGCACGTTGAGCGGAATGCCGATCTTGAGGAAATCCGCGAATCGATAGCCGCCGGCGGCATAGACCATGGTGTTGGTCTGGTAGCCGACCGGGGTGGCGAAGCTGGTGGAGGCGGCGAACGCCACCGCGACCAGGAAGGGCTTCGGGTCCACGCCCATCGCGGTGGCGGTGGCGATGGCGATCGGCGCGATCAGCACCGCCGAGGCGTTGTTGCTCATCACCTCGGTCATCACCGAGGTCAGCAGGTAGATCACCGCCAGCGTCATCATCGGGTTGCCCTCGCCGATCAGCGACAAGGCGCCGTTCGCGATCCACTGCGCGCCGCCGGATTTGTCCAGCGCGATGCCCAGCGGCAACACGCCTGCCAGCAGCATGATGACGCGCCAGTCGATGCCGCCGTAGGCCTGTTCCGGCCGCAGGCACCGCAACACCACCAGCGCCACGCAGCCGAGCAGCGCGGCGGCCACGATCGGCATGATCTCCAGCGCCGAAAGCGCGATCACCGCGAACATGATCCCGACCGAAAGGAAGGCGCGGCCGGCATCCACGCGCGGCTGCTGGTGTTCGCGCACCAGCACCATGCCCGGCGCGGCCCGCAGGGACTTCAGCGCATTCGGCGTGGCATCCACCAGCAGCGTGTCGCCGACCTGCAACGGAGTGTGGTGCAGCGGCAGCCGCGTGGCCGGCCCGGGCCGCTGCAGGCCGTGGATGCGCATCCGGTACATGTGCCCGAAACGCAGGCCGGCCAGGGTGTGGCCGATCAACGGCGAGCCCGGCCCGATCATCACCTCGGCATGCACGCGCTCGGCGTTCGGATCGGCCACCAGGTCCTTCGCCACCGGATCGAACTCCAGCTTGAGCGCGCGCCGCAGTTTCTCGATCTGGTCCCAGGCGCCGCGCACCAGCAGGCGATCGCCGGCCAGCACTTCGCTCGAACGCGGGCGCGGGATGGTGGCGCCATCGCGATAGATCTCCACCAGATACGCATCGCCGATGTCCAGCGGCAGCACGGCGGCGCCGAGCTTGCCGATCGCCGGCGATTTCTCGCCGACGTAAAGATCCACCAGGTAACGGCCGCGATGCTCGTCCTGGTCGTTGTCCGGCGTGCCGTAATCGGGCAGCAGGAAGCGCTGGGTCACGGCGATGTAGATCGTGCCCGCCACCACGAACCACAGCCCGAGCCGGGTGAACTCGAACAGCGTGAAACCCGGCAAGCCGGACTGTTTCGCGACCGAGTGCACCAGCAGGTTGGTGGAGGTGCCGACCAGCGTGCAGACGCCACCGAACTGGGCGGCATAGGACAGCGGGATGAGCATCCTCGAGGCCGGCTGGCGCGTCGCCGCCGATGCCGCCACCACCAGCGGCAGGAACACCGCGACGATCGCGGTGTTGTTGATGAACGCGGAGGTCGCCGCCGCCAGCGCCATCATCACCAGCAGGAACAGCAGCGGCCAGCGGATGCGTGAAAGCAGGTCGCCCAGCGAGGCGAGGATGCCGCTGTGCTGGATGCCCGCGCTGAGCACGAACATCGCCGCCACCGTGACCGTGGCCTCGCTGCTGAAGCCGGAGAGCGCTTCCTGCGGCGAAACCAGACCGAGCACGATCACCGTGCCCAGCACCAGCATCGCCACCACGTCCACCGGCAGTTTCTCGGTGACGAACAGGTACACCGCGCCGGCCAGCACGGCAAAGGTCATCCAGATATCGGCACTCACGCGGTATCGATCCCCAACTCCGTTTCGTGCCAGCCTATCCGAAGCCGTGATACGGGTGTGTGCAGGGCGACTGCCCGCCGCCATCGGCGCCGGGCATAATCGGCCCATGGACCGCTACGAACGCATCACCGCGCTGCACCGCATCCTCAAGGCCGCCCGCGTGCCGGTGACGGTGCCGCGCCTGGAGGACGAGCTGGGCTGCTCGCGCGCCACCGTCTACCGCGACATCGCCTTCCTGCGCGATGCCCTGATGGCTCCGGTGATGGATGACGGCAAGGGCGGCTTCCGCTACGACCCTTCCGAGTCCGAGCGCTTCGAGCTGCCGGGATTGTGGCTGAGTTCCGAGGAACTGCACGCCCTGCTGGCCGCGCAGCAATTGCTTTCGCGCACCGGCACCGGCGTGCTCTCGGTGGCGATGGCGCCGCTGCAGCAGCGGGTCGAGGCCCTGCTGGCGGAGCAGGCTGGCGGCAAGCGCTGGCCGGTGGAACGGGTGCGGGTGATCCAGCACCGCATCCGCCGGCTGGACGAAGCCGCGTTCCGGGCGGTGGCCTCGGGCGTGCTGGAGCGCCGGCAGCTGAGCTTCGAATACCGCGCGCGCTCCACCGACGAGCGCACCAAGCGCCAGGTCTCGCCGCAGCGCATCACCCATTACCGCGACAACTGGTACCTGGATGCCTGGGATCATGGCCGCGAAGCGCTGCGGAGTTTTTCCGTCGATCGCATCCACGGCGCGCGCCTCTTGGGCGATGCCGCCATCGACGTGCCCGACGCGCAACTGGACCAGCACCTGGCCGGCAGCTACGGGATCTTCTCCGGCGAACCGAAGGACGTCGCCACCATCGTGTTCAGCGCCAAGGCCGCGCGCTGGGTGGCCGACGAGCGCTGGCATTCGAAGCAGCAGGGCCGCTTCCTGCCCGATGGCCGCTACGAGCTCAAGGTGCCCTACAGCAACGGTCGCGAACTGCTGATGGACGTGCTGCACTACGGCGCCGACGCGGTGGTCGTCGAGCCGGCATCGCTGCGCTCGCAGGCACGCACCCTGCTCGACCTGGCCCGGGCCCAGTACGACTGAGCCGCCGGAGCCGCATCGCGCGGCCCCGGCGACCGGTCACGCGCCTGTTCAGGGCTGCGCGGCGGGCGGCACTTCGCCGACGTGGCGCTGCAGCCAATCGTGGGTTTCGGCCAGCATGTGGTAGATCGACTCGCGGGCGCGGTAGCCGTGCGATTCGTTCGGCAGCATCACCAGCCGTACCGTGCCACCGAGGCCTGCGACCGCCGCGTACATGCGCTCGGACTGCACCGGGAAGGTGCCGGAGTTGTTGTCCTGCTCGCCGTGGATCAGCAGGATCGGGGCCTTGATCTTCTCTGCGTGGTTGAAGGGCGACATCGCCGCATAGGTGTCGGCGGCCTGCCAGAAGTTGCGCTCCTCGGCCTGGAAGCCGAACGGGGTGAGGGTGCGGTTGTAGGCACCGCTGCGGGCGATGCCGGCGCGGAACAGGTCGGTATGCGCCAGCAGGTTGGCGGTCATGAACGCACCGTAGCTGTGCCCGCCCACGGCGATGCGGTCGCGGTCGGCCACGCCACGGCGCACCACTTCATCCACCGCCGCCTGTGCGCCGGCAGCCAGTTGCTTGACGTAGGTGTCATTCGGCTCGGCATCGCCCTCGCCGATGATCGGCATGGTCGGGTTGTCCAGCACCGCCCAGCCCATGGCCAGATACGCCAGCGGCCCCCAATAGCTGATCGCGTTGAAGCGGTAGGGCGAGCCGGTGACCTGGCTGGCATCGGCGGCGGAGCGGAACTCGCGCGGGTAGGCCCACATCAGGAGCGGCAGCGGGCCGTCGCGGCGGGGATCGTGTCCCGGCGGCAGGTAGAGGGTGCCGGTGAGGTCCACGCCGTCGGCGCGCTTGTAACGGATCAACTCCTTCTGCACGTCGCGCAGCTGCGGCGTGGGATGCGGGAAATCGGTCAGCGCGCGCGGCTCGCCCTCGTCCCGCACCTGGAAGTTCGGCGGGCGGGTGGGCGATTCGATGCGGGTAAGCAGGCGTGCACCGCTGTCGTCCAGCATCGCCACCGGCACTTCGTAGACCTCGCCACTGGAATGGAACAGGCGGGTAGTGGAGAAATCGACGAGCGACTGGCGATCGAGGAACGGACGGTCGCCTTCGGGTGAGGCCCCGGCCCCCATGCGGAAGATGCTCTGCCCATCCGCGCTGGTGGCCAGCAGCATGCGGCCGTTGCCGTCGGGCATCATCACCGGGCTGCCGGGATCGTTGTAACGATCCTGGCTGGAGCCTTCGTGCATGAGGCGGGCGGCGGCCTGCGGGTTGTCCGGCTGCACCAGCCACTGCCGCTGGTGGCGGTCGCGCCACCAGAACTCGTTGAGGATGGCCAGATCGCCGCGGCCCCACTGGATGCCGCGATAGCGGCTGGCGAGGCGCGCCAGCACGGTCGGCTCGGCATTGAACGGAGCGGCCTGCATGTAGACAATGTCTCGCACCTCGGCGCTTCGTGCCGGAGCGCCGCCATCGGCCGCTTCGGCCCACGCCAGCGTGGCCGGGGCATCGGCACGCCAGGCGACATTGCGCACGCCTTCGGCGACGGCATCGTTGCCGGTCGGCAGGCCCTCCACCGCCGGCAAGGTGGCCACGGTGTGCACCACCTTGCCCTGCAGGTCGCGCACCTCGATCACCCGCGGGAACATGGGGTACGGCACCAGATACGAGTACGGGGTGGTGATGCGTTCGGTCAGCAGCAGCTTGCCGTCCGGCGATGGCGACAGGCGGATGAAGGTGTCCGGCGCACCGATGGGGGTGACGCGGCCATCGGTGCCGACCCGCGCGGGCTGATTGCGCACCAGATACTCGAAGCGCCGCGCATCCAGCGGATTGGTCAGGAGGTCCTGATGGGTTCGCAGGCTGCGGACTTCGCCGCGACCGGTGGATTCCTGCACGTTCGGACCGGTCGGCACGGCATCGCCCTGCGGCAGCGCGCCGGACTTGGCGGGTTGCAGGCTGACCAGCAGGCTGCGGCCATCGGGCATCCACGCGTAGCCGTTGTCGGTGACGGTGTTGAGCTGGCGCGTGGTCAGCTGGCGCGCGCGGCGCTGGCCCACGTCCACCAGCCACAGGCTGTTGACGCCTTTCGCCGGCTCCAGCTGGTTGAAGGCGATGAAGCGCTGGTCGGGCGACCATTGCAGGCTGGCGATGGACAAGGGTTGCGGCAGGCCGGCGATGGCGTGCTGCCGGCCACTGGCGACATCGACCAGCTTGAGATCGTTGCCGAAGGCGAACCGGCTCGACGAGAAGGATTTGGGATGGATGCGGGTGCCGCCCAGCTTCAGTTCTTCCTGCGCGACGACCTCGATGCCGGGCAGGCCGGGGTTGGCCACCAGCGCCATCAGGTCGCGGCGGGGGCTCAGGAAGGCCGAAGGTTCGCGCGGGGCGTCGGCGATGGCCTTGAGGGCCGGCGGGGGCGTGCGATAGGGGGTCTGCGTGTGGCCGGCGAGCGGCACGACAGCGAGCAGCAGGCCCGCGAGCAGGGCAAGACGCATGGCGTGATTTCCGTGGATTCCCTCTCCGAGGGTGCCACGGTCGGCAAGCGGGCGCGGGGGTCGGAAGTCATGGCGTGGTGTCAGCAGGAGCGACTCTCCGCCGTGCCATTCGGAATGCACAACCCAAGGGCTGCGGCACGGCATCATCTGCGGGCCGCCTCGGCATGCTTGAAAGCAGAAAGCAGGCGCTACGCTCCGGCATTGGCCACGGGGCAGCCGCTTTTCCCGCGAGGCGGCATCCTGCCTCCACGCGGGTGCAGGTCATCCATGGCCTGCTGGACGCGGCTGCCCCGTGGCCGATGCCCTCAGCTGTGCGGCGAATCGAATGCGGGGATGAGCGCGCTGGATTTTTCGATTCATCCGTGCATCCGCGTCCCGCGATACAATGCCGGGCTGCCGAGGGGCGCTGCGACCGGATGACCGGCCAGGCTCGGCAAAGATCAACAACGGCGCCCGTTCAACCGTCACTTTCGACGCACCGAACGGAGCAAGCGCAATGAACGCGCAAGTCAAGACGTTTTCGCAGGACGGCGACTACAAGATCGCCGATATCTCCCTGGCCGACTGGGGCCGCAAGGAAATCGACATCGCCGAGCACGAGATGCCCGGCCTGATGTCGATCCGCCGCAAGCACGCCGCCGATGCCCCGCTGAAGGGCGTGCGCGTGACCGGCTCGCTGCACATGACCATCCAGACCGCCGTCTTGATCGAGACGCTGAAGGACATCGGCGCGGACGTGCGCTGGTGCTCCTGCAACATCTTCAGCACCCAGGATCATGCCGCCGCGGCCATCGCCGCCACCGGCACGCCCGTGTTCGCCTGGAAGGGCGAGACGCTGGAGGAATACTGGGACTGCACGCTGGACGCACTCTCCTTCCCCGACGGCAAGGGCGGCTTCATCGGCCCGGAGCTGGTGGTCGATGACGGCGGCGACGTGACCTTGCTGATCCACAAGGGCTACGAGCTGGAACAGGGCGACGAGAGCTGGGTGAACAGCCCCGCTTCCAGCCACGAAGAACAAGTCATCAAGAACCTGCTCAAGCGCGTCGCCAGCGAGCGCCCGGGCTTCTGGACCAAGGTGGTTGCCGACTGGAAGGGCGTGTCCGAAGAAACCACCACCGGCGTGCACCGCCTGTACCAGTTGGCCGAAGCCGGCAAGCTGCTGATCCCGGCCATCAACGTCAACGATTCGGTCACCAAGAGCAAGTTCGACAACCTGTACGGCTGCCGCGAATCGCTGGCCGACGGCCTGAAGCGCGCGCTGGACGTGATGCTGGCCGGCAAGGTCGCGGTGGTCTGCGGCTATGGCGACGTCGGCAAGGGTTCGGCCGCCTCGCTTCGTGCCTACGGTGCACGCGTGATCGTCACCGAGATCGATCCGATCTGCGCCCTGCAGGCGGCGATGGAAGGCTACGAGGTCAAGACCGTCGAGGACACCCTCGGCGAGGCCGACATCTATGTCACCACCACCGGCAACAAGGACATCATCACCCTCGCCCACATGCAGGCGATGAAGGATCAGGCCATCGTCTGCAACATCGGCCACTTCGACAACGAAATCCAGGTCGATGCGCTGTATCAGTCGGGCGCCACACGCACCAACATCAAGCCGCAGGTGGACAAGTTCACCTTCGAAGGCGGCAACGAAATCTTCCTGCTGGCCGAAGGCCGCCTGGTCAACCTGGGCTGTGCCACCGGCCACCCCAGCTTCGTGATGTCCAACTCGTTTTCCAACCAGACCCTCGCGCAGATCGACCTGTGGGCGAACAAGGACGCGTACGAGGCCAAGGTGTACATCCTGCCGAAGAAGCTGGACGAGGAAGTGGCACGCCTGCATCTGGAAAAGATCGGCGTGAAGCTCACCAGGCTCACCCAGGAGCAGGCCGACTACCTCGGCATCCCGGCGGACGGGCCGTACAAGCCGGAGCATTACCGCTACTGATCGGCGGCATGTCGTCGGAACAGGGAACGGGCGCCATGGCGCCCGTTTCCGTTCCTGCGACCCCGCTGCGCGTGAGGCTCAGCGCCAGTTGGCGTTGTGTTCCCAGAACGCCACGCTGCGGGCATAGGCCTCGCGATCGATCGGCACGCCGGAGCCGCCCTCCTCCACGCCCAGCGCGTTGCGCATCATGGTGATCGGCGCCATCGGGATTTCTTCAGGCCGGGCGGTGTACAGGCAGCCCACCACGCCCCACTCGCCATCGATGGGCTGGCCTTCCTTCGCCATCTGTTCGGCGCTGTAGAGGATGGCGATGAGGTAGTTCGCCACCGGCGGCTCCACGCCCTCGAACCAGCGCACCAGCACCGGCAGCTCGCGCGGGTTGCGCGCCTCGTGCGCGCTGCGCAACAGATGGCGATTCGCCTCGGTGATCGGCGCGGTGAGGCAGCGCGTGGAGGTCCAGTTGCGATGCACGTGCAGCTTGCAGAACGGCGCGTAGCCATCGAGCACCTCCAGCGGCGCGTGTTGGTTGAGATGGCGCTCGAATTCTTCCGCGCTGCAATCGCGGATGGTGTTCGGGCGTGGCTCGCGCGGGAACAGGCGGGCGCGCGCGAACGGGGTGAGGATGATCGACATGGCATGAGCGATGACCGGGGCGGTCGAGCTTAGCCGCTGCATGCACATCCGCGAACATTGATGTCTTCATCTTGATGAAGAGATATACTTTCGCGGCTTCCCGCTCCAGCCCTCGCCATGACCGCCATCAGTTTCGAGATCTACCCGCCCCGGACCGACGAGCAGCGTGCCCAGCTGGATCGCACGCTGGGCCGCCTGAAGCGCTTCAAGCCGAGCTTCGTTTCCTGCACCTATGGCGCGGGCGGCTCCACCCAGAGCCACACATCGGAAACCGTGCGCTCGCTGCGCAGCGACCACGGTTTGAGCGCGTTGCCGCACCTCACCTGCGTCGGCAGCAGCCATGACGACATCCGCTCGCTGCTGGCGCTCTATCGTGCGCTTGGCGTGCGCCGGATCATGGCGCTGCGCGGCGACCTGCCCTCCGGCACCCTCGGCCTGGGCGAACTGCGCTACGCCAGCGATCTGGTCGCCTTCATCCGCGCCGAGCACGGCGATCATTTCCGGATCGAAGTGGCCGCCTATCCGGAAACCCACCCGCAGGCGCGCGATGCGCTGGCCGATCTCGAGCACTTCCGCCTGAAGGTGGAAGCCGGGGCGGATGGCGCGATCACCCAGTATTTCTACAACGCCGATGCCTACTTCCGCTTCGTGGACGACTTGGCGCGGATGGGCGTCACCACGCCGGTAGTGCCGGGCATCATGCCGATCTCCAACTTCAGCCAGCTGCGACGGTTCTCGGAAAGCTGCGGTGCGGAAATCCCGCGCTGGGTGGAGCAGCGCATGCGCGCCCACGGCGACGATGCCGGCGCCATCCGCGAGTTCGCCACCGACCTGGTGGCGTCGATGTGCCGGCGCCTGCTCGACGGCGGTGCACCGGGGCTGCACTTCTACACGCTGAACCTGGCGAAGCCCGTTTCTGCGGTGCTGGCGCGGCTGGGCTGAGCGCAGGCACCGGGCTCACACCGCCTGCACAAGCCGGAACAGGTGCTTTCCGGCCCGGGAATCGTCACTGAACCGCAAACTGGAATGACGGGGAATTCAGCGCAGGGCAGGCATTTCCGGCATTTTTCCGACGATCCGTTGACGCCGGCGGCGCGAGCATCGGAGGCGATCCAGAAACGGAAAGCCCCGCCATGAAACCCGCCACATTTGCCCTTTCGCTCATCGCCACCGCCGCCTGCCTGGCCGGCGACCTCACCCTGCCGGGCGTGGGCACCGTGCAGGCCGGCGTGCAGAAATGCGTCTCGCCGGAGGGGCAGGTCACCTACACCGATCTGGCCTGTGCGGGCGGCCAGCAGGCGGCGGCACTGCCGAAGCAGCTGGCATCGGCTCTCACATCGTCGACAGACGCCACGGCTTGGGGCGTGCCGGCGAGCGTCGAGCCGGCCACCCCGCAGCGCGGGCCGCGGGTCGGTGGCGGTGGCTGTTCGCGCAGCGTGGCGGAGCTGAAATCGGACCTGGCCTTCGCGTTCGCCAGCCGCGACATCAATCGCATCGCCGAAAGCTACCACTGGAACGGCGTTGACCAGAAGCAGGCGCGCGCGGTGCTGGATCGGCTCGAATCCATGTCGCGCCAGCGTGTCAGTGGCAGCGACTACTTCGGGGCGGCCGATCTCGGCAGCGCCATTGCCGATGACGGTCTCGGCCAGCTGCAGTGGACCACCGCCCAGGGCAGCCGCGTGCCGATGCAGGTGACGCGCCAGAACGGCTGTTACCTCGCGCGCTTCTGAACCTTCCCTGCCGCCGGACTTCACGGCGATGGCGCCAGACGCTAGATTGCAGGCGTGCGCGCTTCGATACCGTCTTTCGTTTCCTTGCTGGCGATCCTCCTCGCCCTGGCGTGGCCTGAGCCGGCCGCCGCACAGCAGGTGCGGCGCTGCACCGGGCCGGACGGCCGCGTGGTGATGACCGACAAGCCCTGCGCGGCGATCGGCGCGAACGAACGCGTGCCGCGCCATGCCGGCCAGATCGCGACCATGCGCCAGCATCGCGGCGGCTGCGCGCGCGATCTGGAATCGCTGAGCTTCGAAATCGCCGCCGCCATCGACCTGCAGGACGCCAACCGCCTGGCCGGCTTCTACCACTGGCCCGGCCAGAACAGCCAGAGCGCCTACCGCATCATGGGGCGGCTGGAAACCATCGTGCGACGGCAATTGCTGGACATCGGCCCGGCCGGCGGCGAGCAGACCGAAATGACCTGGGAAGAAGACGCCGATGGCCGGCTCACCCCGGTCTATCCGCGGCCGAAGCCTCCGACCGGATTGCGCATCGTCCAGGCCAGCGGCCGCAACGACACCACCGGCACCGCGACCGTGTTCGGACTGCGCCGCCACATGGGCTGCCTCTGGATCACGCTCTGACGCATTGCCGGGATCACCGCGCGCCGGTCAGAATGCGGGGAACACAGCGAGGAGTCCGGCCATGCAGTACCCCGAATGGATCTGGCACAACGGCCACATCAAGCCCTGGGCCGAGGCCACCACCCACGTCATGGCCCATGCGCTGCACTACGGATCATCGGTGTTCGAAGGAATCCGCAGCTACGACACGCCGCAGGGCCCGGCGATCTTCCGCCTGACCGACCACAACCGCCGCCTGTACGCCTCCGCGCGCATCCACGAGATCCCCTTGCCCTGGGGGCTGGAGGACATCAACGCCGCCTGCCGCGAGGTCCTGCGGCGCAACGGCTTCGGGGCGGCCTACCTGCGGCCTTTCGCCTTCCGCGGCCTGGGCGGCTTCGGCCTTTCCGCCGACACGCCGATCGAGATGTCGGTGGCGGCCTGGAAGATGGGGGCCTACCTGGGCGAGGGCGTGCTGGAAGACGGCATCGATGCCTGCGTTTCCAGCTGGCAGCGCTTCGCGCCGAACACCATCCCGGCGGGCGCGAAGGCCGGCGGAAACTATCTCTCGGGCCAGCTGGTGGCGCGCGAGGCGCGGCGGCTCGGCTTCGGCGAAGGCATCGCGCTGGCCTCCACCGGCCTGCTCAGTGAAGGTGCCGGCGAGAACCTGTTCCTGGTCTTCAACGGCGAGCTGCACACCACGCCGATCAGCGCGGCGCTGCTGAACGGCATCACCCGCGACAGCATCATCAAGCTCGCGCAGGCCGCCGGCATCCGCGTGGTCGAGCACGACCTGCCGCGCGAGTACCTCTATCTCTGCGACGAGCTTTTCATGTGTGGCACCGCCGCCGAGATCACCCCGATCCGCTCCGTGGACGGGCGAGTCATCGGCGATGGCGTGGCCGGCCCGCTCACCCGGCGATTGCAGTCGCTGTTCTTCGGGCTGTTCTCCGGCGAGACGCCGGATGACCACGGCTGGCTGGAGTACGTGGATCCGCGCGACTGAAACGTCGCGCGCATCATCAATCGAAAGAGAGCGTCGCCACGACGCCGCGCTCGATGCCCGGCACCACGCGCACGTTCCAGCCGTAGAGCGCGCACAGCCGGCGCACGATCGACAAGCCGATGCCGCCGCCGTGGGTGTGTTCAGCATGGGTTCCGCGATAACCGCGCTCGAACAGCCGCGCAGCTTCCTCGGCGCTGAGTCCGGGCCCGGAATCGATCACGTCCACTGCGCCCGGCCTCAGCCGCACCACCACCTCGCCGCTGGCGGTGTACTTGACCGCGTTGCCGATCAGATTGCCCAGCGCCACGCTGACCGCCGCCTCCGGCGCGTCCACCACGCATCCGGATTCGCCTTCCAGCCGCAGCTCCAGCGGCTTGCCGCGCAACTGCAGGCGATGCGCCTCCAGCAACTGCTCCGCCACCCGCGCCACGTCGGTGGCACCCTGCACGCGCTCGTTGCGCGAGAGCTGCAGCAGGGCGTTGGTGAGGTCGGTGCCGTTCTGTTGGGCGCGCTGGATGCGCAACAGGCGCTGGCGGGTCTTGTCGTCCAGGTTGTCCTGCGAAAGCAGCAACTCCGTCGCACTGCGGATCACCGCCAGCGGCGTGCGCAACTCGTGGCTGACGTCGGCGTTGAACTCGCGGTCGCGCTGCACCACTTCTGTCAGCCGCTCCGAATAATCATCCAGTGCCTTGGCCAGCTCGCCCACTTCGTCATCGGCGAAGAACGGTGCCAGCTGCTCGGGGTCGGAACTGCCGCCGGATCGACGCAGGCGCATCGCCAGATCGGTCACCGGGCTCATCACCTTCGAGGCCGACCAGCGCCCCAGCACCAGCGCCAGCAAAGTGAAACCCACCACCGAGGCCAGCAGGACCCAGGTCACGCGCTTGCGTGTTTCGGCGGTGCGGGTGAGGTCCTGCGCAAGGAAGAACCAGTACTCGGCATCCTTGCGCACCACCAGCCGATACACGAAGGGCACGCCGTCCTCCTCGCCGCTGATGTTGTAGATGCCGGTATCGAGTTCCGCCCAGTCCGGCGGCACGTTGTGGTGCTTGTCGGGGCCATAGACGATGGCCCGGTAATCGTTGAGCGCCACCCATTCCACGTTGCGGTCCTGGTAGAAGCGCGCGGCGTAATCGTCGACGTTGCGCTTCAGCACCTGGCCGACGGTCTGGTCCTCCACGCGCGCGGCCAGGTACAGCGCGGCGAACGCGAACAACGTGGTGAGGCCGAAGCCCAGCAGGACGAACGAGAGGATGATGCGGCTGCGGAGCCGGCGCCGGCGCGCCCGCCCCGACACCGCGATCCCCGCGGCGGGATTACTGTCCGTCATCCGGTGCGGCGATCCGGTAGCCGATGCCGTGGCGGGTCTGGATCAAGGGCGTGCCGAAGGGCTTGTCCACCACGCTGCGCAGGCCATGGATGTGCACGCGCAGGCTGTCGGAATCCGGAAGCTCCTCGCCCCAGACGCGGGTTTCCAGTTCCTGCCGCGTGACCACCGCGGGGCTGGCTTCCATCAGCGCCTGCAGGATCTTCAGCGCAGTCGGGTTGAGCTGCAGCAGGCGGCCTTCGCGGCGCACTTCGAGCGTGTCGAGGTTGTACTCCAGCCCTCCGACTTCCAGCTCGCGGGTCTGCACGCCGCGACCGCGCCGCGCCAGCGCATTGAGCCGCACTTCCACTTCCTGCAGGGCGAAAGGCTTGACCAGATAGTCGTCGGCACCGGAATCGAAGCCGGCCAGCTTGTTGTCGAGCGTGTCGCGCGCGGTCAGCATCAGCACCGGCGTCTGCTTGCGCGCATCGTTGCGCAGCTTGCGGCAAACCTCCAGTCCATCCATGCCCGGCAGGTTGAGATCGAGCACGATGGCATCGAACTCGTTGACCACCGCCAAGTGCAGGCCGGTGACGCCATCGGCCGCGAAATCGACCGCGTGGCCCCGGTCCTCCAGGTAATCGCCCAGGTTGGCGGCGATGTCCTGGTTGTCTTCGATCACGAGAATGCGCATCGCGTGCTCCTTGTCATGTGGCACGGCCGCTGCCGCGCTTCCGGATTCTGCCATGCCGGCTCAGGCCGCCCGTGGACGCCGCGCGGATTTCCCGGGCAGCTTGGGCGGCAGTTTGCGCACCGCCAACTGGCGGATGCGGCGCACCGGCTTTTCCGGCCGCACGCAGACATGGTCGATGATGATGCCGGCGATGTCCTTGCCGGTGGCGGTTTCGATGCCCTCCAGCCCCGGCGAGGCATTGACCTCGAGCACCAGCGGACCGCGCTCGGAGCGGATCAGGTCCACCCCGGCGATGCCGAGCCCGAGCACCTGCGCGGCACGCACCGCCGTGGCCACTTCGTCCTCGCGCGGGCGCACCGCCTTGGCGATGCCGCCCCGGTGCAGGTTGGAGCGGAAATCGCCCTTGGCGGCCTGCCGCTTGATCGCGCCCACCACCTGCCCGCCCACCACGAAGCAGCGCAGGTCCGCACCACGGGCCTCGGCGATGAATTCCTGCACCAGGAACTGCGCGTACAGCCCGCGCAGCGCTTCGATCACGCCTTTCGACGCCGAAAGTTTCTCGGTCAGCATCACCCCGGCGCCCTGCGTGCCTTCGTTCAACTTGATGACGTGCGGCGGCGGGCCGAGCATCGACAACAGGTCCACGGTGTCGTCCGGGTTGTCGCCGAAGACCGTGGTAGGCAAGCCGATGCCCTGCGCGGCGAGCAACTGGTGGGTGCGCAACTTGTCGCGCGCCTTGAGGATGGCATCCGACGAATTCGGCGTGGCCGCACCCATCAGCTCGAACTGGCGCAGCACGGCGGTGCCGTAGCGCGTCACCGAGGTGCCGATGCGCGGGATCACCGCCGCGTAATCGGCGATCGGCGCGCCCTTGTAATGCATGTCGAAGCCTTCGCTGGAAATCTGCATGTAGCAGCGCAGCGGATCGAGCACGCGCACGCTGTGCCCGCGCGCGCGCGCGGCTTCCACCAGCCGCTTGGTGGAATACAGCTTGCTGTTGCGCGACAGGATGGCGAGTTTCATGGCGTGGCTTCGGTGGCGCGGCAAGCGCGTGGACGATTGTGCAGCCATGATCGTGACGGATCGACGGTGAAGGCATCCTGCATGGCGCTGCGCCCGAGCAGCATCGGGAAGCGCATCCGGTGGCGATCCACCAGGTTCAACTCGATCTCGCGCTCGATCCCGGCCAGGAACAGCCGAGTGCGGATGAAGGGACGCAGGCCTCGATGCCCGCCGGAGTCGGTGACGAAGCGCTCGTCGATCACCTCGGCGGCTACGTCCAGGCACGGGCCATCGATGCGCGGGCCCCACAGGCGGAAGCCCACCCACGGCGCGCCTCGCTCGCGGAATCGCCAACTGGTTTCAACATGAAGGCAGGAGCTGCGCGCGCCGGTGTCGATCTTCGCGCGCAGGCGATGGATGCCGAGGCCGGGCAGATCCACCCGCTCGCGCCATCCCAGTGCCACGGGCATTGCGTTTTCCACATCGCCTCCACGAAAAAACGGCGACCCATCGGGTCGCCGTCGCGTTTCTGGAGCGGGTGAAGGGAATCGAACCCTCGTCGTAAGCTTGGGAAGCTTCTGCTCTGCCATTGAGCTACACCCGCGAGGCGGCCAGTCTAAGGCCGCGCACGCCGGGCTGGCAACGCATCGCTCAGAAGGCACGGCCCAGTGCCAGATGCAGGCCGACCTGGCGACCGCCTTCGTCGCCCACGTCCACCTGGCCGCCGGCCACCACATCGAAACCGCGCAACTGGCCGCGCACGCCGAGGCCCAGCGACACATGGCGATCGCCGAACACCGGCGCCGGGACGGCATACTCGCCACTGGCCGGCAGCGAGGTCATGCGCGCGAAGGCTTCGGCCGGGCGATCCCCGGTTTCGCGCTCCACCATCACCCGTGCGTGCGGCTGCCACCGGCCGGCCTGCCAATTGGCCTGCCAACCGGCACCGACGTACAGGGAATCGAAGTCTTGCGACGGGAACGCCAGTGCGGTCGCCAGTTGCGGATCACTCTCGACATGGCCATCGATGCGGATTTTCTGCGCCAGCGCGCGCAGCACCGGGCCGTGGCGGAAACCGCCCTGCCCGAACTCCCAGCCCCCGCCGATGCCCAGGCGCGTGACCTGCCCGTCCGGGCTGCCTTCGTGCATGCGCACGGCAGGACCGAGCGGGACTTCGCGGCGGACATCGTGCGCGAGCTGCGCATGGCTGGCCTGGGCGTCCAGGCGCAGGGCGCCGGTCCGCCAGCCGAGGTAGCCGCCGAGTTCGGCGTGGCGCTGGCGGAACTCGCCGCGATCGGCACCGAAATCGACCTGCTCCCGTCCCATGTCCAGCCAGCCACCGAACACCCAAGCGCCGGCGCCGCGGTCGTAGCCCAGCATCAGCGAGGGGCCACCGCCGTCGAAACCGTCGCCGGCCTCGTCGCGCTCGTGGCGCAGGCCGGTCCAGCCGATGCCGCCCCAGAGGCGCCCGCCATCGGATTCGCCGCGGTCTTCGATCTGGTCCGCCACGCGTCCGGCGCGCAGGCGCCCGGACAGCGCCGCCGCGTGCGGCAGCAGCGACATCTGCCGCGGGGCCTCGATGGTGGCCACCGCGTAATCGCCAAGGATCGCGTGGGCGCCGCTGGACGGATGCACGCCATCGGCGAAGGCATAGGCCCATGCCGCGTCCGGGCTGACCATGCTGGTGGGATTGCAGGTGAGCGATTGCGCGGTGATCTGCGGCTGGCAGGCGGTGCCGGTGACGTTGCGGAAGCCGTAGGTGGCCGCATCGGCGGTGATTTCCCGCAGCAGGTGGAAGGTGTCGAGCGGGATGACCCGCAGGTTACGCGCACCGAGGCCGGCGAACAGCGCATCGTTGTAGGCGGTGGCGAGCGCCGTGCCCTGCGCCACGGCGGTGGGCCCTTGGGCGAGGAAGCCCGGGGTGACGCCGAGATCGGGGATGGTCGGCACCAGGATGTAGCGCGCGCCCGCGGCATCGAGCTTGCCGACGATGCCGATCTGCGCGCCGACCGCCGAGGCCAGCGTCGCCTGAACCGGTGCGCCGGCGGTGATCGCGAACAGATCGTTGGCTCCGCCCCAGACGGTGTAGAGCGCCCGCGCGTCGGCACGGCCACCGTTGCGGGCGAGATAGGCATCCACCTGCGAAGTGAGCGCCGGCGTGTAGCCGAGCGCGCCGGTGACGTCGGTACCGACACGCGCGCCGCCCACCGCGTAGTTGTCGCCGCCGTTCGGCCGCGGCGCGGCGCCGGTGGCGAGCCAGGCGGCCGAGGCATCGGTGCCGTAGTAGTTGGCGAGGTACTGCGACCAGACCAGTCCGGGATTGGTGGTGAACTGGCCGATCACCGGCTGCGCTTCCGGCGGCAGGAGCGAGCGGAAGTAGCCCGCATCGGTGAGGCTGTCGCCGAAGAAGACGGTGCGACTGAACACCGGCTCCTTGGCCATCGCCGGCGTGGCGGCCAGCAGAAGTGCGGCGGCAAGGCCGGCCAGGCGGGGACGGTAGACGGAGCGGGCAGATGGCATGGGAAGTCCAAAGGTTGCGGTTTCGTGACAGGATGTTTCCATGCCATTCGCCCACGTCAAGTGGCGATGCATCATGCGTGGATGCAAAGGGCGCCCGGCCATCGCAGAATAGGCCCATGGAAATCCGACTCAACGGCGAAACCCGCCGGCTCGATGCCCCCGCCACCGTCCTTCAACTGCTCGAAGCCGAAGGGCTCGGCGAGCGCCGGGTCGCGGTGGAGGTGAACGGCGAAATCGTGCCGCGCTCGCGCCATGCCGTCCATCTCCTCGCCGCCGGCGACGTGGTGGAAATCGTGCACGCGCTGGGTGGCGGCTGAGCCCCCGAAAGGCGGGGAAACAGCCGTTTTCACGATTGTTTAGCCGCGGGCGAACGGCTTCCTAACGCCCACTTCGCGTTATCGACGCCCGGCGATTGCATCCCCCGCGAAACGGCGTAAGGTGGAAGTTGCCGGTCGCGGTCAGCCCCGCGCCCGCATCGGAAGCCTTTCCGTATCCGCATCCACGCGGTACCTCCGCTTCCCTGCGACCGGGCCCGCATTGCGCCGGCCATTCCCATCCGCAGAAGGAGGATCTTTCATGTTCGAAGACCGCTCGCAGGAAGAACTGGACAGCCTGATGAAGGACAACGCCGAGTTCCGGCAGCTCTATTACCACCATCGGGAACTGGACAAGAAAGTGGGCGATGCCGAACACGGCGTGCTGCCGATCGGCGACATGGAACTCTCGCAGATGAAGCGCGACAAGCTCGCCGCCAAGAAGCGACTGCTCGACATGGCGGAGCAGCTGGTGGCCTGAACCACCGCGCTGACCCGCGCAGCCCCCGCGTGACGGGCGGCTGCGCGGGCAGAAGGACAACGGCAGCGGAACCGGCGCGAAATCCGCCCTCGTCGCTGCCGCCGTGCCGGGGCATAATCGCCGGATGCCCAATTCCATCGATCCGAAGCCGCTCGTCATCGCCGGCAAGACGTACCGTTCACGCCTGCTGACCGGGACCGGCAAGTTCAAGGATCTCGACGAAACCCGCGACGCCACCGAGGCGGCCGGCGCCGAGATCGTCACCGTGGCGATCCGCCGCACCAACATCGGGCAATCCCCGGGCGAGCCGAACCTGCTCGACGTGCTGCCGCCCGATCGCTACACCCTGCTGCCCAACACCGCCGGCTGCTACACCGCCGACGAGGCCGTGCGCACCTGCCGCCTCGCCCGCGAGCTGCTGGACGGCCACGATCTGGTGAAGCTGGAGGTGCTGGGCGACCAACGCACCCTCTACCCGGACGTGGTGGCCACCTTGGAGGCGGCGGAGACGCTGGTGCGCGAAGGCTTCAAGGTGATGGTCTACACCAGCGACGATCCGATCCTGTGCAAGCGCCTGGAGGAGATCGGCTGCGTGGCGGTGATGCCGCTGGCGGCGCCGATCGGCTCCGGCCTCGGCGTGCAGAACCGCTACAACCTGATCGAGATCGTCGAGAACGCCAAGGTACCGATCATCGTCGATGCCGGCGTCGGCACCGCCTCTGATGCCGCCATCGCCATGGAGCTCGGCTGCGACGGCGTGCTGATGAACACCGCCATCGCCGGCGCGCGCGAGCCGGTGCGGATGGCCCACGCGATGAAGCTGGCGGTGGAGGCCGGTCGTGCCGCTTTCCTCGCCGGTCGCATCCCGCGCAAGCGTTTCGCCAGCGCCTCCTCGCCGATCGACGGCCTGATCGGCTGAGATGACCGATCCGTTCTCCAGCGGGGGCGCCAAGGCACCGCCCAAGCCCTTCACCGTGGAAGACGGCCACCGCCGCGTGCGCAGCTTCGTGCTCCGGCAGGGCCGCTTCACCCCGGCCCAGCAGCGCGCCTTCGATGCCCTGTGGCCGCGCTTCGGGCTGGACTACGCGGGCCGGCCGCGTGATTTCGATGCGGAATTCGGCCGCCAGGCACCGCGCATCGTGGAGATCGGCTTCGGCAACGGCGAGGCGTTCCGCCATTCCTGCGCGCTGGACCCGGCCCGCGACCACATCGGTATCGAGGTCCACGCGCCCGGCGTCGGTCGCCTGCTCAATGCGTTGGATGCCGAGGGCATCGGCAACGGGCGCCTGTACCACCACGATGCGGTGGAGGTGCTGGAAAACGAGATCGCCGACGGCAGCCTCGACGAAATCCGCATCTACTTCCCGGACCCGTGGCACAAGAAGCGCCACAACAAGCGGCGGCTGGTGAACCCCGGCTTCGCCGCGCTCCTGGTGCGCAAGCTGGCCGCCGGCGGGCGCCTGCACCTGGCCACCGATTGGCAGGATTACGCCGAACAGATGTGGGACGTGCTGGATGCGACGCCGGGCATCGCCAACCGCAGCGGTCCGCGCGGGCAGCTGCCGCGACCGCCGTGGCGGCCGCAGACCCACTTCGAGACCCGCGGCCAGCGCCTCGGGCACGGCGTCTGGGACATGATCTACGACAAGCCCGCCGGCAACGGCTGAGGCCCGCCCGCCCCCGACAGGATCGACATGAGCCCCGCACTCACCCTCACCACCGACATGAAGCTCGTCCTCGGGCTGGTGGGGATGACGATGGTGCTTTTCCTGTTCGACCGGATCCGCGCCGACGTGGTCGCGCTGGTGGTGCTGGTGCTGCTGGGCCTGACCGGGCTGGTGGCGCCCGAGGACCTGTTCGGCGGCTTCGCCGGCAACGCGGTGATGAGCATCATCGCCACCATGATCCTCGGCGCCGGGCTGGAGCGCACCGGCGCGCTCAACCGCCTCGCCGGCTGGCTGCTGCGCCGCGCCGACGGCAGCGAGCGGCGGCTGCTGTTCCTGACCAGCATGGTCGCGGGGCTCAATTCCTCGATCATGCAGAACCCGGCGGTGATGGCGCTCTACATGCCGGTGGCTTCGCGCCTCTCGGCGCGCACCGGCGTGGCGCTCTCGCGGATGCTGCTGCCGATCGCCGCGGCGATCGTCATGGGCGGCGGCCTGACCATGGTCGGCAACTCGCCGCTGATCCTGCTCAACGACCTGCTGGTCTCGGCCAATGCCAACCTGCCCTCGGGCGCGGTCACCCTGCAGCAGCTCAAGATGTTCGCGCCACTGCCGATCGGCCTCGCCCTGCTGGCCACCTCCCTGCTCTATTTCCATCGCGTCGGCGGGCGCCGGCTGGAAGAGGAGACCGATGGCGCGGTGACCCCGGCACGCACCCAGAGCTATTTCGCGCAGGCCTACGGCATCGAAGGCGATGTCTACGAGCTCACCGTCAGCGCCGACAGCCCGCTGGTCGGCATGACCTTGGGCGAAGCGGAAACCCTGGCCGACGTGCCGCTCATCCTCGCGCTAAAGTCCAGCGACGAATCGCGGCTGGCACCGCCGGCCGATGCCCGCATCTGGGTCGGCGACGTGCTCGGCGCGATGGGCCCGCGCGATCAGGTGGCGGATTTCTCGACCGCCAACCATTTGCACATGAACGCCCGGTTGCGGCAGTTCGCCGACCTGTTCAACCCGAGCCGCGCCGGCATCGCCGAGGCGGTGATCCCGCCCAACTCGCGCTTCATCGGCAAGAGCGCCAGCGACCTGCAACTGCGCAAGCAATACCGGCTCAGCCTGCTGGCGGTGAACCGCGACAAGGAAGTGATCCGCGACGACCTGCGCAAGCTGCCGCTCAAGGCCGGCGACATGCTGGTGCTGCACAGCATCTGGCGCAACCTGGCCGATGCGGCGAAGAAGAAGGACTTCGTCGTCGTCACCGACTACCCGAAGGGCGAGCAGCGCCCGCACAAGTTCAAGATCGCGATGGCGATCTTCGCCGTCACCATGCTGCTGGCGCTGTCCTCGCGCATCCCGGTGCCGATCGCGCTGATGACCGGCGTGGCGGGGATGCTGGTCGCCGGCGTCATCAACATGGACGAGGCCTATGCCTCGATCAACTGGAAAACCGTGTTCCTGATGGCCTGCCTGATCCCGCTCGGCTGGGCGATGGATTCCTCGGGCGCGGCCGCGTGGGTGGCCGGGCACACCATCGAACGGATCCCGGAAGGCACGCCGCTGTGGCTGATCGAGATCGCGCTGGCGGTGCTGACGGTGGCGTTCTCGCTGGTGGTGAGCCATGTCGGCGCCACGATCATGATGGTGCCGCTGGCGATCAACCTGGCGCTGGCGGCCAACGGCAACCCGATGGTGTTCGCGCTGATCGTCGCGCTCTCGGCCAGCAACAACTTCATGACCGCCACCAACCCGATCATCTCGATGGTGGTCGGCCCCGGCGGCTACAGCGCGCGCACGCTCTGGCGGACCGGCCTGCCGCTGTCGCTGGCCTACACCGGGGTCATCGTGCTGATGGTGAACCTGATCTGGTGAGCACGCGCGGGCGGCTCGCTTGACGGCTCGCTCAGGTACGCGGCACCACCTCGCCATCCACCACCTCGACCTCCACCCTGCCGAGGAACTGGCCGCGGCAGGGCCCGGCCACGCACTCGCCGGAACCGGGCTCGAAGCTGGCGCCATGGACCGCGCACACCAGCAGGCCGTCGCGGCTGCGGATGAACTTGCCGGGCGCGTAATCCAGCCGCCGACCGGCGTGGGGACAGACGTTGAGCCAGCCGTGGATGGCATCCCCGGCACGGTGGAGGATGACCGATTCAGGCGCGCCCTCGACCTCCATCTCGGCCTCGGCGAAACCGCCATCCTCGATTTCATCCCAACGGATCTTCGACATCGCTTAACGCTCTCATTACATCTTGGTGGCAGCGGGGCCGGATACTTGGCGTCCGGCCCGTTGGGGGCCGCATGGAGAACCCGATGTTCGCACAGTGGTCGCATCACCCGCACGTCACCCGCCTGCGCGCGCGCTTCGCCGCCCGCCGGCCGCGCCATCCGCTGGCGCGCGCATTGCTTGCCCTGACCGGGGTGGCCTTGCTGCTGGTGCTGCTGGTGGCCGGCGTGTTCATCGGCATCGCCATGCTGCTGGGCGCGGCGGTCTGGCGCGTATTGCGCCGCAGCGGTCGGCCGCAGGCGCGCGGGCGCATCATCGAAGGCGAGTTCCGTCACGGCAGCCACGGCAGCCTGCCCCAGCCGCGATGACCGACGCGTTCGCGCCGCCACCGCCGGTTCGCATCCCGGTGCGCGGTGCCGACGGCACCACCTTTCCGGTTCGGCGCGTGTATTGCGTCGGCCGCAACTTCGCTGAGCACGCGCGCGAAATGGGGGCCGACGTCCCGCCATCCAAGGCCGATCGCGGCCGGCCGGTGTTCTTCATGAAGCCCGCCGACGCCATCGACACCCGCGGCCAGGTGCCCTATCCGCCCGGCACCGCCGATCTCCACCATGAAGTGGAAGTGGTGGTCGGCCTCGGCCGCGATGCCCCGGCCGGACGGCTCGATCGCACCGGCGCGGCCGCGCTGGTGTACGGGCTGGCTGTGGGCCTGGACCTGACCCGGCGCGACCTGCAGGCTGCCGCCAAGGCCAAGGGCCTGCCTTGGGATACCGGCAAGGCCTTCGATCATTCCGCCCCGGTCGGCGCGCTGCGGCGCATCGGCGAGCTGCCGCCCCTCGGGCAACTGACACTGGTGCTGGAAGTCAACGGCCGGCTGCGCCAACGCGGCGCGCTCGCCGACTGGATCTGGGACATCCCCGACATCCTCGGCGAACTTTCCGGGCTGTATGCGCTGAAAGCCGGCGATATGGTGTTCATGGGCACGCCCGCCGGCGTCGCGCCGCTCGTCCCCGGCGATGCTTGGCAGGCGCGACTGGAAGACGCCGAAGGCCGTTGCTGGCTGGAAGCCGAAGGCCGGGTGAGCTCGCCCGTGCCACAGGCGTGACCGGATCCCGACGAGCGGCTAAGCTTCGCCCATCCGCCGGAAATCGGCACCGCAATGGAGATGCAGCATGGGCATGATCAGCGAGTTCAAGGAATTCGCGATGCGCGGCAACGTGATCGACCTCGCGGTCGGCGTGGTGATCGGCGCGGCGTTCGGAAAAATCGTCACCGCACTGGTGGACAAGGTGATCATGCCCCCGCTCGGCCTGCTCATCGGCGGCGTGGATTTCGGCGATCTCGCCATCACCCTCCGGGAGGCCACGGTGGATGCGGCGGGCGAAGCCGTGCCGGCGGTGCAGATCGCCTATGGCGAGTTCATCAACGCCGTCATCCAGTTCATCATCGTGGCCTTCGCCATCTTCCTGGTGGTGAAGGCGATCAACCGCATGCACAAGGCACCGGAAGCCGCGCCGGAAGCACCGGCCGAGGAAGTACTGCTGCTGCGCGAGATCCGCGACCAGCTCAAGCGCCAGCCGTAAGCGCCGGCAAGATGCGACGAAGCCGCGGGCGGCCTGCCTGCGGCTTCTTGCTTTCCCGATGTCCGGCCGACGACGGGCTCAGCCCGCCATGAAGGCCTCGATCTCGTCCGCGCTGCGAGCCAGCCGATCGGTCAGCACGCGATGGCCGTCGCGGGTGATGACCACGTCGTCCTCGGTGCGGATGCCGATGCCGCGCCTCTTCTCGGCCACGCCGGCATCGTCCGCCGATATGTAGAGGCCCGGCTCGATGGTGAAGACCATGCCCGGCTCGAGCAGGCGCGGCTGGTCATCGATGCGGTAATCGCCGGTGTCGTGCACGTCCAGCCCGAGCCAGTGGCCGGTCTTGTGGCGATAGAAACGCTGGTAGCTGCCGTCGGCGATGCGCTTCTCCAGCTTGCCCTTGAGCAGGCCGAGCGAGAGCAGGCCGTCGGTCAGGGTTGCCACCGCGGCATCGTGGATGGCCGACCACGGCCGCCCGGGCAGCGCCTCGGCCAAGGCCGCGGCCTGCGCGCGGCCGACCAGATCGTGCAGCGCCCGCTGCGGGGCCTCGAAACGGCCGCCGACCGGGAAGGTGCGGGTGATGTCCGCGGCATAACCGCGATACTCGGCGCCCGCATCGATCAACACCAGATCGCCCGCGCGCGAACGCGCGTTGTTGGCCTGGTAATGCAGTACGCAGGCGTTCCGGCCGGCACCGACGATCGAGTTGTAGGCCGGTACCGCATCCTGCATCCGGAACACCCGTTCAAGTTCCGCCTGCAGTTCGTACTCGTGGATGCCGGGGCGCGCGGCGCGCATGGCGGCTTCGTGCGCGGCCACCGAGATGTCGGCGGCGCGCTGCATCAGCGCCAGTTCGTCGGCGGATTTGAACAGACGCATTTCGTCGAGCAAATGCCCGAGTTCGAGGAACTCATGCGGCGGCTGGGCGCCCATCCGCACCTGTGCTCGTACCCGATTGAGCCAGCCGATGAGCTTCAGGTCGAAATCGGTATCGCGGCCGAAGTGGTAATAGACCCGTGCCCGGCCTTCGATCAGCCCCGGCAGGATGTCGTCGATGTCGTCGATCGCCCAGGCGTCGTCCATGGCCAGCGCATCCACGGCACCTTCCGGGCCCAGCCGCGGGCCGTCCCAGCCTTCGCGCTCGGGATCGCGTTCGCGGCAGAACAGCAGCGATTCGCCGTGCTTGCGGCCCGGCGCCAGCACCAGCACCGCCTGTGGCTCGTCGAAGCCGGTCAGATAGCGGAAATCGGAATCCTGGCGATAGGGATAGTGGGTGTCACGGCTGCGGGTACGCTCCGGTGCCGCCGGCAGGATCAGGATCGCGTCCTCGCCGGCCAGCCGCATCAACTGCTTGCGGCGCTTGGCGCAGGCCTGCGGCGAGAGCGCCTTGTCGAGGCGGGCCATCAGTGCAACGTCTTGCGATGGCGGGCGGCCAGCGCGCAATCGCCATGCAGGAGCAGCGCGACCACGCGGACGAACTCCTCGATCTCCGCGAACGCGGCTTCGTCCTCTTCGCCGCCTTCGCTGTCGGTTTCGGCCATCGCCAGCCGGGCCAGGTCCTCCAGCGCTTCGCCGCCCTCCTCGGACAGGCCGGGCGTCGCGCCCGCCGCCAAGCCGAAACCGCCGAGGAATGCCCGGCACCAGTCGAACAGGGCGTTGCCGCGCTGTTCGAGCGGGGCATCGTCACCGGGCAACAACAGCTGGAAAGCCATTTCCCGATCCTCCAGCGAGGCCACCGTGGCATCACGGAGCGCATCGAGTCGCTCGTCCTCGGGCTGCGGCAGGTCGGGATCCGCAAGAATCCGGCCCAGCCACGCACCCTGCACTTCGCCGCCACCCGCCAGCCAGCCGACCAGCGCACCATGCAACTCGGCGGGGCTCACGGCGAGCCTGAGGGGTTCGAGGGCGGTTTCGACGTGGTTCCAGTCGGGCAGGGGCATGGGGGCGATTGTTTTGGGCAACATCGGACAGTGTAACGTGGCAGGCCCGATGCCGATCCCTGTGAAGTCCGTCACGGATTGGTACCATCTGCTTCCGCAAACCCCGACGACAGCATGTCCTCCCTCCCCCATCGCAGGCACGCCAGATTCCGGCTGCTCCCGCTCGCCGCGCTCGGCTTTCCGCTGCCGGCCCTCGCCGGCCCGCTGCCGGGACCGGCATGGCCGCTGGCGATCATCGCGGGGGCATTGCTGCTGGTCCTGCTCCCCGGCATTGCCGCCTTCGTGCTCCTGCGTCGGCGCAACCGCGAGATGGAGGCACTGGCCCGACGGATCGAGGAACGCGAGCGCGACCTGCACCTCGCGCTCTGGGGCGCCCGCGAATCCTTCTGGGATTACGATCTGGAAACCGATTCGCTGACCGTCACCTTCTGGCCCGCGGACGACATCTCGGACAAGCAGGTGCTGCCCGTGGAAGTCCATCCGGACGATCTGCCGATCGCCCATGCGCGCCTGCGCCAGCACCTTTCCGATCCCGGCAACGGGATGCTGTTTTCGCGCCAGCGCATCCGTACCCGCGGCGGCGACTGGCGCTGGGTCAGCGCACGCGGCCGCACGGTCAAGCGCAACGCCGAGGGCCGGGTCGCACACATCGCCGGGACGGCCCGCGACGTCACCGAACACCTCGAGTCCGAACGCGCCCAGCGCATCGCCGGCGAAATCGTGCACAACATGCTGGAAGCCGTGATCGTGCTTGATGCCGGGTTCCGCGTGGTCTCCACCAATGAATCGTTCACGGCGATGACCGGCTTCGATGCCGAGTCGATGCAGGGCATGACACTCGACCGCCTGTTCGACACCCGCCACGACCAGCGCGCCGGGCGCGGCCTGCGCGAAACCCTGCTGGTGCGCGGACGCTGGGACGGCGAGCTCTGGCAACGACACCGCAACGGCAGCGACCTGCTCTGCCACGTGCGTGCGGCAACCGTCTCCGACAAGCGCGATGCCGAGGAAAACATCCACTACGTGCTGGTCCTTGCCGACATCACCGAGCAGCGCCGCACCGAGCAGGAGCTGCGGCAGCTGGCCAATTACGACCCCCTGACGCGGCTCCCCAACCGCTCGCTGTTCGCCCGCAAGCTGGCGGAGACCATCGCCAGCCACAGCGAGGACAAGTATTTCGCGTTGCTGTTCCTGGATCTCGACCGCTTCAAGGACATCAATGATTCGCTCGGCCACCTGATCGGCGACCAGGTGCTGTGCGCGGCGGCCGATCGTCTGCGCGCACTGGTGCCCTCGCGCCACATCGTCGCACGGCTCGGCGGCGACGAGTTCACGGTGATCCTGCGCCAGCTCGATCACCCCGACGATGCCGTCGATCACGCACGCCGCGTTCTGGACGGATTCTCCGAGCCGCTGGTGCTGCGCGACGGGCTGGAATTCGCCATCACCCCGTCGATCGGCATCAGCCTGTTCCCGGAAGATGGCATCGACGCCCACGCGCTGGTACGCAAGGCGGATACCGCGATGTACCGGGCCAAGGCCGCCGGGCGGCAGACTTTTGCCCGCTACCAGCCGGAGATGGACGCCCAGTCGCGCCACCGGCTGCAGCACAGCATGCTGCTGCGCGGTGCGATCGAGCGCGGCGAGATGCTGCTGCATTTCCAGCCGCGCTGGTCGCTGCGCGAGAAGCGCCATACCGGCGTCGAAGCCCTGCTGCGCTGGCGCCATCCGGAGCTTGGGCTGGTACCGCCGGCCGAGTTCATCCCGCTGGCCGAGGAAAGCGGTCTCATCCACGAGCTGGGGCACTGGGTCGCGCGCGAGGCCTGCCGGACACTGGCCGCCTGGGAGGCCGCCGGCCTCGGCGGACTGCGGATGGCGGTGAACGTGTCCTCGGTGCAACTCTTGCGCGATGGCTTCCCCGATTCCGTCGCGGCCTGCATCGCGGAATCCGGCATCGACGCCGGGCAGCTCGAGCTGGAAATCACGGAATCGGTGCTGCTGGACAACCCGGACCTGGCCAGCGCCCGCCTGCACGAGCTCACCGCCATCGGGGTCAGGCTCGCCATCGACGATTTCGGCACCGGCTACTCTTCGCTGGCCTACCTGCGCGATCTGCCGATCAACCGTCTCAAGATCGATCGGGCCTTCGTCGCCGATCTCGCCACCAGCCCGCGCGATGCGGCCATCGTCGTGGCGATCATCACCATGGCCCATTCCCTGCGCATGGATGTGGTGGTCGAGGGCGTGGAGAACGCCGAACAGTTGCGCATGCTGGCCGAGCAAGGCTGCGACGAGGTGCAGGGCTTCCACCTGGCCCGCCCGATGCCCGCGGATGCTTGCGAAGCCCTGCTTCGCCGTGGTGCCGCGCTTGACCCTGCGCGGGCCGACTGACATCTTGGCGCAATGGATACCCTCGATCCCCTCGCCCGGCTGGAAGCGCTGGTTTCACGGCTGGAAACCATGGCCGAGCAGCACAAGCGGCTGACCGACGAGAACCGCAGCCTGCGGCAGCAGCAGGAACAGCTGATCCAGGACCGCGCGCTTCTGGTCAACCGCAACGAACAGGCCCGCAGCCGGGTGGAAGCGATGATCGCGCGGCTGAAATCGCTGGAGCAGCACACGTGAGCGGGACGCCGGCCGCGGAGCCGGTCAACGTCCGCATCCTCGACCGCGATTACACCGTCGGCGTGGCGCCGGCAGAACGCGAGAGCCTGGTCGCCGCCGCCCGCCTGCTCGACGAGCGGATGCGCGAACTGCGTGGAGGCAACCGCGTGGCAGCGATCGAACGCGTCGCGGTGCTGGCGGCGCTCAACCTGGCCCACGAGCTGCAGATGTTGCGCGAACAGAACGCCGAGCGCGACCGTCGCATCGATGCCGCACTGAGCGGGCTGGAACAACGCCTGCAGCGGATCGAGCCGCTCGAATGACCCGCTGCCGCCCGCTGCGGGCGGATCGCCTGCATTCATGCAATCCGCGCCGGCAACGCTATACTGCAAGCGTGTCCTCTGCCTTGAGCGACAGCGTGCAAAACATTTGCCTTGTCCCTTAAGAACGACATCGGGTCTGCAAAGGAACCCGGCGTGCATGTCCGCCCCGTTGCGGAAAGCCCGAAGGTTCCGGAGCCTTCCCACTTGAACCCCGGGTTCAAGGTCGTTTCGCCGCATCGCCACGGCGGAGGATGCCAAAAACCGAAACCCGCGCTCCGGCGCGGGTTTCTTTTTGCCGGCGATACAATGTCGGCATGCCAAGCGCTGCTCCCAGCCGTGCGCAGTTGCGGGAACGCCGCCGCGCCATCGCCCCCGACGCCCGCATGCGAGCCGCGGAAGCGGTGGCGACGCACCTGCTCGGGTTGCCGGGCTTCCCTCGCAGCGGCTACGTGGCCGGCTACTGGGCAATGGATGGCGAGCTGCCACTGCATGTCTGGCAGATCCGCCTCCCTGCCAAGCTGGTGTACTGCCTGCCGGTGCTCGACCCGGCGGCCCGCTGCCTGCGCTTCGCGCCCTGGCGCCCGGGCGACGCCCTGGTGACCAATCGCTACGGCATTCCCGAGCCGGCTCTTTCCCCCGCCTCGCTGCTCGACGCCGCCGACATGGCTTTCATCGCCATGCCGTTGACCGGCTTCGATCGCCATGGCCATCGCATGGGCATGGGCGGCGGCTGGTACGACCGCACCCTGGCATTCCGCAACGAACGTCCGGCGCCGCCGTTCTGCGTCGGCATCGGTTTCGACGTGCAGGAAATGCCGCCGTTCCAACCCCAGCCGTGGGACGTGGCCTGCGATGCCATCGTCACCGAATCCCGCACACTGTTCCGAGATCCGCCATGAGCACCCGCAAGAAGCATTGGTTGATGAAGTCCGAGCCTGGCGAGTTCTCCATCGACGATCTCTCCCGCATCGCCAGCGAGCCCTGGACCGGGGTGCGCAACTATCAGGCGCGCAACTTCATGCGCCAGATGAAGCCCGGCGATGGCGTCCTGTTCTACCACTCCAACTGCGAGGTACCGGGGATCTACGGCATCGCGGAAGTCGCGAGCCTGCCCTACCCGGATCCGACCCAGTTCGATCGCAAGTCCAAATACTTCGATGAAAAAGCGACCCGGGAACTGCCGCGCTGGGAGCTGGTGGATGTCTCGCATGTCCGCACGCTCGATCGCCCGATCCCGCTCGCCGAGATCCGCGAACACGCCGACGACCTCGGCGAGGAGTTCGCCCTGATCCGCAAGGGTTCACGGCTTTCCGTGATGCCGGTGACCGCCTCGCAGTGGAAACTGCTCCTCGCCCTCGAATGACCCCAAAGGAACCTGAGATGTCCGAAGCCAAGCGCCTGGCCGCCGAAAAAGCCCATGAATACGTCGAAGACGGGATGATCGTCGGCGTCGGCACCGGCTCGACCGTCGCCTGGTTCATCGATGCGCTGGGCCGCGATCCCGGCCGGATCAAGGGTGCGGTCTCCAGCTCCGAACAGAGCACGGAACGACTGCGCGGCCACGGCATCGAAGTGCTGGACCTCAATCACACCGGCCCGCTCTCTCTCTACGTGGACGGCGCCGACGAATGCGACCCGCGCAAATGCCTGATCAAGGGCGGTGGTGCCGCGTTGACGCGCGAAAAGATCATCGCCGAGGCCAGCGAACGCTTCGTCTGCATCATCGATCCTTCCAAGGAGGTCGATGTGCTCGGCCGCTTTCCGCTGCCGGTGGAAGTCATCCCGATGGCGCGCAGCCTCGTCGCGCGGGAGCTGGCGGCGATGACCGGCGGCCAGCCGGTATTCCGCATGGGCGCCGACGAAAAGGCCGTGGTCACCGACAATGGCAACGTGATCCTCGACATCCACAACTTGCGCATCACCGATCCGGTGGCGCTGGAGCAGGCCATCAACCAGATCCCGGGCGTGGTCAGCGTCGGCCTGTTCGCAAGGCGACCGGCGGATGTCGTCATCGTCGGCGGGCAGCCGCCACGCGTGCTCTGAGCCCGGCGAAGTGGCGGCCGCGCCACTTGACGCATCACCTGCATGTAGCTGACACATTGTTCGCCTGGCGTGGGACATCCCTCGGAGGCTCCCTTGTCCAGCGCTGTCCTCGATCCACCCGCGCCACCACTCGCCGTGCAATCGCGCTTCCGCGCTGAAGCCCGCAGGCACTGGCTGGAGGAGAACCTCCGCCTTGTCGCCAGAAAAGAGAACGCCCCGCATTGGATGCGGGGCGTTCGGGATAAAAACTGGCGATGACCTACTCTCGCATGCTGGATGCACACTACCATCGGCGCGGCTGCGTTTCACTTCCGAGTTCGGGATGGGATCGG
>JAEXAG010000082.1 GCA_023394655.1 Pseudomonadota bacterium
GGCCTGCGCCGCGAGCGCGACAAGCTGGAAGCCTCGCTGGGCGGCATCAAGGACATGAACCACCTGCCGGACGCGCTGTTCGTGATCGACATCGGCCATGAAGACATCGCCATCAAGGAAGCCAAGACCCTCGGCATCCCGGTGATCGCGGTGGTCGACACCAACTACGACCCGGCCCTGGTCGACTACGCCATCCCCGGCAACGACGACGCCATCCGCGCCGTGCAGCTGTACGCCCGTGCCGCCGCCGACGCCGTGCTGGAAGGCAAGGCCGCCGCGCCGAACGCCGCCGTGGTGAGCGAGGAAGAATTCGCCGCCGAAGGCGAGGCCAAGCCGGTCCGCAAGGCCGCCGCCAGGAAGCCGGACGCCAAGGCCGAGGAAGCCGCCTCCGCCCCGGCCGCCGAAGGCGAAGCCGCCGCCGAATGAGTCCACCCGCCGGCCATGCCCCACGGCTGGCCGGCCCGCTGACGGAGCCCGTACCATGTCGAACACTTCCGGCAAGAACCCGAAGGACGAAGCGCTGATGACGGCGCCGGTCCTGCCGGGCGAAGACCCCAACGCCGAGCTCGACCCCGAGGTCGCGGCGCGCGCCGAGGCGCAGGTCGCGGAAAACGAGCAGCTTCAGCGCGAGGCCGCCTACGACGACAACGACGGCGTCGAGGAATAAGCGTCATCGCGGTGCCACGCCGCCCGTGCATGCTGCACGGCGGCCCCCCACACACGCGCCGGCCTTTCGGCGGGCGCGCCCACCACAAGGAAACGAACAATGGCTGACATCACCGCCTCCATGGTCAAGGAACTCCGCGAGCGCACCGGCGCCGGCATGATGGAGTGCAAGAAGGCCCTCACCGAAAACAACGGCGACATCGAAGCCGCTGCCGACTGGCTGCGCAAGACCGGCCTGGCCAAGGCCGACAAGAAGGCCGACCGCGTGGCCGCCGAAGGCCGCATCGGCATGGCCCAGGCCGCCGGCAAGGCCGTGCTGGTCGAAGTGAACTCTGAAACCGACTTCGTCGCCAAGGATGCCAACTTCACCGGCTTCGTGGATTCCGTGGCCCAGGCCGCCCTGGAAGCCGCCGATCTCGAGGCCCTGAAGGCCACCAAGATCGGCGATGCCACCGTCGAGGAAACCCGCGCCGCCGTCGTCGCCAAGGTCGGCGAGAACGTGCAGCTGCGCCGCATGGCGCGCGTGGACAGCGAAGGCACCGTCGGCGCCTACGTCCACGGTGGCCGCATCGGCGTGCTGGTCGAGCTCAAGGGCGGCGACGCCGAGCTGGCCCGCGGCATCGCCATGCACATCGCCGCGATGAACCCGCCCTACATCTCGCCTGCCCACGTGCCGGCCGAGTTCGTCGAGCGCGAAAAGGCGATCGCCCTGGAGCAGGTCAAGGATTCCGGCAAGCCGGCCGAGATCCTGGAAAAGATGATCGGCGGCAAGATCGCCAAGATCGTCAACGAAGTCACCCTGACCGGCCAGCCCTACGTGCTGAACACCGACCAGACCGTCGAAGCCGCCCTCAAGGCCGCCGGCGCCGAAGTGGTCCGTTTCGAGCGCATGGCCGTCGGCGAAGGCATCGAGAAGGTGAAGGAAGACTACGCGGCCGAAGTGATGAAGCAGGCCGGCCTGGCCTGATATCCCCGACAGGTCGCAAGGAAAACCCGCCCCAGTGGCGGGTTTTCTTTTTGGTGAGCCGTGTGGACCGCCCGGCCCTTGCATCCGGCACATGGGATGCCGCCGATCAGAACACGGGCGATTCCAGCATCCGCTCGTAATCCTCGCGGTACGATTTCGCGAGCGCGATCTTGGCCGCATCGTCCAGCAGCTTGCCGGATTGCTGGAAGAATCGCGTTTCCTCTTCCTCCAGATGGTGCTCGATCTTCTCGCACAGGGTGTGCGCCCGTTGCATCCAGCCGCGCGAGGAAGGCGGATCCTTCGCCAGCTCCTCGAACAGCTCCTCGATGCGATGGTGTTCCGAAAGCGCGTGCCGGGACGGGCTCAGCCCGTTGTCGTGCATCAGGATCGGTGCATACAGGAAGCGCTCCTCGGCGGCCGCATGCGCCGATTCCTCGCGACGCAGGCTGCGGAAGATTTCCTGGCGGCCGTCGCCTTCGGGGGCGCTTTCCAGCAGCTGCCGGCACAGCGCGCGCTGGCGTTCGTGGCTTTCGCGCAGGGCATCGTAGATGGTCTCGGTCATGGGTGTCCTTCGTTCGGGGGAGTCGCCCCATAGTGGGCACCCTCGCGCGTGAAGCCCGGGTCTTTCACGTCCCGCTCGCAGGCACATGCGAAGCATGCGGGACCCATCACACCTCGAGCCCCGCAACTTGGACCTGAAGAGCGGTTACCCCTTCTGGCCGATCCGGAACGGCCTCCTCCACGCCTTTCCGCCACTGGCGGCCGACATCCGCGTGGATGTCGCCATCATCGGTGCCGGCATCACCGGCGCGCTCATCGCCGACGAGTTGGCCGCGCACGGGCATTCGGTCGCGGTGGTGGATCGCCGGGATGCCGGCTGGGGCAGCACCGCCGCCAGTACCGCGCTGCTGCAGTACGAGATCGACACCCATCTGGTCGATCTGGCGCGCATGCATGGCGAAGAAGCCGCGCTGCTGGCCTACCGCGCCTGCCTGGAGGCGATCGACACCCTGGCCGGGAAAGCCCGGGACATCGGTTCGGTCGGCTTCCGGGATGCCGGGAGCCTGTACTGGGCCAGCCGTCGCCGCGATCTGAAACCCCTGAATGAGGAGTTCGAGGCACGCCGGCGCCACGGCTTCCCGGTCGAATGGCTGGAAAAAGAGGCCGTGCGGGAACGATTCGGCTTCGATGCCCCCGGCGCGATCCTCTCCACGCGCGCCGCGCGTGTCGATCCCTATCGCATGGCGCTACGCGTGCTGAAGCGCCTGCAGGCGCGAGGCGCGGCCATCCATGACCGCACCCGGCTCGCGCACATCCGCACTCGGCCGCGCGGGGTGGAGCTGGAAACCCTCGACGGCCACCGGATCCGCGCCGGGCATCTGGTCATCGCCGCGGGCTACGAATCGCAGCAATTCCTCGATCGCCGGGTGGCGCGCAACCGCAGCAGCTACGCCTTCGTCACCGATCCGGTCGATCCCGCCCTGCTCGGCCCCCTGCGCCGGACGCTCTTGTGGGAAACCGCGCGGCCCTACCTCTACATGCGCACCACGGACGATGATCGCCTGCTGGTCGGCGGCGCGGATGATGCAATCGACATCCCGGCGCGCCGCGATGCCCGCGTCCTCGCGCGCGCCCGCCAGCTCGCGGAGCGCGTCCGCGGCATGTTTCCCGACCTGCCGATGGAGCCCGTGTTCAGCTGGGCCGGCACCTTCGCGGAAACCGA
>JAEXAG010000135.1 GCA_023394655.1 Pseudomonadota bacterium
CGCCTACCGCGCCGACATCGACCGACTGGTGGCCGAGAACGGCTTCAACTCGGTGGACGTGGTGAGCATCGCGCCGGACCATCCGCAGCGCGAGGAAATGCGCGCCAAGTTCCTCGAGGAACATACCCACAAGGAAGGCGAGGTGCGCTTCTTCGTCGATGGCAGCGGCCTGTTTTCGCTGCACGTCGGCGACAAGGTGTACGAAGTCCTGTGCGAGAAAGGCGATCTGATCTCGGTGCCGGACAAGACCACGCACTGGTTCGACATGGGACCGAAGCCCTCGTTCGTCGCCATCCGTTTCTTCACCAATCCCGATGGCTGGGTCGGCGATTTCACCGGCAGCGACATTGCCGGGCGTTTCCCCCGCCACGAGGCCGACGCATGAAGACCACCATATTGACCGACATCGAGGGCACCACGTCCTCGATCTCCTTCGTCAAGGATGTGCTGTTCCCCTACGCACGCCGCGCCTTGCCGGGCTTCGTGCGCGCCAACGGCGATCGTTCGGAAGTCCGCCAATGGCTGGATGCGGTCGCCTCCGAGCACGGCGCGATGTGCGACGACGAGATGATCGCGGAGATGCTGCAGGGCTGGATCGACGAGGACCGCAAGCACACCGCGCTCAAGGCGCTGCAGGGCATGATCTGGGAAGCCGGCTACCGCGACGGCGATTTCAGCGCCCACCTGCACCCCGACGTCGAACCGAAGCTGCGCGAGTGGCATGCCGCCGGCCACCCGCTCGCGGTGTATTCCTCCGGCTCGGTGCCGGCGCAGAAGCTGTTCTTCGGCCATTCCGTCGCCGGCGACTTGCTGCCGCTGTTCGATGCCTTCTTCGATACCGAAGTCGGGCACAAGCGCGAGTCCGACAGCTACCGGCGCATCGCCCAGCAGCTCAATCGCGCGCCCGGCGACATCCTGTTCCTCTCCGACGTGGTGGAGGAACTGGATGCCGCACGCGAGGCCGGCATGCGCACCGTGCTGCTCGATCGCCGCGAGGATTACCCGGAACCGCGCGAAGGCGATGCCACCGGCGGCCACCTCCGCGCGGAGCGTTTCGACGAGGTCCGGCCCTGAGCGGGGCCGGGTGCTCGGGCTAGAATCCCCGGATGCCCGACGCGATCGCTTCCCCCGCCGCCCCGCCCCGCTCGATGGCCAGCCGCTTCCGCGGCTTCCTGCCCGTGGTGGTGGATGTCGAAACCGGCGGCTTCGACTGGAACCGGCACGCACTGCTTGAAATCGCCGCGGTACCGCTGGACATGGATGCCGACGGCCGGCTGGTGCTGGGGGAAACCGCCGGCGCCCACCTCGTGCCGGCCCCCGGGACCGAGATCGATCCGAAATCGCTGGAAGTCACCGGCATCCGCCTCGACCATCCGTTCCGCCTCGCCAAGCCCGAAAAGGAAGCGCTGGATCACGTTTTCGCCGCGGTCCGTGCCGCGGTCCGCAAGCATGGCTGCCAGCGCGCGATCCTGGTGGGCCACAACGCCCACTTCGACCTCAACTTCCTCAATGCCGCCGTGGCGCGGGTCGGCCACAAGCGCAATCCGTTCCATCCCTTCAGCGTGTTCGACACGGTGACGATGGCCGGCTTGGCCTACGGCCAGACCGTGCTGGCGCGCGCCGTGCAGGCCGCCGGCCTGCAATGGAGTGCCGCGGACGCGCATTCCGCCGTCTACGATGCGGAGATCACCGCACGGCTGTTCTGCCGCATCGCCAACACTTGGCCGATGCTGTCGCGGCCGGCGTCCGCCGAAACCGTGGCAGACGCCGGCAGCTGATCAGCCGGCCAGCTTCAGCCCCACCAATCCGGCCACAATGAGCAGCACGCTGATGCTCTTCAAGAGGCCCATCGGCTCGTGGAACAGCCAGGCGCCCAGAAGCACCGTGCCGATGGCGCCGATGCCGACCCAGATCGCGTAGGCGGTGCCGACCGGCAGGCTCTTCATCGCCAGCCCGAGCAGGCCCACGCTCACCGCCATCGAGGCCACCGTGCCGATGCTCGGCCACAGCCGGGTGAAACCCTCGGTGTATTTCAGGCCGATCGCCCAACCCACTTCGAACAGTCCGGCCACGAAAAGAAGAATCCACGCCATGATGCGTCTCCCGATGTTCCGGGGCCGTCCCCGTGATGGATTGGAGCGGCGGGGTCGTCGCCGCTTACTTCGTCGATGATCCGATCACGCCCGGCAAGAGGCGACCGAAGCCGCAAACATCAGCCGATGCGCTGCCGCACCGCCTCGAACAGCGCGATGCCCGCGGAGACCGAGACATTGAGGCTTTCCATTTCCCCCGGCATCGGGATCTTCACCAGCTGGTCGCAGTTCTCCCGGGTGAGGCGGCGCAGGCCTTCGCCTTCGCTGCCCAGCACCAGCGCGACATTGCCGCGCAGATCCAGCGCGTGGATCGAAGCTTCGGTCTCGCCGGCCAGCCCGTAGATCCACACGCCCTGTTTCTGCAGGTCACGCAGGGTACGCGAGAGGTTGGTCACCGCCACCACCGGGATGCGATCGGCGGCACCGGCGGATGTCTTGCGTACCGTGGCGTTGACCTGCACCGCCTTGTCGCGCGGGATGACGACGGCACTCGCGCCTGCAGCGGCGGCGGAGCGCAGGCAGGCACCGAGATTGTGCGGATCCTGCACGCCATCGAGCACCAGCACCAGAGCCCGGCCTTCGGCCTGTTCCACCAGATCGGCCAGTTCGTGTTCGTCCCACGTCCTGGCGGCCTGGTAGCGCGCCAACACGCCCTGATGGCGCAGGCCACCGGCCACGCCATCCAGCGCCTGCTGCGCGACACGCCGCACGTCGATGCCGATCCGGCGCGCCAGCGTTTCGATCTCGCCCAGCCGGGGGTTGCGTCCGCCGGCCTCGACCAGCACCTCGCGGACATTGCCGGCGTCATGCTCCAGCGCGGAGGCCACGGCATTGATGCCGGCGATCCATTGCGATGCTTTGCTCATCGGTACATTCTAGGGCGGCGCGATCCACCGCCCAAGTTTTCAGTACGGCTGTTTCTGCCGTCGCGCCGGCTTGCCGCGCACCGGCTCGGCCGGTTTCTCGTCTTCCTCCACCAAGCGGAAGTCGATCTTGCGTTCCTCCAGGCTGGCCTTGAGCACGCGGATCCGCACCCGGTCGCCGAGCCGGAACTCGCGGCCGCGGCGTTCGCCGGTCAGCGTCTTGCGGATGGCATCGAAGTGGTAGTAATCGTGCGGCAGCTGGGTGACGTGGACCAGTCCGTTGACCTTGGAATCGTCCAGCTCCACGAACAGGCCGAAGCTGGTCACGCCGCTGATCACGCCATCGAACTGGCCGCCGACGTGTTTCTCCATCCACGCCGCGCGATAGCGTTCGTCCACCTCGCGCTCGGCCTCGTCGGCGCGACGCGCGCGCTCGGAGCACTGCAGCGCCAACTGGTCCATCTCGCGCGGGGTGTACAGGTAATCGTCGGCATCGCCACCGGCCAGGCCATGCTTGATCGCACGATGCACCAGCAGGTCTGGATAGCGGCGAATCGGCGAGGTGAAATGCGCGTAGCTTTCCAGCGCCAGCCCGAAGTGGCCGACGTTGGACGGCGAATACACCGCCAGCGACTGGCTGCGCAGCAGCACCGATTCGATCAGCGCCGCATCGGCGCGCTCGCGCACCTTGTGGATCAGCGCGGTGAAATCACGCGGATGCACCTTGTTCCACGGGGGCATCGAAAGCTCGAATTCCTTGAGGAATTCCTGCAGGTCGGCGTACTTCTGCTCCGGCGGGCGCTCGTGGATGCGGTACGGCGCCGGGATGCCCTTCGCCAGCAGGTATTTCGCCGCCTCCACGTTGGCCGCGATCATGCATTCCTCGATCAGCTTGTGCGCGTCGTTGCGCTGGAGCATGCCGGCCTGGGTGACTTCGCCGCGATTGTCCAGAACGAAGCGCACTTCGCCGGATTCGAACTCGATCGCGCCACGGCGCTCGCGTGCCTTCGCCATCTGGCCGTAGAGCTGGTGCAGATGGCGCACGTGGCCGATCAGCTCGCCGATCACCGCTTCGGCCTGCGCCCGATCCTCGTCGAGGACGTCGTCGCCGACGGCGTTCCACACCTGCGTGTAGGTCAGCCGTGCATGCGAACGCATCACCGCCTGGTGGAAGCTGGAAGAAACCACTTCGCCGCGATTGTTCAGCTGCATGTCGCAGACGAAGCACAGGCGATCGACGTTCGGATTCAGCGAACAGATGCCGTTGGAAAGCGTCTCCGGCAGCATCGGCACCACGAAGCCCGGGAAATACACCGAAGTGGCGCGCTTCTCGGCCTCATCGTCCAGCGGGCTGCCGGGGCATACATAGTGCGAGACATCGGCGATGGCGACCACCAGCCGCCAGCCGTTGCGCAGGCGCTCGCAATAGACGGCATCGTCGAAATCCTTGGCGTCCTGGCCGTCGATGGTGACCAGCGGCAGGTCGCGCAGGTCGAGCCGACCGACGGTGTCGGAATGCGGGACTTCCAGCGGCACCGCGGCCGCTTCGTCGAGCACGCCCTGCGGGAACTCGTGCGGGATGTCATGGCCGTGGATGGCCGCCTCGACCACCAGCGAGGGCGTCAGCTTGTCGCCGAGCACGGCCACGATGCGGCCGATCGGCGGACGCCGGGCATCCTGCGGCTGGGTGATCTCGGCCACCACCAGATGGCCCGGGCGCGCTTCGTTGCGCGCATCCTGCGGGATCATCACGTTGCGCTGGATGCGCGCGTCGTCCGGGACGACGAAGCCGACCCCGGCCTCCTCGTCGTAGCGCCCGACCAGGCGACTGACCCGGCGTTCCAGCACCTCGACGATCGCGCCTTCGCTGCGGCCGCGCCGGTCCATGCCGGTGATCGACGCCAGCACCCGGTCGCCGTGCAGCACCTTGCGCATCTCGGCAGGCGGCAGGAACAGGTCGTCGCCGCCGCCCGCATCCGGGCGCAGGAAGCCGAAGCCTTCCGGGTTGGCGATGACCGTGCCGGCGATCAGGTTCAGTTGCGCGGCCGGGGCGAAGCCGCCACGCCGGTTCTGCAGCAGCTGGCCATCGCGGACCATCGCGCCGAGGCGCTTGTCGAGCGCCGCACGACGATCGGGGGCCGTGAGGTCCAGCGCCTGCGCCAGCGCATCGGCATCCAGCGGACCTTCCGCATCGGCCAGCACCTGCAGGATGTATTCGCGGCTGGCGATGGGCTGCTCGTAGCGACGCGCCTCGCGCGAGGCGTGCGGGTCACGCGGCCCGCGCGGGGTCGATCCGGCCTTGCCCTTGCCGGGTGCCGATCCGCCCTTCGGCGCCGCGCCACGCTTGCCGCCGCCCTTGCCCGCAGGTGCCTGCAGCGTTTCCGGCATCCATCCCGGCAGCCCCCCGGCTTTTCCGCCCGGTTTCTTGCCGGCCGGCTTCTTGTGGCTGGCCTTCTTCGAGACCGGGCTTCCGTTCCCGCCGGCCACCGATTTCCCGGCGGCAGGGCCCTTGCGCGCGCTCGCGCTGCGTTTGCTGGTTTTTTTCATCGCCGCGATGGTAGCTCGCCCGAGGTGGAGGCCACGTCGCGACTCAATCGAAGCGGAAGGCCGAAATCACCGTATCCAGCACTTCATCGCTGAACACCCGGCGGCCACTCGCCTCCCCGGCCGCGCCGGCCACCACGTGCAGGGGCAGCAGATGCTCCTCGGCGCGCGGCGGATGCGAGAGCCGACCGACAGGCGCGCTGGCCTCCGCCCAATCCGCGAGGCGAGCCGTGCGTTCGGGCTCGGGCATGGCCAGGGTCTCGCTCAACCAGCCGTCGAAAGCCTCGCTGATAGGCGTGGAAGCGGGATTCCCGTATCCGCGCATGTTGTGATAACTCATCCCGCTGCCGATGATCAGCACGCCTTCGTCGCGCAAGGGCGCGAGCGCACGGCCCAGCGCGAGGTGGGCGGCGGCATCCAGGCTCTCCAGCAGCGACAGCTGGACGACCGGGATGTCGGCATCCGGGAAGGCCACTTTCAGCGGGATGAACACGCCGTGGTCCCAGCCGCGTGCGGGATCGTCACGCACCGGGATCCCGGCATCGGCCAGCAGAGCCCCCACGCGCTCCGCCAAGGCGGGATCACCTGCAGCCGGATACTCCAGCGCGTAGGTGTGCGCGGGGAAGCCGCGGTAATCGTGGATCAGCGACGGCTGCGGATGACTCCCGACCGTCGCCTCGTCCTCCAGCCAATGGCCGGATACCAGCAGGATCGCCTTCGGCTTCGCAGGCAGGCTTCCCGGAATCGAACGCAGGAAAGCGGCGGTGTGATCCCAGGCATCGGGCGGGTTCCAGTCCATGAAGAAACACGGGCCGGCACCGTGGGGGATGAACAGCGCGGGCTGTCGGGTGGTGGTTTTTTCCATCGGGGTGAAATGGGGGTTGGTGCCGTTCAATGCAAGCGATGCCAAGGAGCCGCCCTGCACTGCTGGTCCGGGCTTTTCCAGCTTTTGACGGGTACGGCGTGCGGGGCGGATCAATGGGTGAAAGCCGGGTTACCCGTGCAACCCCAGATCATCCACGCAGTCGCCCGGCAAGGTCCCAAACCAATTGGAGTCGAAGCAGCGGTGCGCATCGACAAGGTTCCGCAATGCTTCAAGGCGCTGCGGCGACAACCAGCCCGCATGGTGATCGGCCTGCGCGGCAAGCAGGATTTCGAACACCTGCTCCTGCTGCCGGCGCATCGCTTCCGTCAACCAGGCGCGTGCGCCCCAATGCACGACATGACCCGCTTCGGCATGGGCCTGGAGCTGACGCCGCAGCGTCGCATAGGCGCCGCGATACCACTCGGTGCGCCCACCCGCCGCGAGACGCATGGTGATCGGCATCGGGCAGTGGTGATCGGTGAGCGTGCGATGCAAACGGGTTTCCAGCGCTTGCGCGTCCGCTCGATCGACGGTTTCGACCAGCAGGCTGTGATCGATGTCGAACGCCTCGAACCAGCGTGGATGGAAGGCCGACCAGCGCTCGAGCGGGTCATGGCTCAGGCCGACCTTGAGAAGGTCCTCGGCACCGGCGGCCACGAGCACGTAGAGGAAGGCGCGCCCACGGTAGTGGTTCGGCGCAACCGGGGCTGACGCATCGGCTGAACGGAGGTCGGGCGAAGGTTCAAGGATCATGGGCAACTATTTGATCCATCGGCGTCTCAGGCGATGCGACGCGGATGAGGAAGATGGGCGGCGTTGCATTGCGCGCCGCAAGGTGCATAAATCTACACCATGACCACCGACGATCTCACCCCGCGCCAGCAGCAAATCCTCGACTTCCTTCGCGAGTTCCTGGCGCGCAACGGCTATGCGCCGACGCTTCAGGACATCGCCAATGCCTTCGGGATGGCCAGTCTGACCGGGCCGCGCAAACATCTGGCGGCGCTGGAAGCGGCCGGCTACCTGTCGCTGGCCCCCGGCGCGGCGCGTGCGCTGCGCCTGACTGGTGCCCGCCCCCCGGACACGCGGATGAACTTGCCGATCCTCGGACGGGTGGCCGCGGGCGAGCCGATCGGCCCGGCCCACGAGTTCGACGAAAGCCTGCGGCTGGATCGCTCCCTGTTCCGCACCCGCCCGGACTACCTGCTGCGGGTACAGGGCGACTCGATGCGCGATGACGGCATCCTCGATGGCGACCTGGTGGCGATCCGGCAGGCAACGACCGCCGAGAACGGCCAGACCGTGGTGGCGCGGATCGATGGCGAGATCACGATCAAGCGCCTGAAGACCACCACCCGCGGCATCCGTCTGTTGCCGCGCAACCCGGACTACGCGCCGATCGAGGTACCGAAGGACGCCGACTTCGCCATCGAAGGGCTGTATTGCGGTCTGGTGAGGCGCGACTGATGGCCACGGTGGTGGCGCTTGCCGATCTGATCGAGGCACGCAGCGTCTGGCGTGGACCCGCGCGTGCGCCGCTGACCCCTGCCGAACATCCGACCGGGCTGTCCGAACTGGATGCCCGGCTGCCAACGGGCGGCTGGCCCGCCGCAAGCCTGTCGGAAATCCTCCTTCCTGCCGATGGCGTGGGCGAGTTGTCGCTGGTGATGCCGGCGCTCGCCCGGCTGACGCGAGCGGGCAAGCGGATCGTGGTGGTGGCCCCGCCGTATCGCCTGCATGCGCCGGGCTGGCACAACGCCGGCATCGACCT
>JAEXAG010000164.1 GCA_023394655.1 Pseudomonadota bacterium
CCGCAGTCGCTCTCGGGATCACCACGTCCTGTGCCACGTCCACCAGGCGGCGGGTCAGGTAACCCGAGTTCGCGGTCTTCAGCGCGGTATCCGCCAGGCCCTTGCGGGCGCCGTGGGTCGAGATGAAGTACTGCAGGACGTTCAGGCCTTCGCGGAAGTTCGCGGTGATCGGCGTCTCGATGATCGAACCGTCCGGCTTGGCCATCAGGCCACGCATGCCCGCCAGCTGACGGATCTGCGCCTGCGAACCACGCGCGCCGGAGTCAGCCATGATGTAGATAGAGTTCATCGACTTCTGGTCGATGGTCTTGCCTTCGGCGTTCTCGACCTTGTCGGTACCGATCGTCTCCATCATCGCCTTGGCCACGCGCTCGTTGGTGCGCGACCAGATATCGACCACCTTGTTGTAGCGCTCACCGGCGGTGACCAGACCCGACTGGTACTGCTGCTGGATTTCCAGCACTTCGGCTTCGGCCTCCTCGAGGATGCCTGCCTTTTCACCCGGGATGATCATGTCGTCGATGCCGATCGAAACACCGGCACGGGTGGCGTAGGAGAAGCCGGTGTACATCAGCTGGTCGGCGAACACCACGGTGTCCTTCAGGCCCAGCTCGCGGTAGCAGGTGTTGATCAGTCGGCTGATCGCCTTCTTGTTCAACTCGGTGTTGACCAGCGCGTAGGACAGGCCCTTGGGCAGGATGTCGGCCAGCAGCGCGCGACCGACCGTGGTGTCCACGATGGAGGTCTTCGCGACCGCTTCGCCATCCTCGCCGGTGACCTGCTCGGTGATGCGCACCTTGACCTTGGCGTGCAGCTCGACCACCCGGTTGTCGTAGGCGCGCTTGACCTCGGCCACGTTGGCGAACGCCATGCCCTCGCCCGCCTTGTTCTCGAGCGCACGGGTCATGTAGTACAGGCCCAGCACGACGTCCTGCGACGGCACGATGATCGGCTCGCCGTTGGCCGGCGACAGGATGTTGTTGGTCGACATCATCAGCGCGCGCGCTTCCAGCTGGGCTTCCAGCGAGAGCGGCACGTGCACGGCCATTTGGTCACCGTCGAAGTCGGCGTTGAACGCGGTGCAGACCAGCGGATGCAGCTGGATCGCCTTGCCCTCGATCAGCACCGGCTCGAACGCCTGGATGCCGAGGCGGTGCAGCGTCGGCGCACGGTTCAGCAGCACCGGGTGCTCGCGGATGACTTCTTCCAGGATGTCCCAGACTTCCGCCTCTTCGCGCTCGACCAGCTTCTTGGCCGCCTTGATGGTGGTGGCCAGGCCACGGCGCTGCAGCTTGGCGAAGATGAAGGGCTTGAACAGCTCGAGCGCCATCTTCTTCGGCAGGCCGCACTGGTGCAGCTTCAGGTACGGGCCGACCACGATCACCGAACGGCCCGAATAGTCGACGCGCTTGCCCAGCAGGTTCTGGCGGAAGCGGCCCTGCTTGCCCTTGATCATGTCGGCCAGCGACTTCAGCGCGCGCTTGTTGGTGCCGGTGATCGCACGGCCGCGGCGGCCGTTGTCCATCAGCGCATCGACCGACTCCTGCAACATGCGCTTCTCGTTGCGCACGATGATGTCCGGCGCGGCCAGTTCCAGCAGGCGACGAAGGCGGTTGTTGCGGTTGATGACGCGGCGGTACAGGTCGTTGAGGTCGGAGGTCGCGAAGCGGCCGCCATCCAGCGGGACCAGCGGGCGCAGGTCCGGCGGCAGCACCGGCAATACCGTCATGATCATCCACTCCGGGCGGTTGCCGGAGTCGAGGAAGGCCTCGACCAGCTTGATGCGCTTGGTCAGGCGCTTGAGCTTGGTCTCGGAACCGGTGGCGGCGATCTCTTCCTTCAGCTTGACCATCTCGGCCTGCAGGTCGATGTCGCGCAGCAGGTCGAACACGGCTTCGGCGCCCATCGCGGCCTCGAAGTCGTCGCCGTGCTCCTGGCGGGCCTGCATGTACTGCTCTTCATTGAGCAGCTGGCCCTGCTCGAGCGGGGTCAGGCCCGGCTCGGTGACCACGTAGGCCTCGAAGTAGAGGATGCGCTCGATGTCGCGCAGCGTCATGTCGAGCATCAGGCCGATGCGCGAGGGCAGCGACTTCAGGAACCAGATGTGCGCGACCGGCGCGGCCAGGTCGATGTGGCCCATGCGCTCGCGGCGCACCTTGGCCAGCGTCACCTCGGTGCCGCACTTCTCGCAGACCACGCCACGGTGCTTCATGCGCTTGTACTTGCCGCACAGGCACTCGTAGTCCTTGACCGGGCCGAAGATGGCCGAGCAGAACAGGCCGTCACGTTCCGGCTTGAAGGTGCGGTAGTTGATGGTCTCCGGCTTCTTGACTTCGCCGAAGGACCAGCTGCGGATCATGTCCGGCGAGGCGAGCGCGATCTTGATCGCGTCGAAGTCCGGCACGGTGCGCTGCTGGTTGAACAGGTTGAGCAAGTCTTTCATTTTTCGTCTCCGCGGAGTCTGGAAGGAACCACTGGGGTGTCGATGCCGCGGCGGATGCGCTTATCACGCGGCCGCCGCGCCGATGCCTCAGTGCTCTTCCAGCTCCATGTTGATGCCGAGCGAGCGGATTTCCTTGACCAGCACGTTGAAGGATTCCGGCATGCCCGCGACCATGTCGTAATCGCCGTCCACGATGTTCTTGTACATCTGGTTGCGACCCTGCACGTCGTCGGACTTGACGGTGAGCATTTCCTGCAGCGTGTAGGCGGCGCCGTAGGCTTCGAGCGCCCAGACTTCCATTTCACCGAAGCGCTGGCCGCCGAACTGCGCCTTGCCGCCCAGCGGCTGCTGGGTGACGAGCGAGTACGGGCCGGTGGAGCGGGCGTGCATCTTGTCGTCCACCAGGTGGTTCAGCTTCAGCATGTGCATGTAGCCGACCGTGGTCTGGCGATCGAACGCCTCGCCGGTGCGGCCGTCGTACAGCTGCGCCTGGCCGCTGGTGGGCAGGTCCGCGAGTTCGAGCATCTTCTTGATCTCGGTTTC
>JAEXAG010000046.1 GCA_023394655.1 Pseudomonadota bacterium
CCAGCGCGGCGCTGGCCATCGAGCGGCTCACGTCGCCCTGGTTGCGCTCCACCCTGGCATCGGCCACGCGGCCTTCGGCGTCCAGGCCGAGGCGCAGCACCACCACGCCTTCCTGGCCGTTGCGCAGCGCATCGGCCGGGTAGGTCGGAAGTTCGAGGCGGGTCGGCATCGCGCCGGCATTGGCAGACAGCACCCGGACCGGCGCGCCATCGGCATCGGTTTCCACCAGCAAGCGCAGGTGGCTGGTCACCGCGCCGTGGCGGGTGTCGGAGACGAGGCGCATTTCATCGACCTGACGGCGCAGCCACTGGTCGGTGGCGGCATCCAGCGCGGTCGCCGGTGCCAGCGCGGTGATCCGGCCATCCGCATCGAAGGACAACGAATAGGTATAGACGCGGCTGGACTCCTGGGCGGCAGCCAGCGGCGCTGCCATGAGGGTCGCGAGGCAGGCGGCGAAAACGAAGGGTTTCATGGCGATTCTCCAAGCACATGTTGATGACAGGAGAATGACAACCCGCGGGAAATGTTTGTTGGTTACAAATCAATGACATTTCGCCATTTTATTGACGAACGGTCTATTTTTCCGACCGACGGTCGGATTCATCGAGAGGAAGCGATGACCCTCGCCCAGGATCGGCGAGGAATGACGCGTCGCCGCAATCGCCGGCGGAATCAGCGGTGCTCGCGTTCCCGCAGCCACTTGGTGGCGACCCACTTCTCGCCTTCGCGAACCGGCAGGCCCGCGTGCAGCGAACCGGTCATCGGGTGCGGGCGGTCGTAGCTGAAGAACACCGCGTTGCCCTGCACGGCGCCCACCTCCATGCGCGCATCCGGGAAGCCGGTGCCGCCACCCGCCGCGGGAGTGTTGAGATACATCACCAGCGACGCGACGCGCTGGCCGCCACGCGCGAGGGTGGCCGCGCTGCCGGGACGCTCCGGCTCGAAATAATCGTAATGCGGCTGGTATTCGGCACCGGGGCCGTAGCGGAGGATCTGCATGTCCTCGCCATGCGATGCCGGCCAATCGAGCAGCCGGGCGATACGGGCCTCGATGCGCGCCACCAGCGGATCCTCGCCACGACGGAAATAGGCGCCTTCGCTGGTCCGCGCGGGATGGGTCTCGTCACTGCCGTCTTCCAGGTTGAGCGTGGTGGAACGCCTGAGCCGGCCGCGCGCACCGGCGATCAGCGCCTCGCATTCCTCGGCATCGAGCAGGTTGCCGAACACCACTACCCGCGGGTGGACGATGTTGAGCAGCACCTGGATCCGGCGGCCGTCGATCTCCAGCACCGAGGGCCCGTTGGCCGCGACCGGCGCCGGCACCCGCACCGGCGCAGGCAAGGCATTCTCGCGGGCATGACGGTCCAGGTAGGCGCGCAGCCCGGACTCCACTGCATCCATGGCGGCCTGCCGCCTCCAGCCGACGCCCACCAGGGCGTCGATCATTTCATCCGGTGTCTGGCCGGCCTGCACGCAGGCCAGCAGCCAGTCCATGTCCAGTGCCGCGTGATCGTGATCGGAGCCCATCGAATTCATTCCATTGGAAACGCGACCAGTGTGTCGCAATTCGATGACAGGAAAGCATGTCGTCGCATTAACGACATGCGAATGAAAGCCGATTGTCACATTGCCCGCCTACCTTGCCCGGGTGTTGCAACGACACCACGGCATCGCCGCCGTGCGCGGACCCATTGTCGCCGCACTCCCCAATCCCATACGGAGCTTTACTGATGTCCAACTCCAATACCACCAAGAGTCTGTTGGTGACCTTCGGTGCCGTGCTGGCTCTGGCTGGCTGTGGCAATGGCGCGGACCGCGTCGCGTCGCCGGGTGAAGGTGCATTACCGCCGGCCCCGCCGCCGGTGACCCCGCCGCCGCCGGTGACCCCGCCGCCGACCACGCCGCCGCCGACCTCCGGCCCGGCCGCGGATTGCGCCACCGGCTTCGTCAACGCCGGCCTGGTCAAGGACGGCACCATCCGTGCCTGCCACCTGCCGGAAGTGATCACCGGCAACCTGGTGGTTCCGAAGCGCGACGGCACCGTGTATGTCATCAGCGGCCGCGTCGCCGTGGGCGTCGATCTGGGCGGCGATGCCAAGGCCCCGCGCGCCGGCGGCGCCAAGGGCGTCCTGACCGTGGAGCCGGGCGTCACCCTGATCGGCAACTCCGGTCGCGACTACCTCGTGGTCAACCGCGGTTCGCAGATTCTGGCCGAAGGCACCAAGGATGCGCCGATCGTGTTCACCGCCCGCTCGCGCTTCGAAGGCACCTCCCCGGCCGATGCCAAGGGCCTGTGGGGCGGCGTGGTGCTGGTCGGCCGTGCGCCGATCAACCAGTGCCCGGGCACCACGGTTTCCGGCACCGCGCAGTGCGAAAGCACCATCGAGGGCACCGACGCGCTGTACGGCGGCAACGACACCAATGACAACAGCGGCACGCTGCGCTACGTCCGCGTGATGCACTCGGGCTACGAACTGGCTCCGAACAACGAGCTCAACGGCATCACCCTGGGCGGCGTCGGCAAGGGCACCACGTTCGAGTACGTGCAGGTCCACAACAGCTCCGACGACGGCATCGAGTGGTTCGGCGGCAGCGTCAACGGCCGCTACATCGTGGTCACCGGCGCCGACGACGACAGCCTCGACACCGACCACGGCTGGAACGGCGCACTGCAGTTCGGCATCGTGATGCAGGACAAGAGCGGCGACCGCGCCAACGAGTGGAGCAGCATCAACCGCCAGCCGTACTCGAACCCGAAGGTGGCCAACTTCACCTACATCGCCAACAACACCAACGGCCGCGCGATCTTCGAACTCAACCAGGGCACCCAGGCCGAGGTCTACAACTCGGTGCTGACCCGC
>JAEXAG010000088.1 GCA_023394655.1 Pseudomonadota bacterium
AGCAGCGGCGTCGATGCCACCGATTCGATGCCCTTGCGGGTGGTGGCACTGCCATCGAAGGCCACCATCACCCGCGAGGGCGCGCGAAAACGGCGACCGGCGACCAGCAGCGGCCGCCGCACCGAGCGCACCACGCGTTCGAGCTGGCTGCCGAGATGGCTGGAATCGCGGTCGGCGTATTCCCCGCGCTTGCCGATCACGAACAGCCGCACGTCGTTTTCCAGACCGGTCAGGGTTTCCGCCAGCCCGCCCTGCCCGACCCGCAGCGTCGGCTCGACGCCGAATTCATCGCGCAGCAGCGAGCGCGAGCAATCCAGCAGCCGGTGCGCCGGCGCATCGGCGGGCTCGCCCGGCCGCGCGCCCTGCCGGGCGAGCGAGGCCAGCAGCGGGTCATCCGGATCGAAGCCGCTGTCCACCTCGGCACCGACCACGGGCGCCGTCTGGCCGGCGCGCGGATCGAACACGTGCAGCAGCTCCAGCGGCGTCCCGAGCCGGCCCGCCGACCACGCCGCATAGCGCGCCACGGACGAGGTGTAATTGGAGATGTCGAGCGCGGCCTCCACCCGGCCGCTCGCCGTGGCCGGCCCGGCGATCACGCCGTGCCTCCGCACCGACGGCGGGGGAGGAAACCGGGATGTCGGCGGGATCGGGACGGGCGCATCGCGCAAGCGTAACCGCTCAGAGGATGTAGCGGCTGAGATCCGGGTCCTGCACCAGATCGCCAAGGCGCGCATCGACGTAAGCCGCATCCACCCGCACCTCGCCGCCCTTGTCCGGGGCATCGAAGCTGAGCGTTTCCAGCAAACGCTCCAGCACCGTGTGCAGGCGCCGCGCGCCGATGTTCTCCTGCCGCTCGTTGACCTGCGCGGCGATCTCCGCAAGCCGCTCGATGGCATCGTCGGTGAACGACAGACGCACGCCCTCGGTGGCCATCAGCTCGACGTACTGGCGCGTGAGCGCGGCCTTCGGCTCGGTCAGGATGCGGACGAAATCGTCCTTCCTCAGCGCATCCAGCTCCACCCGGATCGGGAAACGACCCTGCATTTCCGGGATGAGGTCGCTCGGTTTGGCCAGATGGAACGCCCCGGACGCGATGAACAGGATGTGGTCGGTCTTCACCGGCCCGTACTTGGTGCTGACAGTGGAGCCTTCGACCAGCGGCAGCAGGTCGCGCTGCACGCCTTCGCGCGAAACGTCCGCGCCCATGCCCTCGCTGCGCTTGGCCACCTTGTCGATTTCGTCGATGAAGACGATGCCGTGCTGCTCGCAGGCCTCGATGGCCGCTTCGCGCACTTCCTCTTCGTTGACCAGCTTGCCGGCCTCCTCCTCCACCAGCAGCGCGCGCGCCGCCTCCACCGTCAGCTTGCGGCGATGGGTCTTGCCACCGGCCAGCTGGGAGAACATCGAGCGCAACTGCTGCCCCATCTCCTCCATCCCCGGCGGCGCCATGATGTCCACGCCCGACACCTGCACGGCCGTGTCGATCTCGATCTCGCGATGATCCAGCTCGCCCGCCCGCAATTGCTGGCGGAACTTGCGCCGCGTCTCGCTCTCCATTGCCGAAGGCTCGTTCCTGGCCGCCTCGTCGATGTTGAAGCCGAAGCGGGTCTCCTGCCGGCGCGGCAGCAAGGCATCGAGGATGCGGTCTTCCGCGTTTTCCTCGGCACGCGTGCGCACCCGCTGCTTGGCCTGCCCGCGATACAGCTTGACCGCCGTATCGGCCAGGTCGCGGATGATCTGCTCGACATCCTTGCCGACGTATCCGACCTCGGTGAAACGGGTGGCCTCCACCTTCACGAACGGCGCATGGGCGAGCGTCGCCAGTCGCCGTGCGATTTCGGTCTTGCCGACGCCGGTCGGGCCGATCATCAGGATGTTCTTCGGGCTCACCTCGCGGCGCATCGCCGGATCGAGCTGGGCACGCCGCCAGCGATTGCGCAAGGCGATGGCCACCGCGCGCTTGGCATCGTTCTGGCCCACGATGTGGCGATCAAGCTCCGCGACGATCTCGCGCGGGGTCATGGAAGAAGAGTCGGTCATCGCAAATCCTTTCTTGGCGAAGCCGATGGATCAGAGTCCATCGACAAAGCGGGTATCAGAGAGCGGCGTGATGGCTCCCGCAGGGGAATGCCCATCAACCAAGCGGGTATCGGGGCGCGGCTTGACGGCTCCCGCGGGGGAAGGCCCATCAACAAAGCGAGTATCGGGGAGCGACTTGATGGGCCTTCCCCCGCGGGAGACACCGCACTTCATCAAAGTGCTTCCACCACGATGTTGCGATTGGTGTAGATGCACACGTCGCCGGCGATGTTCAATGCCTCCACCGCGACATCCCGCGCCGACAACTCCGTGTGCTTCAGCAAGCCGCGCGCCGCGGAAAGCGCATACATCCCGCCCGAACCGATCGCGATCAAGCCATCCTCCGGCTCGATCACGTCACCCGTGCCGCTGATGATCAACGACGTCTCCCGATCGGCCACCGCCAGCAACGCCTCCAGCTTCCCGAAACGCCGCTCCGTTCGCCAATCCTTCGCCATCTCCACCGCCGCACGCGTCAACTGCCCGTGCTTCTGCAACTTCGCCTCGAACAACTCGAACAGCGTGAACGCATCCGCCGCCGCCCCCGCGAAACCGGCCAGCACCTGCCCGCCCTCGCCAAGACGACGCACCTTGCGCGCGTTGGACTTCATCACCGTATGGCCCAGCGTGACCTGGCCATCGCCGGCGATCACCACCTGCCCGTCCCGGCGAACCGAAACAATCGTGGTGGCGTGGAAAACATTGGGGTTCTGGCTGGGATCCATGCGGCCTCCGGGTTGAACCACGGAAATGGGGCCGCGATGCCCGGGTTCAACCCGCCGCCAGCCCCCAGGCCGCCGCGATCATCGCCTGCGAACGCAGGCGCGCCTCGTGATCGAACACCATCCCGCTCAGGATCACCTCGTCCGCCTCGTGACGCTCGGCAAACGCACGGATCCCGCGCGCGACCTCCTCGGGCGTGCCGATCGCCGAACACGCCAGCGCCATCCGCACCCCCGCCAGTTCCTCCGGCGAGAACATGTCCCGCAACGCGCCCGCGGAAGCCAGCGGCGGCGGCATCCGCCCGGTTTCGCCCCGGCGCAGGCGCGCGAACGACTGCTGCTGGGTGGTGAACAGGCGCTCCGCCTCTGCCGAGGACTCGGCCGCGATCGCGTTCATCGCCAGCATCACCCGCGGACGCTCCAGATGGCGCGACGGCCGGAAACCCGATCGATAGACCGCCAGCGCCTGCTCCAGCATCTGCGGCGCGAAATGCGACGCGAACGCATACGGCAGGCCGAGCCGGGCCGCCAATTGCGCCCCGAACAGGCTGGAGCCGAGGATCCACGTCTCCACCTGCTCGCCTTCGCCCGGCACCGCGCGCACCGGCTGCCCGGGCCGCGCCGGCTCGAAGAACGACAGCAGTTCCATCACGTCCTGCGGGAACTCCTCCGCGCTGGCGTAGTAGCGGCGCAGGGCCTTGGCCGCGGCCTGATCGGCACCCGGCGCACGGCCCAGGCCGAGATCGACCCGGCCCGGGAACAGCGCCGCCAGGGTGCCGAACTGCTCCGCCACCTGCAGCGGCGCGTGGTTGGGCAGCATGATGCCGCCGGCACCGATGCGGATGCGCGAAGTCGCCGCGCCGACGTGCGCGATCAGCACCGCAGTGGCCGCGCTGGCGATGCCCGGCATGTTGTGGTGCTCCGCCAGCCAGTAGCGCGAATAGCCGGAGGATTCCGCCGCCTGCGCCAGTGCCGCGCTGTTGGCCAGCGTCTCGCGCACGCTGCCGCCTTCGGTGACCGGGGCGAGATCGAGGACCGAAAGCGGGATCATTGCGCCAGATAGCCGCCGTCGGCGTTGCAGTAGCCGCCGGTGACCAATACCACGCGACCTTCGAGTTCCAATTGCATGTTCATGCCTCCTCGGGATGGACATCCACCTTAGCGCGCCGCCCCGCCAGCCGGCGTGACAGGGACGCAACACTGCATTGCGTGGCCGAGGGGCCGAGCGTGCAACCCGGCGCTCAGGCCAGCAGCGGGTTCGGCTTGTCGCCGGCGATGCCCCAGGCCTTGTTGGCGCGGGCCACGTCCTTGGCGGTCAACTTGCCTTCCTCGGCCAGTGCGAACACCGCCGCCTGCGCGATGTGGAAGCGGTCCACCTCGAAGTGGCGACGCAGGTTGGCGCGGGTATCGGAGCGCCCGAAGCCGTCGGTGCCCAGCACCACGTAGCGCATCGGCACGAACTCGCGGATCTGGTTGGCGAAGGTGCGCACGTAATCGGTGGCGGCGATCGCCGGACCGGACCGGCCTTCGAGCAACTCGGTCACGTAGGGCACGCGGCGCTGCTTCGCTTCCGGGTTGAGGCGGTTGTGGCGCAATGCGTCCTCGCCGTCGCGGGCCAGCTCGGTGAAGCTCGGGCAGGACCAGATGTCGGCCTTGATGCCGAACTCCTTGTCCAGCAGCTCGGCGGCGGCGATGGCCTCGCGCAGGATGGTGCCGCTGCCCATGAGCTGCACGCGCAGCTCGCCCTTCTTCGCCTTGCCGGCATCGGCGAACAGGTACATGCCCTTGATGATGTCCTCGGCGCTGCCCTCGGGCATTTCCGGGTGGGCGTAGTTCTCGTTCATCAGGGTGAGGTACCAGTACTCGTCGCGCTGCTCGGCGAGCATCCGCTGCATGCCGTGCTGCAGCAGGGTCACCACTTCGTAGTGGAAGGTCGGGTCGTAGCTGCGGCAATTGGGGATGAAGCTGGACTGCACGTGGCTCTGGCCGTCCTCGTGCTGCAGGCCTTCGCCGTTGAGCGTGGTGCGACCGGCGGTGCCGCCAAGCAGGAAGCCGCGCGCGCGCATGTCGGCGGCCTGCCAGGCGGCGTCGCCGACGCGCTGGAAGCCGAACATCGAGTAGTAGATGTAGAACGGCAGCAGCTGCAGGTCGTTGGTGGAATAGCTGGTGGCCGCCGCCAGCCAGCTGGCGAACGCGCCGGCCTCGGTGATGCCTTCCTGCAGCACCTGCCCGGCGGCATCCTCGCGGTAGAACATCAACTGGTCGGCATCCACCGGCTTGTAGCGCTGGCCCTGCGGCGCATAGATGCCGATCTGCCGGAACAGGCCTTCCATGCCGAAGGTGCGCGCTTCGTCGGCGACGATCGGGACGCAGCGCGGGCCGACCTGCTTGTCGCGCAGGACCACCGCCAGCGCCTGCACGAAGGCCATGGTGGTGCTGATCTCGCGCTCGCCGGTGGCCTTGGTCAGGCGCTCGAAGGCCTCCAGTTTCGGCACTTCCAGCGATTCGGCGGACTTGCGCCGACGCTGCGGCAGGAAGCCGCCGAGCGCCTTGCGGCGTTCCAGCATGTACTCGACTTCCGGCGAATCCTTGCCCGGATGCAGGAACGGGATCTGCCCGTCCTTGAACGCCTCGTCGGGGATGTCCAGCTTGAAGCGGTCGCGGAAGGCGCGCACCGAATCGTCGTCCAGCTTCTTGGTCTGGTGGGTCGGGTTCAGCGATTCGCCGGCGCCGCCCATGCCGTAGCCCTTCACCGTCTTGGCCAGGATCACCGTCGGCATGCCCTTGGTCTTGCTGGCCAGATCGTAGGCCGCGTACACCTTGTGCGGGTCATGGCCGCCGCGGTTGAGGCGCCAGATGTCGTTGTCGGAGAGGTTGGCGACCAACCCCGCGGTCTCCGGGTACTTGCCGAAGAAATGCTCGCGCGTGTAGGCGCCACCGAAGGCCTTGCAGTTCTGGTACTCGCCATCGACGGTTTCCATCATCAGCTTCTTCAGCATGCCGTCGCGGTCCTTGGCCAGCAGCGGATCCCAGTAGCTGCCCCAGACCAGCTTGATGACGTTCCAGCCGGCGCCGCGGAAGTTGCCTTCCAGCTCCTGGATGATCTTGCCGTTGCCGCGCACCGGGCCGTCCAGGCGCTGCAGGTTGCAGTTGATGACGAAGACCAGGTTGTCCAGGCCTTCGCGGCCGGCGATCGAGATCGCGCCCAGGCTTTCCGGCTCGTCGGTCTCGCCGTCGCCCATGAAGCACCACACCTTGCGGTCGGACTTGGGCATCAGGCCGCGCGCTTCCAGGTACTTCCAGTGGCGCGCCTGGTAGATGGCGGCGATCGGGCCGAGGCCCATCGAGACAGTCGCGGTCTGCCAGAAATCCGGCATCAGCCACGGATGCGGGTAGGAACTGATGCCCTTGCCGTCCACTTCCATGCGCAGGTTGTCGATCTGGTCCTCGCTGAGGCGGCCTTCCATGAAGGCGCGGGCGTAGATGCCCGGCGAGCTGTGGCCCTGCACGTAGAGCAGGTCGCCCGGATGGTCAGCGGAAGGCGCGCGCCAGAAGTGGTTGAAGCCGACGTCGTAGAGCGTGGCGGAGCTGGCGAAGCTGGCGATGTGGCCGCCAAGGTCGCCGGGCTTGCGGTTGGCGCGCACCACCATCGCCATCGCGTTCCAGCGGATCATCGAGCGGATGCGCCATTCGATGGCCGCATCACCCGGCATCCGCGGTTCAAGGTGCGCGGGGATGGTGTTGATGTATTCGGTGGTCGGCGCGAACGGCATCTGCGCACCGGCGCGGCGGCTGACTTCCACCATGCCTTCCAGCAGCTGGTGGGCGCGCTCCGGGCCCTGGACGTCGATCACCGCCTTGATCGATTCGATCCACTCGCGGGTCTCGACGGGATCGGGGTCGTTCTGCAGGAGTTCGTTGAGCCAATGCATGGGGTGCTCCGCCACATTCGGTCGTTGGGATGCGGGGAGTCTAGCAGCGGCTGTGGGCCTTGGTATCCGCCGCCTGTTTTTACCCGGATTATTTGAACGGGAGCCGGGATCGGCCGGCAAATCAATACGTTACCGAATGGCCAAGCCCGGCTTTCGGGCCTGGCGCGAGCGTTGCGACAGCCCGGAGCGGCTCAGGGACGCTGGCGCGCGGCCCGGATCTGCGCATCCACCGCGGCGATCGCGGTCATGTTCACCACGCGCCGCGGCGTCGATGCCGGCGTCAGGATGTGCGCCGGCTTGTCCAGGCCCATCAGGATCGGGCCGATGGCCACGCCGCCGGTCGCCACCCGGATCAGGTTGTAGCCGATGTTGGCGGCGTCCAGGTTGGGCATCACCATCAGGTTGGCGCGGCCCTTGAGCGTGGTGTTGGGGAAGATGCGCTGGCGCAACGCCTCGTCCCAGGCGGTGTCGGCCATCATCTCGCCATCGATCTCCAGCTTCGGCACCCTGGCGGCCACCAGCTCGCGCGCGCGGCGCATCTTGTCGGCGGAAGGATCGGAATGGCTGCCGTAGTTGGAGTGCGAAAGCAGCGCCACCTTCGGCTCGATGCCGAACAACTTGAGCCGCCACGAGGCCTGCAGCGTGGCACTGGCCACCTGTTCGGCCGAAGGATCGAGCTGCACGTGGGTATCGGTGAAGAACCAGACGCCGTGGTCGTTGATCACGCCGGTCATGGCCGAGGTGCCGGTCACGCCGGGCTCGAAATCGAACACGCTCAGCAGGTAGCCCAGCTTCTTGTGGAAGCGCCCGACGATGCCGCAGATCATCGCGTCGGCCTCGCCGCGCTCCACCATCAGCGCCGCCACCAGGGTCGGGCGCGAGCGGATCAGGTTCTTGGCCGCGTCCTCGGTGATGCCCCGGCGCTGGTTGCGCGCATGGTAGGCCTGCCAGTAATCGTTGAAGCGCGGATCGTCGTTGAGGTTGACCAGGTCGAAATCGATGCCCGCCTTCATGCGCAGGCCGAGCTTGGCGATGCGGCGCTCGATCACTTCCGGCCGGCCGATCAGGATCGGATGCGCCAGCCGCTCGTCGATCACCGTCTGCACCGCGCGCAGCACGGTGTATTCCTCGCCTTCGGCATAGGCGATGCGCTGGGTGTCGGCGCGGGCGCGCTCGTAGATCGGCTTCATGATCAGGCCGGACTTGTGGATGAACTGGCCCAGCTTCTCCTCGTAGGCCGCCATGTCGGTGATCGGCCGCGCGGCGACGCCGGATTCCATCGCCGCCTTCGCCACCGCCGGCGCGATCACCGTGATCAGGCGCGGATCGAACGGACGCGGGATCAGGTACTCGGCGCCGAAGCGCGGGATCTCGCTGCCGTAGGCGCTGCCCAGATCGCTGGCCTCCATCCGCGCCAGTTCGGCGATCGCGCGCACGCAGGCGAGCTTCATCGCCTCGTTGATCTCGGTGGCACCCACATCCAGCGCGCCGCGGAAGATGTAGGGGAAGCAGACCGCGTTGTTGACCTGGTTGGGATAGTCGCTGCGGCCGGTGGCGATGATCGCGTCCGGGCGCACGGCCTTGGCATCCTCCGGCAGGATCTCCGGGTGCGGATTGGCCAGCGCGAGGATGATCGGGCGATCGGCCATCTTCGCCACCATCTCCGGCTTGAGGATGCCACCGGCGGAAAGGCCGAGGAACACGTCCGCGCCGGCCACCACCTCGTCCAGCGTGCGTGCGTCGGTTTCGCTGGCGTAGCGCGCCTTGTCCGGATCCAGCCCGGGGCGGCCGGGATGGATGACGCCCTCGCGGTCGTAGGCGGTGATGTTCTCGCGCCGCGCGCCCAGCGCCACCAGCATGTCGAGGCAGGCGATGCCCGCCGCGCCGGCGCCGGTGGTGGCGATCTTCACCTCGCCGATGTCCTTGCCGGCCACTTCCAGCGCGTTCAGCACCGCGGCCCCGACGATGATCGCGGTGCCGTGCTGGTCGTCGTGGAAGACCGGGATCTTCATCCGCTCGCGCAGCTTGCGTTCGACGATGAAGCACTCCGGCGCCTTGATGTCCTCGAGGTTGATGCCGCCGAAGGTCGGCTCCAGCGAAGCGATGATCTCGACCAGCTTGTCCGGATCGCGCTCGTCGATCTCGATGTCGAACACGTCGATGCCGGCGAATTTCTTGAACAGCACGCCCTTGCCTTCCATCACCGGCTTGCCGGCCAGCGGGCCGATGTCGCCCAGGCCGAGCACCGCGGTGCCGTTGGTGATCACCGCCACCAGGTTGCCGCGGGCGGTCATCTCGCTGGCCGCGCCGGGATCTTCCACGATCGCCTCGCAGGCGTAGGCCACGCCCGGCGAATAGGCCAGTGAAAGATCGCGCTGGGTCACCATCGCCTTGGTCGCGCTGACCTTGATCTTGCCCGGCGGGAACTGGCGGTGATAGTCGAGGGCGGCTTTCTTCAGATCTTCCTGCTGCGGCATCACGCTTGTCCCGGGGCGACGGTGTGAAGGCCGGATTGTAGCCCCCGGCGACACGCGCGATCCGCGCCTTGCGGGCTTCGATTCACCTGCGCGACGACCGGCCGGGCTGCGCCGGCCACGGTTTTTCCGCATCATGCACGGTTTGACCGCCTTCGCCGCCACCTTCCGGTGCCGGCGCGGCCCAGGAGACCCACAGGGATGATGCAAGACACCGCCGCCCCGGCGGAGCCGCCGCGCCAGCTGCAGGTGGATTACCACGCGGACGCGGACGCCGGCCTCTGGCTGGCGCGCGAGGACGTGCTCGCGGTGTTCGGTTTCGGCGCGACCGCCGGCGCCCACGAGGATCCGCGCTGGCTGCGCGTGCCGCTGGAACCGCACGGCCCGCCGCAGATCGAGGTCTGGCGTACCCGTGCGCCGGTGCGCCACGGCCGCGATGCCGGCCTGCAGTGGGCGGAGGGTGGCGGGCTGCTGTTCGGCGCCATCGAAATCACCGAAGGCGACGCGGGCATTCTCGGCGCCGCCCGCGAGGCCTACGCGCGCATGGAGGCGGAACTCGCCGCGCGCGGCCATCCGCATGTCCTGCGCATCTGGAACTACTTCGACGACATCACCCTGGGCGAAGGCGATGCCGAGCGCTACCGCGGCTTCTGCGTCGGCCGGGTACAGGGCATGGCCCCGTTCGAGGACCAGCAGCTGCCCGCGGCCACCGCCATCGGTCGCCGCGATGGCCGGCGCGTGCTGCAGGTCTACTGGCTGGCGGCGCGCGAACCCGGCCGTCCGGTGGACAACCCGCGCCAGGTCAGCCCCTACCGCTACCCGCGCCAGTACGGCCCGCAATCGCCGAGCTTCGCCCGCGCGATGCTGCCGCCGCCCGGCTTCGACGCCCCGCTGATGCTTTCCGGCACCGCGGCCATCGTCGGGCATGCCTCGCGCCACCCGGGCGATCCGCTCCGGCAGCTGGACGAAACCCTGCGCAACCTGGATGCGCTGATCGCCACCGCGCGCGAGACGCGCCCCGCGCTTCCCGCCCGCCTCGACCACGAGGCGCGGCTCAAGGTCTACGTGCGCGATGCCGGCGACCTGCCCCGGCTGGCCGAGGCCCTGCGCGAACGCCTGCCGGACACGCCGCACCTGCTGCTGCACGCCGCCGTGTGCCGGCGCGAGCTGGTGGTGGAAATCGACGGCGTCCACGGCTGAACATGCGCCGTTGACGCGCGGATGCGATGATCTCCCGCAATTCGAAAAGGAGCCGGCAATGGGCGTGTTGAGCGTGGTCTGGGGCATCTTCGCCCTGTTCTGGATGGTGCTTTCGTTGATCCCGCTGCTGGGCTGGGGCAACTGGTTCATGATCCCGTTCGCGGTGGTCGGCGCGATCATCGGCGCCGCGGGCATGTTGCTGAGTCGCCCGGAAAACCGTGGCCGCGCGCGCACCGGCCTGCTGCTCAACGTGGTGGCGATCGTGGTCGGCACGGTACGCCTGTCGATCGGTGGCGGCATCATCTGAGCCGCCGTCCGCAAGGGCGTAAAATGGCGGCATGAGTTACCCCTACTCGCGCCCGCGGCGGATGCGCCGCGACCTGTTCTCGCGCCGGCTTATGCGCGAGACCGTCCTCACCACCGACGATCTGATCTATCCGGTCTTCGTGCATGAACCGGACGGCCGCGCGCCGGTCGGCTCGATGCCCGGCATCGAGCGACTGTCGATCGACGAGCTGCTCAAGGTCGGCGAGGAAATGTCGGAACTCGGCATCCCCGCCATCGCGCTGTTCCCGGTGACCGCGCCGGAGGCGAAATCGCTCGATGCCGCCGCGGCCTGGGACGATGAGGGCCTCGCCCAGCGCGCGGTGCGGGCGCTGAAATCGCGCTTCCCGCAGCTGGGCGTCATCACCGACGTGGCGCTGGATCCCTACACCAGCCACGGCCAGGACGGGCTGCTCGACGACAGCGGCTACGTGATGAACGACGAAACCGTCGAGGCGCTGGTGAAGCAGGCGCTTTCGCATGCGCGCGCCGGTGCCGACGTGGTCGCGCCCAGCGACATGATGGATGGCCGCATCGCCGCCATCCGCGGCGAGCTGGAGGGCGAGGGCTTCGTCCACACCCGCATCCTCGCCTACAGCGCCAAGTACGCCAGCGCCTTCTACGGCCCGTTCCGCGATGCGGTGGGCAGCGCGGCGGCGCTCGGCAAGGCCGACAAGTACACCTACCAGATGGACCCGGCCAACACCAACGAGGCGCTGCGCGAGGTCGACCACGACATCGGCGAAGGTGCGGACATGGTGATGGTGAAGCCGGGAATGCCCTATCTGGACATCGTGCGGCGGGTGAAGGACGAGTTCGGCGTGCCGACCTTCGTCTACCAGGTCAGCGGCGAGTACGCGATGCTGAAGGCCGCGGCGATGAACGGCTGGCTGGACGAGCGCGCCACCGCGATGGAGGCACTGCTGTCGATCAAGCGCGCCGGTGCCGACGGCATCCTGACCTATTTCGCGCTGGATGCCGCGCGCTGGCTGCGACAGGGCTGAGCGCGTTTTGTCGCTTCCGCAGTTCGCCGTCTTCGGCCATCCCGTTTCGCATTCGCTGTCGCCGCGCATCCACGCGGCCTTCGGCCGGCAATGCGGGATCGCGCTGGAATACCGCGCCATCGACACCGCCGAAACCGGCTTCGCCAACGCGCTGGCACGATTCGCGGCCGCCGGCGGCATCGGCGCCAACGTCACCGTGCCGGACAAGTCGGCCGCCGCCGCGGCCTGCGATTCCCTGAGCCATCGCGCGCGGCGCGCCGGCAGCGCCAACACCCTCGTCCGCCGCGATGGTCGCTGGGAAGGCGACAACACCGACGGCAGCGGGCTGGTGCGTGACCTGACCATTCGCCGCGGGCTCGACCTGCACGAGCGCCGCGTACTGCTGGTCGGTGCCGGCGGTGCCGCGCAAGGCGTGGCCCCGGCCCTGCTGGATGCCGGCATCGAGCGACTGGTGGTCTGCAATCGCACCCGCAGCCGTGCCTACGACCTGATCGATCGCCTCGGCAGCGACGAAGCCCGTCTGCGCGCCTGCACGCCCGCGGAATTGCCGGCGATGGGCGCCTTCGATCTCGTCATCCAGGCCACGTCGGCCGGCCACGCCGGCGAGCTGCCGCCGCTGCCCGCCAGCGTGCTCGCCACCGACGCCGCCTGCGTCGATCTCAACTACGGCCGGGCGGCGCTGCCCTTCCTGGCCTGGGCACGACAGGCCGGCTGCCGGCACGCCTTCGACGGCATGGGGATGCTGGTGGAGCAGGCGGCGGAATCCTTCGCGCTCTGGCACGGCGTCCGCCCGGATACCGACGAGGTGCACGCGCGCCTGCGGCTGGCCGGCGATGCAGCGGACACGGATGCGTCGGCGGCCGGACCGGTGGCCGGATGATGGATCCGCAGGAGTCCGCGAGCCTCGTCCATCTGGCGCTCCGGCACGTGCCGAAGCTGCTCCTGACCCTGCTCGTCCTCGGCATCGTCGCGCGGCGGGTGCTCGCATCGCCCCGCGCCGCGCTGGGCCGCGCACGGTCGATGGCGCTGACCGGCATCGTCCTGCTGGCCATCAGCACGCTGCTCTCCCCGGCCGCCTATCTCGTGCTCGATGCACGTCGCGCCGAGGCCGGCATGGCAGGACTGGCCCAGTGGTACGGACTGGTCGGCGGCATGTTCACGCTGACCGAACTCGGCGGCCTCCTGCTGCTCGGGCTGGCGGTGGTCGCCGCCCGCCGGCACTGACATGGAGTGCCGGCCGGGCTGCGGCGCCTGCTGCATCGCCCCCTCTATCCACACGCCGATGCCCGGCATGCCGCAGGGCAAACCCGCAGGCCGGCCCTGCGTGCAGCTCGACGACGCGATGCGCTGCCGGCTGTTCGGTGATCCGGCGCGCCCCGGCTTCTGCAGCTCGCTGCGCCCGGAGCCTTCGATGTGCGGCAGCTGCCGCGAGGACGCGCTGGAACGCCTCGCCAGGCTCGAGGCGGAAACGCGGCCCTGATCAGCCGCCGCCGGCAGGCTCGGGGAAACGCCGCGCCAGCCACGCTTGCAGCGCATCGAACACCGCCGCAGCATCCGGCTCGTTGAATATCTCTTGGTAGAGCGCGGGGAAAGCGTGGGCTTCCACGATGCCGGGCGGTGCGGCGGCGGCGAATCGCGCGCTGCCATGCATCGCCACCAGATGATCATCGCCGGCGTAGAGCAGCAAGGTCGGCACCGACCAATTCGGCGCGGCGGCCAGCACCGGCGCGCCGCTGCGCGCGATGAAATCCGCCAGCCGCCCGCTGATCCGATCATGCACCCATGGATCGTCGCGATAGGCAGCAACGACGGCTGGATCATGCGAGATGCGCGCCGGATCCAGCCCGTTGCCGATCGCCAGGCCCGGCGCGATGCGGGCCAGCAACGCCGCGAGCAGGCGTTGCCCGCGATGCATGCCCGGATCGATGGCCGGCGAGGACAGCAGCAGGCCGTCCACCGGCCGGATGGCTTCGGCCACGAAACGCGCCGCCACCAGCCCCCCCATGCTGTGGCCGTGCAGCAGCAGCGGCGTAGCGGCCGGCAGCTGCGCGCGCAAGGCGTCGATGATCGCGGCGAGATCGTCCGGCAGGCGGCGTGCGTGATCCAGCCGACCGCGATGCCCGGGGGATCGCCCGTGCCCGTACTGGTCGAAGCCGTGGACATCGAAACCCGCGCGCGCCAGCCATGTCGCCAGCCGCGCATGGCGGCCGGCATGTTCGCCGAGGCCGTGCACCAGCAGCACCGCGGCGCGCATCGGCCTGCCCGTCACGCACGGCCAATGGTGGCGCGCCCGCAGGCTGCCATCGGGCATCCGCCAATCCATCGTCACTTGCATGTTCAGGTCATCGCGATCCGTTGGCCGTCGATTCTCGGCGATCCCGCCCGCTGCCGCGCGCCGGCCGCAGGCGGCACAATGGCGGTTTCCGCACCGGACCCTCGCCATGCACGCCAAGACCGCCTTCATCACCGGCGCCTCGTCCGGCTTCGGACAGGCCATCGCCCGCAAGCTGCTTGCCAACGGCTGGCAGTCGATCGTCACCGGCCGCCGCCGCGAGCGGCTGGATGCACTCCAGGCGGAATTCGGCGATGCGGTGCACGTGGCCTGCTTCGACATGCGCGATCCCGCGGCCCTCGATGCCGCGCTGGCCGCGCTGCCGGACCGGTTTTCGCGAATCGACCTGCTGGTGAACAATGCCGGCCTCGCGCTCGGCACCGCGCCCGCGCAACGGGCGGACCTGGCGCAATGGCGGCAGATGATCGATACCAACATCACCGGCCTGGTCACGCTCACCCATGCCCTGCTGCCGCGATTGGTGGAATCGCGCGCGCTGGTGGTCAACATCAGCTCGATCGCCGGCAGCTATCCCTATCCCGGCGGCAACGTCTATGGCGGCACCAAGGCGTTCGTGACCCAGTTCTCGCTGGGCCTGCGCAGCGACCTGCACGGCAGCGGCGTGCGCGTGACCAGCATCGAGCCGGGGATGGCGGAAACCGAATTCACCCTGGTGCGCACCGGCGGCGATCGCGCCGCCAGCGACGCGCTCTACGCCGGCGCCCATCCGATCCGCGCCGAGGACATCGCCGAGCAGGTGTGGTGGCTGGCCGGGCTGCCGCCGCACCTCAACATCAATCGCATCGAGACGATGCCGGTCAGCCAGAGCTTCGCCGGCTTCCAGGTGCATCGCGAGCCGGCCTGAGCACGCGGGAACTGGCGCGGAAACAGGCCGGGCAAAGGAAAACCCCCGGCATGCCGGGGGTTTCGTGCTGCAATCGGGGTGGCTCAGCGGGCGCGGCCGCGGGTCACCAGGTTCACGATCAACAGCAGGATGATCGCGCCGACCAGCGAGTACAGGAAGCTGGTGACGGTGATCGCGGAATTGATGCCGCCGCCGAGCAGGAAGCCCGAGATCATCGCGCCGACGATGCCGACCACGATGTTGAGCAGGATGCCCTGCTGGCCATCGCGCTTCATGATGATGCTGGCCAGCCAGCCGACGATGCCACCCACGATCAACCAGATGATGATGCCCATGTGTTCTCTCCTTGCGGTTCCAGGGTTCTTGCGTGTTCCCCCCTTGATTCGGGGGACGGGGCCAGTCTGTGCGGGCTTGCGTGACGGGAGCGTCACGAAATTTTCCCGAAATCTTTTCAAATTCAGGGAGTTGCATACGGCGTGAATTGTTGCACTGCATCGTCGCTGCCGGCGGCCATGACGCCGCGGCACGTCCTGCTGCCGCACCTGCCGCGCACGCCGGCGGAACCGCTTGCGCGTGCGTGGCTCGCGCGGCAATGGGCCATGCCCGCCGCCGAGCTGCCCCTGCAACGCGATGCGCGGGGCCGCCCCTGCCTGGCTGCGCCGCTCGAAAACGCCGATGCCAGCTGGAGCCACAGCGGCGACGCCCTCCTGGTCGCCTGCGGAGAGAACCTGCGCATCGGCTGCGATCTGGAGCGCATCCGGCCCCGACCCAACGCGGCCTTGCTGGCCGGGCGCTTCTTCCATCCCGAAGAGTCGCGCTGGCTGACCGGCCTGCCGGCAGAGCGCATCGAACACGCCTTCCTGCGCCTGTGGTGCGCCAAGGAGGCGATCTTGAAATGCCACGGCCAGGGCATCTCCTTCGGGCTGGATCGCCTGCGGCTGGCGGAGCGCGACGGCCGCCTGCAGCTGATCGAGTGCGATCCACGCCTCGGCCGGCCCGGCGATTGGCAGCTTCGGGAGCTGGTGCCGGCCGCAGGCCATCTCGCCGCCATCGCTTGGCATCCGCTGCCCGTGCCGTGGGCCGGGCCTGCGATACTTTGACCCATGCACGCCGCCCTTCCCCCCGATGTCGAACCGCTGCTGCGCGATGGCCTGCGCCGGCTGGAACTCGACCCCGACGCTCTGGCCCCGCCGCTCCTGGCCTATCTGGCGCTGCTGCTGCGCTGGAACGCCACCTACAACCTGACCGCCATCCGCGACCCCCGCGAGATGGTGACCAAGCACCTGCTCGACTCGCTGGCGATGGTGCCTTTCGTGCCCGATGCGCCGATCGCCGATCTCGGCACCGGCCCCGGGCTGCCGGGCATCCCGCTGGCGATCGCGCGGCCCGGCTGCCACGTCACCTTGGTCGAATCCAACGGCAAGAAGGCGCGCTTCCTGCGCGAAGCGGTGCGCAGCCTGGGGCTCGGCAATGCACGCGTGGCAGAAACCCGCGCCGAAGCCCTCGACGAGCCCGGTGCCTACGCCGCGATCACCGCCCGTGCGCTGGCCACGCTGGAGCGCATCCTCGCCTTCGGCGGCCACCTGCTGGCCGCGGACGGCCGCCTGCTGGCGATGAAAGCCGAGACCGTCGCCGAGGAAGCCATGCACCTGCCGCCGGGCTGGCGGCTGGAAGCGGTGCATCCGCTGCACGTGCCGGGACTGGCTGCCACCCGCGAACTGGCCGTGGTGGCGCGGGATGCCGGGGCCGGGACGGGACGGGCATAATGGATGGTCCCGACGCCGCCGATCGCGGCGCGCTTCCAGCCCACAGGACACAGCGGAACATGGCCCGAGTCATCGCGGTTGCCAACCAGAAAGGCGGCGTCGGCAAGACCACCACGGCGGTCAACCTGGCCGCGGCGCTGGCCGGCACCCCGAAGCGGGTGCTGCTGGTGGACCTCGACTCGCAGGGCAACGCGACGATGGGCAGCGGCCTCGACAAGCGCGATGTCGCCCACAGCACCTGCGACGTGCTGCTGGAAGAGGTGGATGCCCGCGAAGCGATCTTCCGCACCCCGGAAGGCCACGACCTGATGCCCGGCAACACCGACCTCACCGCGGCCGAGATCGCGCTGATGGACGAGGCCGGCCGCGAGCAGCGGCTCAAGCGTGCGCTCGACGGCCTGCGTGGCGATTACGATTTCATCATCATCGATTGCCCGCCGGCGCTCTCGCTGCTGACGCTCAACGCGCTCACCGCGGCCGATTCCGTGCTGGTGCCGATGCAGTGCGAGTACTACGCGCTGGAAGGCCTGAGCGCGCTCTTGCAGACCATCGACGCGCTCAAGCAGAAGCTCAACCCGGCGCTGGAAATCGAAGGCGTGCTGCGCACCATGTTCGATGTCCGCAACAACCTCGCCAACGCGGTCTCCGCGGAACTGGTGGAGCACTTCGGCGACAAGGTGTTCCGCACCATCGTGCCCCGCAACGTGCGCGTGGCCGAGGCGCCGAGCCACGGCCAGAGCATCATCGGCTACGACCGCGGCTCGCGCGGCGGCGTGGCCTACCTCGGGCTGGCCGGCGAGATCCTGCGCCGCCAGCACCAGCGCGAGACGTCCCGCAAGGCCCAGGAGGAAGCCGCATGACCACCGCCAAGACCCCCGGGAAATCCGCACCGCGCAAGCGCGGGCTGGGGCGTGGTCTGTCGGCCCTGCTCGGCCCGGATGCCGCCGCGCCCGCCGCACCGCTGGAAGCCCAGCCCGGCGACAAGCTGCGCCGGCTGCCGGTCAAGCAGCTGCAGCCCGGCAAGTACCAGCCGCGCCGCACCATGGACGACGACAAGCTGGCCGAACTGGCGGAGTCGATCAAGGCGCAGGGCGTGGTGCAGCCGGTGGTGGTGCGTGCGATCGGCAAGGACAAGTACGAGATCGTCGCCGGCGAACGCCGCTGGCGCGCGACCCAGCTGGCCGGCCTGATCGAGATCCCGGCGGTGGTGCGCGAGCTGGACGACCGCACCGTGATCGCCATGGCGCTGATCGAGAACATCCAGCGCGAAGACCTCAACCCGCTGGAGGAAGCGCAGGCGCTGCAGCGGCTGATCGACGAATTCGACCTGACCCACGCGCAGGCCGCCGAAGCGGTGGGCCGCTCGCGCGCGGCGGTCTCCAACCTGCTGCGCCTGCTGGAGCTGCCCGAGGACATCCGCGCGCTGGTGCAGGCCCGGGCGATCGAGATGGGTCACGCCCGTGCACTGCTTTCGCTGACGCCGCAGGCGGCCATCGCGCTGGCCCGCCAGGCCGCCGCCGAGGGCTGGAGCGTGCGCGAGGTGGAGCATCGCGTGCAGCAGCTCGCCGCCGGCCGGGTGGGCGGCAACGCGCGTCGCAAGCGCGCGCCCGCACGGCCTTCGGCGGACATCGCGGCGCTGGAAACCGAGCTTTCCGAGCTTCTCGCCAGCAAGGTCGCGGTGCAGCATGGCCGCGGCGGCCGCGGCAAACTGGTGATCCATTACGGCTCGCTGGACGCCCTCGACGGCGTGCTCGACCGGCTCCGCAAATCTCCCTGACCCGTCCGCCGCAGCGGCACCCCGCCCATGCGCGATTCGCCCATCCTCGTCACCGGCGCGGCCGGCTTCATCGGCGCCCATGTCACCCGGGCGCTCATCGCCCGCGGCGAGCGCGTGGTCGGGCTGGACAACTTCAACGCCTATTACGATCCGCGCATCAAGCACGATCGCGTCACCGCGCTGTGCCCGGACGCGGACATCCGCCGCATCGAACTGGCCGACGAGGCCGCGCTGGCCGCCCTGTTCGACGAAGTCCGTCCGGCACGGGTGATCCACCTCGCCGCACAGGCCGGGGTGCGGTATTCGCTGGAAAATCCCGGCACCTACGTGCAATCGAACCTGGTCGGCTTCGGACACGTGCTGGAGCTGTGCCGGCATCGTGGCGTCGGGCACCTCGTGTATGCCAGCTCGTCCTCGGTGTACGGCGACTCGGCCACGCCGCCGTTCTCCGAAGACCAGCGCATCGACCAGCCACGCTCGTTCTATGCCGCCACCAAGGCCGCCAACGAGCTGATGGCGCACAGCTACGGCCATCTGTACGGCCTGCGCGCCACCGGCCTGCGTTTCTTCACCGTGTACGGCCCCTGGGGCCGCCCGGACATGGCGCCGCTGCTGTTCTCGCGCGCGGTGCTGGCAGGCCGGCCGATCCAGGTGTTCAACCACGGCCGCATGCGCCGCGATTTCACCCACGTCGGCGACATCGTGGCCGGCGTGCTCGGCGCGCTGGATGCGCCGGCCGAAGCCGGATCGCCGCATCGCGTGTTCAACCTGGGCAACCACACGCCGGTCGAGCTGGAGCGTTTCATCGACGTGATCGAACAAGCCGCCGGCCGCCCGGCCGAGCGCATCCATGCACCGATGCAGCCGGGCGACATGCTGGAAACGATGGCGGACACCTCGCGTGCCCATGCGGCGTTCGGCTTCGACCCGCGCACGCCGATCGAACTCGGGTTGCCGCCGGTGGTCGAATGGTGCCGTGATTATTTCGGAGACGATGCGTGAACGAAACGCCGCAACTTTCGGTGGTGGTGCCGGTCCATGACGAAGAAGACAACGTCGCACCGCTGGTGGGCGAGATCGTCGCCGCGCTGCGTGGCGTCATCGCGTTCGAGATCGTCTACGTGGACGATGCCTCGAAGGACGCGACGCTGGCGCGCCTTGCCGAGCTGAAGGCGACGACGCCGGAGTTGCGCGTCATCCGCCATCTCGCCAATGCCGGCCAGAGCACGGCAGTGCGCAACGGCGTCAAGGCGGCACGCGCGCCGTGGATCGCCACGCTCGACGGCGATGGCCAGAACGATCCGGCCGACATCCCCGGGCTGCTCGCCGAACGCGACAAGGCCGGGCCGCAGACCAAGCTGTTCGCCGGCTGGCGGGTGAACCGGCAGGATTCCGGCAGCAAGCGCCGGGCATCGAAGTGGGCCAACGCGATCCGCGCGCGCATGCTGCGCGACGACACCCCCGACACCGGCTGCGGCATCAAGCTGTTCGAGCGCGAAGCCTTCCTCGACCTGCCCTATTTCGACCACATGCACCGCTACCTGCCGGCCCTGATGCAACGCGCCGGCTGGAAGACCGTCAGCGTGCCGGTCAACCATCGGCATCGCACCAGCGGCGTCTCCAAGTACAACAACCTCGGCCGCGCGCTGGTCGGCATCCGCGACCTGCGCGGCGTGGCCTGGCTGATCAGCCGCAGCCGCCGCACCGGCATCGAGGAGCTGTGATGTCGCCCGCCGAGGCCATGCTGCAGGCGGCATCGGAAACCGGCTTCATGCACACGCCGCTGGCCTGGCTGGCCTGGAGCGGCATCCACATGACGCCGTGGAAACTGGTCGGCTGGGTGGGCGCGCTGATGTTCGGCGCGCGCTGGCTGGTGCAGTTCGTCGCCAGCCGCCGCGCCCGCAAGCCGGTCATCCCGCGCCTGTTCTGGTACATGAGCATCGTCGGCAGCCTGATGACGCTTTCGTACTTCATCTTCGGCAAGAACGACTCGGTCGGCATCCTGCAGAACCTGTTCCCGACCTTCACCGCGCTCTACAGCCTGCATCTGGACATCCGCCACCGGGGCTGGCGCCGCGACAAGGCGACGCACTGAGGCGCGAGGGCCGCGCCTCGGCACGACTGGCATACTGCCGGATCCCGCCTGCCATGCCCCGCGCCATGATCCGACCGCTCGCCATCGCCCTTTTCCTTGCGCTTGCCGCGCCCGCGACCAGCCTGGCCACGCCGCCGGCCGTGCCCGCCGCGCGCGAGGCCGCTTCGCCGCTTGACGCGCGCTTCCGCGCGATCCACGAGCGCGAATGGGCCTGGCGCCAGCAGGAGAATGGCATGTCAGGGGAGGGCGATGGCCCCCGTCTCGTCCTGCCCGATGTCGGCCCCGAGGCGCAGGCGCGTCGGCTGGCGAAGTGGGAAAGCGTGCTGCGCGAGCTGGACGGCATCGACCCCGAGCACCTGTCCGCCGCCGACCGCATCGACTATCTGGTCTATCGCCCGCAGATCGAGGATCTGGCCGCCGCGGTGCGTTTCCGCGATCACGAAATGCCCTTCAACGCGGATTCCTCGTTCTGGTCGGGGCTCGGCTTCATGGGCCAGCAACAACTGGAAACCGTGGCGCACTACCGTGGCTACATCGCCATGCTGCGGGACGTGCCGCGCCATTTCGACCAGCACATCGCCAACATGCGCGCCGGCCTTGCGCGCGGCTTCAGCGTGCCGCGGGCGACGCTGGACGACCGCGATGCATCGATCGCGCAGGTCGCCGAGTTGGAGAACCCGGAACAGGCCGCGCTGTACGGGCCGTTCAAACGGATGCCGGCCGCGATCCCCACCGCCGAGCAACAGGCGCTGCGCGAGGAAGCGAGGCGCGCGCTGGCCGAAGCGGTGATCCCGGCCTACGCGAAGCTGCTGGCCTTCTTCCGCGACGAATACATGCCGCAGGCACGCACCACGCTCGCGGCCGAGGCGATGCCCGACGGCGTGGACTGGTACCGCCAGCAGATCCGCCACTACACCACGCTCGATCTCACGCCCGAGGAAATCCACGCGATCGGACTGAAGGAAGTCGGGCAGATCCGCGCCGAGATGGACGCGATCATCGACCAGCTCGGCTTCGAGGGCAGATCCCCGCAAACCCGCTTCCAGGATTTCCTCGCCTTCCTGCGCAGCGACAAGCAGTTCTACGTCGAGAAGCCGCAGGACCTGCTCGACCGCGCGGCCTGGATCAGCAAGCGCGTGGATGCGGAGATCGGCAAGATCATCGGCAAGCTGCCGCGCAACCGCTTCGCCATCGTCGAGGTGCCGCCGGACATCGCCCCGTTCTGGACCGCCGGCCGCGGCGGCGCCAGCACGTATTGGCTCAACACCTACGACCTGCCCTCGCGCCCGCTGTACAACCTGCCGGCGCTGACCCTGCACGAATCCGCGCCGGGCCATTCGCTGCAAGGCTCGCTGGTGATGGAGATGGGCGAGATGCCCGGCTTCCGCAAGGAATACATCAGCGCCTACGGCGAGGGCTGGGGCCTCTACTCGGAATGGCTGGGCAAGGAGATGGGCATCTACCAGACGCCCTACGAGGATTTCGGCCGCCTGACCTACGCGATGTGGCGCGCGGCGCGGCTGGTGATCGACACCGGCGTGCACCACAAGGGCTGGACCCGCGACCAGGCGATCGCCTACCTGCGCGACAACACCGCGCTGTCCGAGCACGAAGTGACCACCGAGGTCGATCGCTACATCAGCTGGCCGGCGCAGGCGCTCTCCTACAAGCTGGGCGAGATCGTGATCATGCGCCTGCGGCAGGAAGCCGAGCGCGAGCTGGGGCCGAAGTTCGACGTGCGCCGCTTCCACGATGCGGTGCTGGCATCCGGCTCGATCCCCCTGCCGGTGCTGGAGTCCGAGATCCGCACCTTCATCGCCCGCGAGAAGCGCCGCGACTGAGGCCGCGCGGGCAGCCGCTTGCATCGGCGGCGGCTTTGCCCCATCATGACCGGCTCCCTGCGCCCGCCAGATGGCGGGCCGTGCCCGAAGCGCGATTCCGGCCGCAGGTTTTCCCCCGCATCGCGTGGTGGCCGCAGGGCCGCCGGGGCCGCCGCCTTCCGGGCTACGGAAGGCAACCACGGACACAGAGGTGCACCATGCCCCGCCAATGCCAAGTCACCGGCAAGCGTACGACGACCGGCAACA
>JAEXAG010000117.1 GCA_023394655.1 Pseudomonadota bacterium
GGCTTGGGTTCGGGCTTGGGCGCGGCGGCAACCGGGGCCGGCTGCGGCTTCGGCTCGGCAGGCTTCGGGGCCGGCGCTGCAGCAGTGGCGGGCGCCGGCGTCGCCGGCAGCGGCGCGGTCCGGACCGGTGCCGCCGGGGCGGCTGCCGTCTGGACGGGCGTCGCGCCCGCATCCAGCGCGATGACGTTCGCGCGTGCGTTGTTGCCGAGCGTCAGCGCCTTGATGCGCGCGGCTTCGGCATCCGCGCGGCTGGCGAATGGACCGATCCGCACCCGTTGCGCGGGCTTGCCGGCAACCGTGGTCGGCTCGGCGTAGGCCTGCAATTGCAGGCCGGCCAGCGCCTCGATGATGCGGGCGGCATCCGCGGCGGTGGCATAGCTGCCGAAGGCCACGGCGTATTCGCCGCCACCGACGCCGGGCGATGCCGGCGTGGATGCGCCGGTCGCGGCTTGCGCGGCATCCGGCTCGACCGCTGCCGGCTGCATGCCGGCGACACCACTGGCGGGCACTTCCCCGGGGGCGCCAAGCGGCAGTTCGCGGGTTTCGAAGCCGTCCTGCGGGGTCGCCGGAACATCCAGCGAGACGTTCGCCGCGCCGCTGACCGGCGCCGGACGGTTGACCAGCGGCGGCAGGAAGATGATCGCGATGGCGATCAGCACGGCGGCGCCGATGAGGCGTTGTTTCAGGGCTTTGTCCATCGGATCGCGCGCGGATTCGGGCTCGTGATTATAGCCCGCGCGCTTCCCCTGCCCCGGTGGCGGCGAATCGCTTCAGCGCGCGTTCCGCCGCGCGGAAGCTGCCGAATACCAGCACCCGGTCGCCTGCAGTCGCCGTCGCCAGCGCATGGTCGATGCCGGCATCGACATCCTCGGCCAGCGCCAGGATGGCGAGATCGGCCGGCAGGCGCGCCGCCAGCGCGTGCGCGCTCGTGCCGCGCGCACCGGCCGCGGTGGTGCCGGCAATGATCCAGCCATCCACCACGCCACGCAGCGCGGCGACCACCCCGGCGGCATCCTTGTCGGCGAGCGCGGCATGGACGGCGATGGTGCGCGCGGCGGGCATCGCCGCCAGCGCCGCGGCCAGCGCCCGTGCCGCCTGCGGGTTGTGGCCGACATCCACCCGGATTTCGATGCCGTCACGCTCGAAACGCTGCAGGCGCGCCGGCAGCCGGGCCCCGGCGACACCACGCGACCAGATCGATTCATCGGCCTCGAAGCCGATCGCCCGCAGCGCGGCGATGGCGCAGGCGGCATTGCGCAGTTGGACCGGCGCGGCCAGCCCGCGCATCGGCAGGCGCATCTCGAAGCCCACTTCGCGCCAGCGCCAGTGGCCGTCATCGAGCGGCTCGGCGAAGAAATCGTTGGCGATGCGCCAGCTCGATGCACCGATGGCATAGGCATGCCGGAGCACGCTGGCGGGCGGATCGTCGTCGCCCAGCACCAGCGGTTTCCACGGCCGCGCGATGCCCGCCTTCTCGAAACCGATGGCCTCGATGTCCGCGCCCAGCCAGTCCTGATGATCGAGATCGACCGTGGTGATGATCGCGCAATCGGCGTCGAACAGGTTCACGGCATCCAGTCGTCCACCCAGACCGACTTCGAGGATGGCGAGATCGAGGCCGGCGCGTTCGAACAGCCACGCGGCCGCCAGCGTACCGCTCTCGAAATAGGTCAGCGGGACATCGCCGCGTGCGGCCTCGACCGCTTCGAACGCCTCGACCAGATCCGCATCATCGACTTCACGCCCATCAATCCGCACCCGCTCGTTGTAACGCAGCAGGTGCGGCGAGGTGTAGGCACCGACGCGCCAGCCGCCGGCCGCCGCGATCGATTCCAGGAAGGCCACGGTCGAGCCCTTGCCGTTGGTGCCGGCCACGCTGATGACCCGCTTCGCCGGCGGCCCGGAAAGCAGGCGTCCCGCCACCTTTCCCACGCGTTCGAGGCCAAGCTCGATCGTGCGCGGATGACGGGCCTCCAGCCGTGCAAGCCAGTCCTCGAGGGTGGCGCTCATGTCGGGCTCCTGCCGGTGGCGTCAGCGCGCGCGGTGCACGGCTTCGCCGAACAGCGCCGTGCAATGGGTGGAATCGTTCATCCGCACCACTTCGAGGTTGTCGACATCCGGGCCTTCCAGCAGGTTGAGCGTCGTCGGCGCCTGCCGGAAGCGCCAGAACCGCGACAGCGGCATCCCCAGCACCTTGCACAGCAGCGCGCGATTCACCGCGTCGTGCGCCATCACGAACAGCGTGTCGTCGGCACCCAGCCCGTCGCAGGCGCGCACCAGCGCCGGCCAGGCGCGGTCGAGCACCTGCTGCAGCGATTCGCCACCCGGCATCTGCACCCGATGGGGCGTGTCGCGCCAGGACTGCATCAGCGTCGGATCGCGTGCTTCGATTTCACTGGCAAGCAGGCCTTCCCAATCGCCGTGGGCGATCTCGAGGAAGCCCGCATCGAAACCCAGCATGTCGATGCGGGCCTCGCCCAGGGCCAGCTCGGCGGTGCGCCGGGCCCGCCCCAGCGGCGAGGCGACCGCACGGTCGATCCGCAGTTCGGCCAGACGCTGGCCGAGGGCACGTGCCTGCGTCTCGCCCACCGGCGACAAGGGAATGTCTTCCTGTCCCTGGTAGCGGCCTTCCGCGTTCCAGGGGGTTTCACCATGCCGTGCCAGGAGAATGCGCATCGTGTCTTTCGTCTCTGCTCGATTCGATGTGGGATGAAACGGGATGAGGCCGGATGGCGGGGCGGCCAGCGTGGCGCGCCCCGCAGGTGTCTCACTTGGCCGGCAGGCCCATTTCCTGCAGCAGGCGCGGGGCCGGATAGACCTCCTGCATGATCCAGCGCATGTAGCGTGCATCCACCGAAATGGTGCGCGTCATGGCCGGGTCGAACACCCAGTTGCTGCTGACCGATTCCCAGTTGCCGTCGAACAGCAGGCCGACCAGCTCACCCTTGGCATCGAGCACCGGCGAGCCGGAGTTGCCGCCGGTCACGTCCATGTCGGCCAGGAAGTTCACCGGCACGCTGCCCACGCGCGGATCTTCCAGCCCGCCGTGGCGCTTGGCCGCCACCGCCTCGAGCAGCGCCTTCGGCGAGTCGAAGGGATCCTCGCCGGTCTCCTTGGCGACGACGCCCTCGAGCGTGGTGAACGGCACGTATTCCACGCCGTCCTTCGGGCGATAGCCCATCACGTTGCCGAAGGTGATGCGCAGCGAGGAATTGGCATCCGGATACACGAAGCCGCCGCGGCTGGCGCGGTAATCGGCCACCGCCTGCAGGAACAGCGGGCGGTCGATCAGGTCATGGCCGGTGCTGGTGCGCGCGCGCGCTTCCTGCGCGAGCACGGCAGGCGTCAGCGCCACCGCGAGGCGGATGGCCGGATCGTCGCTGGCCTCGAAGGCGGCGCGATCGGCCTTCAGCCAACCCAGCCGCGCATCCAGCTCGCCCAGTTTCGAGCTGTACAGATTGTCGAGCGCGCGCTCCACGGCGGCGGCATCGTTGCCGCCGAGCCACGCATCCAGCGCCGGATCGCGCTGCGCGGCCGGCAGCTGCAGGTAATGGCGCAGCCAGTACGCGGTGATCTGGCGATCCATGCCCGCGTCGTAGCGACGCTTCATCTGCCGCAGCCCGCCTTCGATGCCGGGCAGGTTGCGCTGCTGGTAGCCGAGCGCGCGCTCGGCATCGGGCTTTGGCGTTTCCAGCGACAGGCGGTAGAGCTGCATGGCCGTGCCGATCAGGCCGGAGCCGCGCAGCTGGCCGAGGATCACCCGCGATTCGCGGGCCGCCTGCGCTTGGGCGTGGCGGGCCACCAGGCGCTGGTGCGCCTGCAGCGCCGGACGGCCCTTGGCGCCCTGCGAACGCAACCAGGCGAGCACCGCCGCTTCTTCCTCGCGCTTGCTGCGCGCCGCATCGATGCGCTTGAAGCCTTCCAGCTGGCCGGCGTAGTTCTTGGTCACGTTGTTCAGGCCGGCCACGGTGTTGGCGTACTTCACGCCGATGTCGGGATTGGACTTGCCGGCGGCCTCGATGAGCGCGATGACTTCCTCGTAGCGCGCGCCGACCCACGGATACTGCCACTCCTGGGTGGCGGCGAACTCGTCGGCCAGCGCATAGCGGGCGGTGCGGCCCGGATAGCCGGCCACCATCACGAAGTCGCCCGCGCCCAGCGGCGTGCGGGACACGGTGAGCCAGCGCTTCGGCTGGTAGGGCACGTTGTCCTCGCTGTAGGCGGCGGGCTTGCCGTCCTTGCCGACGTAGGCGCGATAGAAGGTGAAATCGCCGGTGTGGCGCGGCCACATCCAGTTGTCGATGTCGCCACCGAACTTGCCGACGCTTCCCGGCGGCGCATAGGCCAGGCGCACGTCGCGGATCTCGAGGTTCTTGAACAGCCGGTACTGGTTGCCGCCGCTGAAGCTGTACAGCGTGCAGCGATAGCCCGGATCGGCCTCGCAATCGGCGACCAATTGCTTGGAAAGCTGCTCGTGGGCGGCGGCGCGGGCGGCCGGGTCGCGGGTGGCGGCCAGCGCCTTGCGCACGCGCTCGGTCACGTCCTCGATCGAATCCAGCACGTAGATGCGTGCATTGGGGCCGGCCGAAAGCTCGTCGGCGATCGTGGCCGGGTTGAAGCCCTCGACGATCAGGTTCTTCTCGGCGGTGGAGTTCAGCTGGATCGCGCCGTAGGCACAGTGGTGGTTGGTCGCCACCAGGCCCTGCGGGGAAACGAAGCTGGCCGTGCAGCCCCCCAGCGAGACCACGGCACCGAGCGGATCGCCGGTGAGGTCGGCCAGCTGCTGCGGATCGAGCTTGAGGCCGGCCTGCTTCAGCGGACCGGCGATTTCCGGCAGCTGCTGCGGCACCCACATGCCTTCGCCGGCGTGCGCGGCGGTGGTCATGCCGGCGATGGCGACGGCGAGCGACAGGGCGAGACGGTTGGATCGGTACATGGAGGTTTCCTCGGGTGTCGGGTGCCGCGTGGCGGCTGCATCATGTCGCGATGCGCGCGGCATCGCCAGTTTCGGGTCAGTGGTCATTCGGCCGGCAGGCGCATCTCTTCCAGCAGCGCCGGGGCCGGATAGACCTTCGAGAGGATCCAGCGCACGTAGCGCATGTCCACGTGGATGGCGCGCTTGTAGCGCGGATCGAACATCCAGCTGGCGCTCACGGCCTCCCAGTTGCTGTCGAAGTTCAGACCGATCAGGCGCCCGTGCGCGTCCAGCACCGGCGAGCCGGAGTTGCCGCCGGTGGTGTCGAGGTTGGTCATGAAGTTGACCGGCTGGGTGCCCAGCGCCGGATCGGCGGTGCTGCCGAAATCGCGCCGGGCGATCGCCTGGCGCAGTGGCGCCGGCGCATCGAACGGCGCCTGCCCGGTGTGCTTCTCGAGGATGCCGCCGACGGTGGTGACCGGCGAGTAACTGACCGCATCACGCGGCACCAGCGGGCTGACCTTGCCGAAGCTGACGCGCAGCGTGGAATTGGCATCCGGGTACATCGCCCTGCCCTGCGAGCGGCGAAAGCCGGTCAGCGCATGCATGTAGGCCGGACGCAGGCGCAGCAACTCGCCATCGCGCTCGCGCGCGGCGTCCTCCATCCGCAGCCAGGCCGGCTGCAGGGTGGCGGCGGCCTTCAGCAGGGCATCGTCGCTGCCGGCCAGCGTGGCGGCATCGGCAGCGAGCGCGGCCATGCGGCTCGCCTCGTCGCCCAGCTTGGTGCCGGCGTAGAGCGCATCCAGCCGCGCTGGCAGGCCTTCGGCGGAATCTCCGAACACGGCATCGACCTCGGCGACGCGCTGCCCGGCCGGCAGCGCGTAATACTGCGCCAGCAGGTGGGCCAGCAAGGCCTTCTCGACCGCCACATCGTAACGACGGGTGACCTGGCGGGTCTGCGCCTCGATCTGGGCGACATCGCGCTGCTGATAGCCGCCCTGGCGCTCGGCATCCGGTTTGCCGCGCTCCAGCGCCAGCCGCTGGATGCGGATCGCGCTGCGCAGCAGCTCGGTATGGTCGCGCAGCGCGGACAGCAGCTGGTTGCGATCGCGGGTGCCGGATGCGGCATCGAGGATCGACTGCATCGCGTCGATGCCGGCACGGGTCGCGGCGGCGTCGGGCTGGCGCTCGAGCCAGGCGAGCATCGCCTGCTCGTCGGCCTGTCGCACCACGGCCGCATCGCTGCGGGTCAGGCCTTCCAGCTCGCCCTGCGCGCGCTTGAGGTTGTTCTTGAAGCGCGCGAGGGTGGCGGCGTACTTCACTTCCGCGTCGTCGTTGCCGGCGGTGGCGCGCTCGATCACCCCGATCATCCCGCCGAACAGCGCGATGCGCGAAGGCAGCTGCCAATCCAGTTGCTGGGCGAACTCCGAGGCGGTGCGGTGCCGGAACGTGGTGCCCGGATAACCCGCCACCATCGCGAAATCACCCGCCTTGACCGGCGCGGTGGAAACCCGCAGATGCGAGGGCGCGCGATACGGCACGTTTTCCGGCGCGAACGCCGCGGGCTTGCCATCCGGCCCGACATAGGCGCGATAGAAGGTGAAATCGCCGCTGTGGCGCGGCCACATGAAGTTGTCGATCTCGTCGCCGTAGTTGCCGATCGCATCCGGCGGCGCGTACACCAGCCGGACGTCCCGGATTTCCAGCTGCTTCACCAGGTAGAACTCGCTGCCGTAGTACATGTTCGCCACGCTGCAGCGATGACCGGCATCCTGCTCGCACTCGGCGACCGCGGATTTCGAGGCCGCCTCCACGGCATCGAGATAGGCACGGCCGGTCTTGCCGCGGGCATCGGAGAGAATCCGGTCGGTGATCCGGTCGAAGGCAGTCGTGACGAAGATGCGCGCCGACGGCCCCGCCGACAGCTCGGCCGCCCGGTCGGCGGCGATGAAGCCATCGCGGATCAGGTTGCGATCGGGCGTGGTGTTGAGCTGGATCGCGCCCATCGCGCAGTGGTGGTTGGTGACGGCCAGCCCCTCGGGCGACACGAAGCTGGCGGTGCAGCCACCCAGCGAGATCACGGCGTTCATCGGGTGGCGGGTGAGCTCGGCCAGTTGCCGCGGGTCACCCTTGAAGCCGGCCTTGCGGAGATCCGCCGAAAGCCCCGGCAACTGTGACGGCATCCACATGCCTTCGTCCGCCGCCACTGGCCATGCCGCGAGCCCGAACACGCCCGCCGCCATCGCCACGCCCAGCATTTTCTTCTGCATCGCCTGTTCCCCGCTCGGAATCCTTCATTATGGCCGCGCCCGCCGGCCCTGCATGTGCAGTCGGTCATGGCCGAGGCGCTAAAATGGCGTGTCGCACCACCCAACGGAAACCCCATGACGCAGACGATGAAGGCGCTGGTCAAGCGCGAAGCCGGCAAAGGCATCTGGATGGAACAGGTGCCGGTCCCGGTGGCCGGCCCCAACGACGTGCTGATCAAGCTCGAAAAGACCGCGATCTGCGGCACCGACCTGCACATCTACCTGTGGGACGAATGGAGCCAGCGCACCATCAAACCCGGCCTGGTGATCGGCCACGAGTTCGTCGGGCGCATCGTGGAACTTGGATCGGCGGTGACCGGCTACACCATCGGCCAGCGCGTCTCCGCCGAAGGCCACGTGGTCTGCGGCATCTGCCGCAACTGCCGCGCCGGCACCCCGCACCTGTGCCCGAATACCATCGGCATCGGCGTCAACCGCGATGGCGCGTTCGCCGAGTACATCGCGGTCCCGGCCTCGAACCTGTGGCCGATCCCGGACGCCATCCCCAGCGAGCTGGCGGCGTTCTTCGACCCCTACGGCAACGCCGCCCACTGCGCGCTGGAATTCGACGTGGTCGGCGAGGACGTGCTGGTCACCGGCGCCGGCCCGATCGGCATCATCGCCGCGGGCATCTGCAAGCACATCGGCGCCCGCAACGTGGTGGTCACCGACGTCAACGACCACCGCCTGAAGCTGGCCACCGAGATGGGTGCGACCCGCGTGGTCAACGTGGCCCGCGAGGATCTGCGCGAGGTCATGACCGAATTGGGCATGGAGGGCTTCGATGTCGGCCTGGAGATGAGCGGCAACCCGCAGGCCTTCGCCAGCATGCTCGACTGCATGTACCACGGCGGCAAGATCGCGATGCTCGGGATCATGCCCAACGGTGCCGGCATCGACTGGGACAAGGTCATCTTCAAGGGCCTGACCATCCAGGGCATCTACGGTCGCCGCATGTACGAGACCTGGTACAAGATGACCCAGCTGGTGCTGTCGGGCTTCCCGCTGCACAAGGTGCTCACCCACGAACTGCCGATCGACGAATTCCAGCAGGGCTTCGAGCTGATGGAATCCGGCAAGTCGGGAAAGGTGGTGTTGAGCTGGGGGTGAGTCTCCGACCGGGGCTGCTCGGCACTTTAGTTCGCGGCAGGCGCTGGGCAGCTTCCCTGCGTACCAGCGACACGCCGTGAATACATCCTTGTAGGCTCCGCTGCGGCATCCATGCCGCAGAGGGTCGCCGGTATACAGGGAAGCCACCCAGCGCCTCCACGCAACGGGTGCTCGTCACGCAGAAGCAGTGGCTACGACTCCCGTTCCTGCGGCACGCGAATTTGTTCGTGATGCGCATCCGAGTTCGCAGACACCGGCTTCGCACACGACCCGCTTCCGCTTTCCCCAACGCACGCAACATCCAGGCCGGGTGGCCGCATCCCGTGCGGGACCATCGGCGACATGGATGTCGCCGCTGAGCCTACATGGACGTATTCACGGCGAGTCCCGCGCGGGATACGGACGCCCGGCCACCCCAGCAACCCCGAGGCCCGCTTCCGCTTTCCCCCAACACCCCGCAACATCCATGCCGGGTGGCCGTGTCCCGTGCGGGACCGTCAGCGACATGGATGTCGCTGGCGAGCCTACATGGACGTATTCACGGCGAGTCCCGCATGGGATACGGACGCCCGGCCACCCCGCATGCCATCCACAACGACCGAAACCCCGGCCGGTTAAAGTAGTCGCCTCCCCATCAGCGATCGAGCCCCATGTCCCTGACCGAACGCTACACCACCACCCTCGACGAAATCCGCGACGCCGGGCTGTTCAAGTCCGAACGCATCATCACCAGCCCGCAGTCGGCCGAGATCACCCTCGCCGACGGCCGCACGGTGCTCAACTTCTGCGCCAACAACTACCTC
>JAEXAG010000132.1 GCA_023394655.1 Pseudomonadota bacterium
CGTTGCCGAGCGCCTTCTCGACCAGCTCGAGCGGGTTGTCGTTCTTCTCGCCGATGACGTCCATGGCGCCATAGACGATCTTCTCGGCGATCGACTTCTTGCCGCTCTGCATGACCATGTTGATGAAGCGCGCGATGGTTTCGCTGCCGTGCTTGGGATCGGGCAGCACCGAACGCTGCGGGGTATTGCCTTTGCGGGACATGTTTCTTCTCGTGTGTCAGTGCGCGACAGGCGCGCGTGGACTCTCAATCGATGGCGACATGCGGGGCTCGCGGCCCCGCCTGCCGGATCAGGCCTTCGGACGCTTGGCGCCGTACTTGGAACGACGCTGGCGGCGCTTGGCGACACCGGCGGCGTCGAGCGAGCCGCGCACGGTGTGGTAGCGCACGCCCGGCAGGTCCTTGACGCGGCCGCCGCGGATCAGCACCACGCTGTGCTCCTGCAGGTTGTGGCCTTCGCCGCCGATGTACGAGATCACCTCGTAGCCATTGGTCAGGCGCACCTTGGCGACCTTGCGCATGGCCGAGTTCGGCTTCTTCGGAGTGGTGGTGTACACGCGGGTGCACACGCCGCGACGCTGCGGGCAGTTCTGCAGCGCCGGCGAGTTGCTCTTGTAGGTTTCAGGGCTGCGCGCCTTGCGCACGAGCTGATTGATGGTTGCCATGCTTTTCCAGATCTAGCTAGGGCCGGGAGGCCTCGGGATGGTCCGCCGGACACGAATCCGGGACGGAGACAAAAAAGTATAGCCTGCGGTCGACATTTCCGTCAACGCAAGCTTACGAATACGCACGGGCCCGTGCCACCGGCACGACCACCGCGCAACCCCGCGCATCCCTGTGCCGAACACGAAGGACTTCCTGTCCTTCTTTTCGGGCTCTGGGCAGCCGGTGAGGGCTGCCTGCATTCAAATCACCGCCGAATGATAACCGCGCGGCCCTGCCCCTGCAAGGCCGGCGGCAGGCGGCGGGGGATCGGCGCCCCCGCCACCGGGTGCTGCATCAGGCCTGGTCGCTGCCGGTTTCCTCGATCATGACCATCTCCACCGGCAGCGGCGCATCCTCCGCCGCGGCTTCGGCGGCAGCCGTCTCGCCACCCGCCAGCACGTCCAGCTCGGCGGCGGTCAGGCCGGCGGCGTTGCGACGGCGCTGGCTGTGGTAGGCGAGGCCGGTGCCGGCCGGGATCAGGCGGCCGACGATCACGTTCTCCTTCAGGCCGCGCAGGCTGTCGCGGGTGCCGCGGACGGCCGCCTCGGTCAGCACGCGGGTGGTCTCCTGGAAGGAGGCCGCGGAGATGAAGGACTCGGTCGCCAGCGAGGCCTTGGTGATGCCCAGGAGCACCGGCTGGAACTTCGCCGGCAGCTCGTTGCGGGTATCGGCCTTGGCGTTGTCTTCCAGCACGCGCTGGCGCTCGGCCTGCTCGCCCACCAGGTAGCGGGTGTCGCCGGCGTCGGTGATCTCGACCTTGCGCAGCATCTGGCGAACGATCACCTCGATGTGCTTGTCGTTGATCTTCACGCCCTGCAGGCGATAGACGTCCTGGATTTCCTTGGTCAGGTACGCGGCCAGCTCCTCGATGCCCTTCAGGCGCAGGATGTCCTGCGGATTCGGCTCGCCGTCCACCACGGTCTCGCCCTTCTCCACGTGCTCGCCTTCGAACACGATGACCTGGCGGTACTTCGGGATCAGCTCCTCGTGATCGACGCCATCGGCACCCTTCAGGATCAGGCGCTGCTTGCCCTTGGTGTCCTTGCCGAAGCTGACCACGCCGGAGATCTCGGCGAGGATCGCCGGATCCTTCGGCTTGCGCGCTTCGAACAGGTCGGCCACGCGCGGCAGACCACCGGTGATGTCGCGGGTCTTCGAGGCTTCCTGCGGGATCTTGGCCACCACGTCGCCCACGCCGACGGCCGCGCCGTCCTGCAGGTTGACGATCGAGCGCGGCGGCAGCAGGTACTGCGCCGGCAGGTCGGTGCCCGGGATGTTCAGGTCATTGCCCTTGGCATCCACGATGCGCACCAGCGGGCGCAGATCCTTGCCCTGCGAGCCGCGACGCTTCGGATCGGTGATCTCGCGCGAAGCCAGGCCGGTGAGGTCGTCGGTCTTCTCGATGACCGTCACGCCGTCCACGAAATCGTAGAAGCGCACGAAACCGGCCACTTCCGACACGATCGGGTGGTTGTGCGGATCCCAGTTCGCAATGACCTGCCCGGCCTTGATGGCGGCGCCATCGAGGACGTTGATGGTCGCGCCGTAGGGCAGCTTGTAGCGCTCGCGCTCGCGGCCGTGGTCGTCGAGCACCGAGAGCTCGCCCGAACGCGACACCGCCACCACGCCGCCCGATTCGTGGGCCACGGTCTTGAGGTTGTTGAACTTCACCGAACCGGTGGTCTTGACGGTGACGTTGTCGATCGCCGCCGCACGCGAGGCCGCGCCACCGATGTGGAACGTGCGCATGGTCAGCTGGGTGCCGGGCTCGCCGATGGACTGCGCGGCGACCACGCCGACCGCCTCGCCCATGTTGACCAGATGGCCGCGGCCGAGGTCACGGCCGTAGCACAGCGAGCAGACGCCGAACGGCGCATCGCAGGTGATGGTCGAGCGCACCTTGATCGACTGCACGCCAGCGTCTTCCAGCTTCTGCACCCAGACTTCATCGAGCAGGGTGTTGCGGGTGACGATCGGCTCCTCGTCGTTGCCCGGCAGGAACACGTCCTCGGCCACGACGCGGCCCAGCACGCGATCCTTCAGCGGTTCGACGACGTCGCCGCCTTCCACGATCGGGGTCATGGTCAGGCCGTTGTGCGTGTCGCAATCACCCTCGGTGATCACCACGTCCTGCGCCACGTCGACCAGTCGGCGGGTCAGGTAGCCCGAGTTCGCGGTTTTCAGCGCGGTATCCGCGAGGCCCTTTCGGGCGCCGTGGGTCGAGATGAAGTACTGCAGGACGTTCAGGCCTTCGCGGAAGTTCGCGGTGATCGGGGTCTCGATGATCGAGCCGTCCGGCTTGGCCATCAGGCCGCGCATGCCGGCGAGCTGGCGGATCTGCGCCTGCGAACCACGCGCGCCGGAGTCGGCCATGATGTAGATCGAGTTCATCGACTTCTGGTCGATCGTCTCGCCCTTGGCGTTCTCCACCTTGTCGGTGCCGATGGTGTCCATCATCGCCTTGGCCACGCGCTCGTTGGTACGCGACCAGATGTCGACCACCTTGTTGTAGCGCTCGCCGCCGGTGACCAGGCCCGACTGGTACTGCTGCTGGATTTCCAGAACCTCGGCCTCGGCCTCATCGAGGATGCCCGCCTTCTCGGCCGGGATGATCATGTCGTCGATGCCGATTGTCACGCCGGCCTTGGTGGCGTAGCTGAAGCCGGTGTACATCAGCTGGTCGGCGAACACCACGGTGTCCTTCAGGCCCAGCTCGCGGTAGCAGGTGTTGATCAGCCGGCTGATCGCCTTCTTGTTCAGTTCGGTGTTGACCAGCGAGTACGACAGGCCGTTCGGCAGGATGTCGGCCAGGAGCGCACGGCCCACGGTCGTGTCGACGATGGACTGCTTCGCCACGCGCTCGCCGCCATCGCCCATCACGTATTCGGTGATGCGGACCTTGACCTTCGCGTGCAGCTCGACCACGCGGTTGTCGTAGGCGCGCTTGACTTCGGACACGTTGGCGAACGCCATGCCCTCGCCCGCCTTGTTTTCCAGCGCGCGGGTCATGTAGTACAGGCCCAGCACCACGTCCTGCGACGGCACGATGATCGGCTCGCCGTTGGCCGGCGACAGGATGTTGTTGGTGGACATCATCAGCGCGCGCGCTTCCAGCTGGG
>JAEXAG010000167.1 GCA_023394655.1 Pseudomonadota bacterium
ATTGCCGGCTGCGGCCTCCCGGCGAGCCTGCGCGGCGGCTTCGCGGCGGGCGCGTTCGGCCGCGGCGCGACGCTCGCGCTCGACCCGTGCCGCGGCGGCGCGCAACTGCGCCAGCACCCGCTCCAGAGCGCGCGCGTCCTGTCCGAGCGCCTTTTCGCGGTTGGCGCGGTCCTGGTAGCGGGCATCGACCTGCGCCAGCAGGGCGCTGCGCTCGCGGCGCAGTCTTTCCGTTTCAGCCAGTTCCTGCTGCTGGCGCTGGCGGGCCTCCGCCAGCCGCGTGCTTTCACTGACGATCTCGGCCTCGACTTCCCGCAACTCCGCGAGCTGGCGGCCGATCGCCCGGATGCGCTCGGCGCGGTCGCGCTGGAGGATGCCGTAGTAGGCGAGGTCGCGCTGGCCATCGGCCACGCGGTCCTGCGAGAGCAGCACTTTCAGCGGGGCATCGCCGCCGGTCATGTAAGCGGCGCGCACCAGCCGGGCGAGTTGCCCGCGCTGGCTTTGCAGCGATTCCCCGAGGGCTTCGCGGCGGGCCTGCAGTTCCGCCAGCCGCGCCTGCTGGCCGGCGATCGCCGCCTGCGTGCGATCCAGCGCGCGCGCACTGCGGCCGACCGATTCATCGGCCTCGCGCACCGCGCGGGTGGCATCGCCGCGCTGGCCTTCCAGCTTGCGCCGCTCCTGGCCGATCTGGCGCAGCTCGTTGCGCAGCTGGCGCAATTTGCGCTCGGTCTCGCCGGCATCCTGCGCGGTGGCCAGCCCGGCCGCGAAGGCCAGCGCCAGGGCCACCAGCAGCAGGCGGGCGAGCGCGGGCCTCATGCCCGGAGCAGGCTCCGGCCGCTCATCTCGGCGGGCACCGCGATGCCGAGCAGATCGAGCAGGGTCGGCGCGACGTCGCGCAGGGCGCCGCCCGAACGCAGGCGGGCATCGGCGCGGCTGCCCACGTAGACCAGCGGCACCGGGCCGGTGGTGTGCGCGGTATGCGGCTGCCCGGTGGCCGGATCGCGCATCATTTCCAGGTTGCCGTGGTCGGCGGTGATCAGCAGCGCGCCGCCGGCCGCCTCCACCGCGGCCACGATCCGGCCGATCGCCACGTCCACCGCTTCGGCGGCCTGGATCGCGGCGGCCATCACGCCGGTGTGGCCGACCATGTCGGGGTTGGCGATGTTGCAGATCACCACGTCGTGCGCACGCGTGCGGATCGCATCGACCAGCTTGTCGGTGAGTTCGGGGCAGCTCATTTCCGGCTGCAGGTCGTAGGTGGCCACCTGCGGGCTGGGGATCAGGGTGCGCGCCTCGCCCGGATACAGCGCTTCGCGGCCGCCGCTGAAGAAGAAGGTGACGTGTGCGTATTTCTCGGTCTCGGCGATGCGCAACTGGCCGAGCCCGTGGGCGGCCAGCACCTCGCCGAGGGTGTTGGCGAGTTCGTCCGGCGGAAACGCCACTTCGGCCGGCAAGCTGGCGTCGTATTCGGCCAGGCAGACGAAGCGCGACAGCGCGGGGCGGCGCGCGGCGAAGCCGTCGAAACCGGGCTGGACGAAGGCGGCGGCCAGCTGGCGGGCGCGGTCGGCACGGAAATTCATGAACACCACGGCATCGTCGTCGGCGAAACGGGCGCCTTCGCCGATCACCACGGGCTGCACGAATTCGTCGTTCTCGCCACGGGCATAGGCGGCTTCCAGCGCGGCCGCGGCGGTCGGCGCGTGGCGGACGGAATCGGCTTCGACCATCGCCTTCCATGCCGCTTCCACGCGATCCCAGCGCTTGTCGCGGTCCATGGCGAAGTAGCGCCCGGACACGCTGGCGATGCGGGCATTGCCGAGCGTGTCACAGAGCGCCTGCAGGGCGGCCAGGCTCGGTGCCGCCGAGCGCGGCGGGGTGTCGCGGCCATCGAGGAAGGCGTGGACCGCCACCCGCGCCACGCCCAGCCGGGCGGCCAGCCGCAGCATGGCGAACAGATGGGTTTCGTGGCTGTGCACGCCGCCGGGCGAGAGGAGGCCCATGAGGTGCAGGGTGCCATCGCGGGCCGCGGCACAGGCGCCGACGAGTGCCGGGTTGGCATCGAATTCGCCGCTTTCGATGGCCGCGTCGATGCGGGTGAGGTCCTGATAGACGATGCGGCCCGCACCGAGGTTCATGTGGCCCACTTCCGAGTTGCCCATCTGCCCGTCCGGCAGGCCGACGTGCTGGCCCTCGGTATGGATGAGCGTGTGCGGGCGGCTGGCCAGCAGGGCGCGCCAGTTCGGGAGGTCCGCCTGCGCGAGCGCGTTGTCGGTCGGGTCTTCGCGATGGCCCCAGCCATCGAGGATGAGGAGGACGACGGGGGCGGGGCGCGGGGCGGCTTGGGGCATGACTCGGGGACCAGTGACTTTCGGAAGATGGCGCGATGGCGCGATCCGTGGGATTGTAGTCCGGGGCGACGTCCCGCCCGCTGAAGGAGCCTGCCATGGTCAAGCCGAACCTGCTCGTCCTCGCGCTTTCCCTTGCACTTGCGGCCACGCCCGCGCTGGCCCGCCAGGACATCAGCCGCGTCAACGGCGCGGTGGAAGTCGGCGCCGGCCAGCAGGCCGGCAAGCTGGATACCGTCAACGGCGCGATCCGCATCGGCGAGAACGCGCGCACCGGCAAGGCGGAAACCGTGAACGGGGCGATCCGCGTCGGCAACGGTGCCGAGACCGGCGCGCTGGAAACCGTCAACGGCGCGATCACCCTCGGCGAGCGTGTCCGCGCGGGATCGCTGGAAGTGGTCAATGGCGCGATCCGGATCGGCGCCGGCAGCCGGGTCGGAAGCATCGAGACGGTGAGCGGCGGCGTGTTCGTCGATCGCGGCAGCCGCGTCGATGGCAGCATCGAAACCGTGGCCGGCGCGATCGGCCTGGTCCGCACCGAAGTCAGCGGAGATGTCGAGACCGTCGCCGGCGATGTCACCATCGGCATCGGTTCGAAGGTCTCCGGCAAGCTCAAGGTGTCCAAGCCGCGCGGGCTGATCGGTGCGCGCCGGGTGCCGCGGATCGTGATCGGGCCGGATGCGGTGGTGATCGGGCCGCTGGTGTTCGAGCGCGAGGTGCGCCTCTACGTCCACGACAGCGCGCGCATCGGCGCGGTCAGCGGCACGGTGCCGCTGCCGTTCTCCACCCCGGTGCCGCCGAAAGACTGACCCGCGCATTCGCGCGGCGGTTGTCGCTAAGATCGGGGTTCCGCAATGATTCCGGAGCTCCGATGCGACATCGCCATCTTTTCCTCGGGCTGGCCGCCGCCACCGCGCTGGCCGCCTGCAAGCCGGCCGCCGAGGCACCGGCCACCGCCGCGGCCGATCCCGCACCCGCCGCAAGCCATGCCTTCAGCCCCGACATCAACGTCGGCGACTACACCGAGCTGCTGAAGACGCTCGCCTCGGACGAATTCGAGGGCCGCGCGCCCGGCACCGACGGTGGCGAGAAGAGTGTCGAATACATCAAGGCCCAGTTCGAGCGCATCGGCCTGCAGCCCGGCAACAACGGCGACTGGTTCCAGACCGTGCCGATGGTGGTGACCGAGGCCGACCCCAATACCACCCTGCGGCTCGAGGTCGCCGGCAAATCGCACGAGCTGAAGTTCGGCCCCGACATGGTGATCGGCACCCGCAGCGGCGAGCGCGAGGTGAAGATCGATTCCAGCGAGCTGGTGTTCGTCGGCTACGGGGTCGATGCCCCGGAACAGGGCTGGAACGATTACGCCGGCGTGGACGTCAAGGGCAAGACCGTGGTGATGTTCGTCAACGACCCGGGCTTCCACAACGGCGACGAAAGCCTCTTCGAAGGCAAGCGCATGACCTATTACGGCCGCTGGACCTACAAGTTCGAGGAAGCCGCGCGCAAGGGCGCCGCCGCCGCCATCATCATCCACGACGATGCCGGTGCCGCCTACGGCTGGGACGTGGTGAAGAACTCCTGGTCCGGCCCGCAGCACGACCTGCTGCCCAAGGACGATCCGGATCCGCGCCTGCCGGCGCAGGGCTGGATCACCGGCGACCAGGCCAAGGCGATCTTCGCCGACGCCGGGCTCGACATCGACCGCTTGCGCGAGGCCGCCGGCAAGCGCGGCTTCAAGGCGGTGCCGATGGATGCCCGGCTTTCGGTCGATCTCAAGAGCACCATCGAGGAGAAATCCTCGCGCAACGTCGTCGGCATCCTGCCGGGCAGCGAAGCGCCGGAGGAAGGCATCGTGTACATGGCGCACTGGGACCACCTCGGCAAGCACGAGGGCGAGAGCGGCGACCGGATCTACAACGGTGCCGTGGACAACGCGACCGGCGTGGCCGGCGTGATCGAGATTGCCGAGAAGTTCGCCAAGGGCGGCGAGAAGCCCAAGCGCTCGATCGTGTTCCTGGCGGTGACGCTCGAGGAATCCGGCCTGCTCGGCTCCAAGTACTACGTGGCGCATCCCGCGATCCCGATGGACAAGACCGTGGCCGTGATCAACATGGATGCGATGCCGGTGTCCGGCCGCGCCCGCAACGTGACCGTGGTGGGCATGGGCAACTCCGAGCTGGAGGACCTGCTGGCCGAGGCCGCCAAGGGCCAGGACCGCGTTTTGACCCCCGAAGCCACGCCGGAGGACGGCTTCTACTTCCGCTCCGATCACTTCAATTTCGCCAAGGCCGGCGTGCCCGCCCTCTACGCGAAGGGTGGCGACGACCTGCGCGAAGGCGGCACCGCCGCGGGTCAGGCGGTGGAGGACGATTACCGTCGCAACCGCTATCACAAGCCGACCGACGAGTACGATCCCTCGTGGAAGCTGGATGGCGTGGTCGAGGACCTGAAGCTGCTGTTCCAGGTCGGCAACACGCTGGCCAACGATGGCAGCTGGCCCAACTGGCGCGAAACCAGCGCCTTCCGCGCCACCCGCGACGCGATGATGTCGGCGAAACGGTAAGCCGCGCCACCGTGCGTCATGCCGAAGGCCCCGCATCCGCCGGGGCCTTCGCTTTTCAGGGCATGATGGCGGCAACTTCGCCCAGGATGCCGCCATGACCCTCGCCTATGCCTGTCTCCTCGTCGCCGCCCTGCTGCCCTATGTCTGGACGGTGGTGGCCAAGCAATCCGCCGGTGGCCGGCTGGACAACCATGAGCCGCGCCTGTGGCTCGAAAAGGAAGCCACGCCGAAATC
>JAEXAG010000133.1 GCA_023394655.1 Pseudomonadota bacterium
CCATGCCCGCGCTCGAATCGCAGCTTGATCCCCGCTCATCCGATTTCGCCGATACCGCCGCCTACCATCGCGCGCTGACCGCGGAGCTGCACCAGCGCCTGCGCCGCGCCGCCGAAGGCGGTGGCGATGCCGCCCGGAGCCGACACGTCGCCCGCGGCAAGCTGCTGGCGCGCGATCGCATCGATGCCCTGCTCGATCCCGGATCTCCCTTCCTCGAATTGAACGCACTGGCCGCCGAAGGCATGTACGACGATGCGGCACCGGCCGCCGGCGTGGTGACCGGCATCGGCCGGGTGATGGGCAGCGAATGCGTGATCGTGGCCAACGACGCCACCGTCAAGGGCGGCACCTATTTCCCGATGACGGTGAAGAAGCACCTGCGCGCGCAGGAAGTGGCGCGCGAGAACCATCTGCCCTGCATCTACCTGGTGGATTCCGGCGGTGCCTTCCTGCCGCTGCAGGACGAGGTGTTCCCCGACAAGGAACACTTCGGCCGCATCTTCTACAACCAGGCGCGGATGAGCGCGGAGAACATCCCGCAGATCGCCGTGGTGATGGGCAGCTGCACCGCCGGCGGTGCCTACGTGCCGGCGATGTGCGACGAATCGATCATCGTCAAGGCACAAGGCACCATCTTCCTCGGCGGTCCGCCGCTGGTGAAGGCGGCGACCGGCGAAGTGGTCGATGCCGAGGCGCTCGGCGGTGCCGACGTGCATACCAGCGTCAGCGGCGTCGCCGACCATTTCGCCGAGGACGACCACCACGCGCTGTCGATCGCCCGCGGCATCGTGGCCTCGCTCAACCGCCGTCGCGAAACCCGCGTCGCGCTGCGTGACAGCCGTGAGCCGCTGTATCCGGCCGAAGAGCTGTACGGCATCGTGCCGCAGGACACCCGCAAGCCCTTCGACATCCGCGAGGTGATCGCGCGCATCGTCGATGGCAGCGAGTTCCAGGAATTCAAGGCGCGCTACGGCAAGACGCTGGTGACCGGCTTCGCGCACATCCACGGCATGCCGGTGGGCATCGTCGCCAACAACGGCATCCTGTTCTCCGAGTCCGCCCTCAAGGGCGCGCACTTCATCGAGCTGTGCAACCAGCGCGGCATCCCGCTGGTGTTCCTGCAGAACATCACCGGCTTCATGGTCGGCCGCAAGTACGAAAACGCCGGCATCGCCAAGGACGGGGCCAAGATGGTGACCGCCGTGGCGTGTTCATCGGTGCCCAAGTTCACCGTGGTGATCGGCGGCTCGTTCGGCGCCGGCAACTACGCGATGTGCGGCCGCGCCTATGGCGGGCGCTTCCTGTGGATGTGGCCGAACGCGCGCATCAGCGTGATGGGCGGCGAACAGGCCGCGAGCGTGCTGGCCACCGTGCGCCGGGATGGCATCGAGGCCAAGGGCGGCGAATGGAGCGCCGGGGACGAGGAAGTATTCAAGGCGCCGATCCGCCAACAGTACGAGGACCAGGGCAACCCGTATTACGCCACCGCGCGGCTTTGGGACGACGGCATCATCGATCCGGCGGACACCCGCCGCGTGCTGGGCCTCGCGCTCGCCGCTTCGCTCAATGCGCCGATCGAACCGGTGAAGTTCGGCGTGTTCCGCATGTAGGCTTTCGTGCGTGGCCTCGCGGTGACCCTGGTCCATTCAGCCAAGGCCGCGATGCGGCCTGCCACCACCACGTTTCCCCCGCGTGCTAATTTCGGCCTTTCCGCAGCCTTGCTGCCAGCCCGCGAGAACACGTCATGGTGAGTTGGAGAGACCCCGGCAACAGCGCCAAGAAGGAAGCCGCCGATTTCCCGAGCGATGCAGTGACCACGCCCTTCGGCCAGCCCGCGGCCGTCCCGGCACGCGCCGTGGAGCCGGAACCGGTGCAGCCGGCGAAGCCGCAGGCCAAGGAATCGGTGATCGCCGCCGACCTCGCCATCGAGGGCAAGATCGAGGGCGCCGGTCATGTGCGCATCGCCGGCAAGTTCAAGGGCGATGTCGATGTCAAGGGTGACCTCACCATCGAGCAGGGCGCCCGGCTCGACGGCAGCGTCCGCGCCGGCAAGGTCACGCTTTCCGGCGAGCTGGCCGGCAACATCGAGTCCGCGCGCCGCGTGGACCTTCTGGCCTCCAGCACGATGAGCGGCGACATAAAGGCCGAGGACCTGACCATCGCCTCGGGCGCGCGCCTGCGTGGCCACGTCGAGTGCGGCGCATGGGACGGAAAGGATGGCAAGTCCGCCAAGCCGGCCGCCAGCAAGGAAGACGGCAACGCCGCATGAGCGGCCTGCTCGGGCGCGGCGGCAAGCCGGTGGAGGCAGGCGCCACGCGTGCCTGCCCCCATTGCCGCGCCACCATCCTGCAGAGCGCTTCGGTGTGCCCCGCCTGCAAGGGCCATCTGCGCTTCGATGCCACGCCCGATCGCAAGGTGCTGGCATCGCCGCTCCGCATCGAAAGCACCCTGTCCGGCCCCGCGCCGGGCGAGGCGTGGGAATACTCGGTCGTGGCGGTGGTGAAGAACGAGCGCGGCGAAGAGGTGGCCCGGCATGTCGTAGGGGTCGGCGCGATGCACCCCGGCGACACTCGGACCTTCAGCCTGAGCGTAGACCTGGTGGCCAGCACGCGGATGCGGGCCCGCTGACGCGGGCGCGGCGGCGGTTCAACCGCAGCCGCCGCACCCCCCGCATTCACCGGAACGCAGCGCGGAATCCGGCGCGATGAAGCGGCCGAGCCGCTGCATCCACCCCGGCCGGCCTTCACGCAGCAGCGGGATGGCCAGCGCGATGCGCGTGCGCCGCCAGGACCCGGGAAACCGCGTGCGCCACACGAACAGCGCCGCCAGCAGCACCGCCACGCCGATCACCGCGTACTGCAGCGCGAGCGGCATCGCCATCATCCCCACCCGAGCGCCTTCGCGCCCTGGTAGGTGACGAACGAAGCCGCATACGCCAGCGCGAAAAGATAGACGGTGGCGAAGGCGGTCTGTTTCCAGCTGCCGGTCTCGCGCTTGATGGTGGCGAGCGTGGACAGGCACTGCGGGGCGTAGATGAACCAGACCAGCAGCGAGAGCGCGGTGGCCAGCGACCAGTCGTTCGCGATCAAGGGCTTGAGCGCCAGCGCCGAGGCTTCATCGCTGGCGGCGGCCACGGCATAGACGGTGGCCAGCGAGGACACCATCACCTCGCGCGCGGCCATGCCGGGGATCAGCGCGATGCAGATCTGCCAGTTGAAACCGAGCGGTGCGAACACGGCGGTCATCGCGTGGCCGATGCGGCCGGCGAAGCTGTAGTCGATGGCCGGCATCGTGGCATCGGCCGGTGCAGCCGGGAACGACAGCAGGAACCACAGCAGCACCGTCATCGCCAGGATGATGCCGCCCACGCGCTTCAAGAAGATCATCGCGCGCTCCCACAGGCCGATCAGCAGGTCGCGCCAGTGCGGCAGGCGATAGGACGGCAGTTCCAGCAGCAAGGGGTGTTCGCCCTTCTCGCGCCGCCAACGTTTCATCACCCAGCTCACGGCGAGCGCGCTGGCGATGCCGGCCATGTAAAGCCCGGACAGCACCAGACCCTGAAGCTCCAGCCCGCCGGCCACCTTGCGCTGCGGGATGAAGGCGCCGATCAGCAGCGCATACACCGGCAGCCGCGCCGAACAGGTCATCAACGGCGCGACCAGGATGGTGGCCAGGCGGTCGCGCGGATCCTGGATGCTGCGCGTGGCCATGATCCCCGGCACCGCACAAGCGAAACTGGACAGCAGCGGGATGAAGCTCCGCCCCGAGAGGCCCGCGGCCGCCATGGTGCGGTCGAGCATGAAGGCCGCGCGCGGCAGGTAGCCGGATTCCTCCAGCGTCAGGATGAAGAGGAAGAGGATGAGGATCTGCGGCAGGAACACGACCACCCCGCCCAGCCCCGCGACGATGCCGTCCACCATCAGGCTCTTCAGGGGGCCGTCCGCGATGGTGGCGCCGACCGTCTCGCCCAGCCACGCGGTGCCCGCCTCGATGCCGTCCATCAGCGGCGTGGCCCAGGCGTAGACGGCCTGGAACATCAGGAACATCACCACCGCGAGCGTCAGCAGGCCGAAGACCGGATGCAGCAGCCAGCGGTCCAGCGCGTCGTCGATCTGCGCGGTGCGGCGCGGCATCCGCACGGTGGCCGCAATCAGGCGGCGTGCCTCGGCATGCAGGTCCTGGGTGGCCACGGCTTCGGGCGCGGCGACCGGCCGATCCCCGGCGAATGCGGCATCGACCTGCGCGACCAGCGCCTTCGCGCCATCGCCGCGCACCGCCACCGTTTCCACGACTGGCACGCCCAGTTCGCGCGCGAGCATCGCCACATCGATGCCGATCCCGCGCCGGGCCGCCGCATCCATCTGGTTGAGCGCCACGATCATCGGCCGGCCGAGTGATTTCAGTTCCAGCACGAAGCGCAGGTGCAGGCGCAGGTTGGTGGCATCGACCACGCAGACCAGCAGGTCCGGCGCCGGCTCACCCGGTTAGAAGCCACGGCAGACATCGCGCGCGATCGCCTCTTCCAGACTGGCCGGGCTCAAGCTGTAGGCACCCGGCAGGTCCAGCAGCGCGTAGCCGCGACCGGACGCGCCCAGCATCCGCCCTTCCTTGCGCTCCACGGTCACGCCGGCGTAGTTGGCCACCTTCTGGCGGCTGCCGGTGAGCAGGTTGAACAGCGCGGTCTTGCCGCTGTTGGGGTTGCCGATCAGGGCGACGCGCGGGAGGACGGCCTCGTTCATGCGGCGGCGTCCAAGGCTTCGCGGCGCACCTCGACGCGCGCGGCCTCGCTGCGGCGCAGCGCAAAGCGCGTGTAGCCCACCTGCACCATGAGCGGCTCGCGGCCGAGCGGCCCGGCGGCGCGCACTTCCACCGGTTCGCCCGGCACGAAACCGAGTTCACCGAGGCGGCGCGCGATGGCATCGGCCTCGCCCTCGGCATGCACGGCGACGACCACGGCAGGCGAATTCAGCGGAAGATCAACGAGGCGCACGCCCGGCTCCAGATGGGAATCATTCTCATCTTACACCGAACCGCTTCCGTTGCGTCGCTTATCATGGCGTTTTGCAGGGAACACGTTCATGGATTCGATGCTGGAGGTCCTGCGCGATGGCGCGGTGGCACGCCTGCGGATGCGGCGGCCCGAGGTCCACAACGCCTTCGACGACCGCCTGATCGCCGGCATGACCGAGGCGCTGCAGGCACTCGGTGCGGACGCCGCGGTGCGCGCCGTGGTGCTGGAAGGCGAAGGCGCTTCATTCTCGGCCGGCGCCGACCTCAACTGGATGCGCGGCATGGCCAGGATGAGCGAGGCCGAGAACCTCATGGACTCACTCGCCCTCGCCCGCCTGATGCGCACGCTGGACGAACTGCCCAAGCCGACCATCGCACGCGTGCAGGGCGCGGCGTTCGGCGGTGGCGTCGGGCTGGTGGCCTGCTGCGACATCGCCATCGGCGTGCCCGAGGCCAGGTTCGGCCTGACCGAAGCCAAGCTCGGCCTGCTGCCGGCGGTCATCTCGCCCTACGTCATCAACGCCATCGGCGTGCGCCAGGCGCGGCGGTACTTCGCCACCGCCGAGATCTTCGACGCCGCCGAGGCGCTCCGCATCGGCCTGCTGCACCAGGTGGTGGCGGCCGATGCGCTCGACGCCGCGGTCGCACGCCAGATCGACCTGCTGATGAAGGCCGGCCCGGTCGCCGCCGCCAGTGCCAAGAAGCTGGTGGCCGCCGTCTCGGTGCATGCCGACGGCAGCCGCCACGATGCCGAAAACGCCGCGCTCATCGCCCGCCTGCGCGTCTCCCCGGAAGGCCAGGAAGGGCTTTCCGCTTTCCTCGACAAACGCAAACCCAGCTGGACGCTCGCCTGATGTTCGACAAGATCCTCATCGCCAACCGCGGCGAAATCGCCTGCCGCATCATCCGCACGGCGCGCCGCATGGGCATCCGCACCGTCGCCGTGTATTCCGAGGCGGACGCCGATGCGCGGCACGTGCGGCTCGCCGACGAAGCCTTCCCGATCGGTGGGCCCCGTCCGCAGGACAGCTACCTGCGCGGCGACGCGATCCTCGAAGTGGCGCGCAAATCCGGAGCGCAGGCGATCCACCCCGGTTACGGCTTTCTTTCCGAGAACGCGGATTTCGCCGATGCGGTGGAAGCGGCGGGCATGGTGTTCATCGGGCCGAAGGCGGCTTCGATGCGCAAGATGGGCAGCAAGGCCGGCGCCAAGGACCTGATGGATGCCGCCGGCGTGCCGGTGGTGCCGGGCTACACCGGCGACGACCAGTCCCCGGAAACGCTGAGCCGCGAAGCCCTCCGCATCGGTTTCCCGCTGATGATCAAGGCCGCCCACGGCGGCGGCGGCAAGGGCATGCGCATCGTGCGCGGCGAGGACGAGTTCCTGCCGAACCTGGAAAGCTGCCAGCGCGAGGCGGCCAACGCCTTCGGCCGCGACCGCGTGCTGCTGGAGCGCTATATCGAGAAGCCCCGCCACATCGAGATCCAGATCTTCGGTGATGACCACGGCGAGGTGATCCATCTCAACGAGCGCGAATGCTCGGCGCAGCGCCGCTACCAGAAGGTGCTGGAAGAGTCGCCCTCGCCCTTCCTCACCCCCGAGCTGCGCGCGGCGATGGGTGAAGCGGCGGTGGCCGCCGGCCACGCCATCGATTACCAGAACGCCGGCACCGTCGAGTTCATCGTCGGGCAGGATGGCCGTTTCTATTTCATGGAAATCAACACCCGCCTGCAGGTGGAGCATCCGGTCACCGAGCTGGTCACCGGGCTGGATCTGGTGGAGTGGCAGCTACGCGTGGCGGCAGGCGAGCCGCTGCCGCGTCGCCAGGACGCGATCTGGAGCAGCGGCCACGCGATCGAAGTTCGCCTGTACGCCGAAGACCCGGATGCCGGCTTCCTGCCCGGCTCCGGCAAGCTGGTGCGCCTGCGGTTGCCGGAATTCATGCCGGACGTGCGCATCGATTCCGGCGTGGTGGAAGGCGACACGGTGACGATCTTCTACGACCCGATGATCGCCAAGCTGATCGTTCACGGCGCTGACCGCGAAGCCGCCCTCGCCCGCCTGCGCGAAGCGCTCGCGGCCTGCGAGATCGAAGGGCCGAAATCGAACATCGCCTTCCTCGAACGGCTTGCGCGGCATCCGGCGGTGGTCGAAGGCACGATCGATACCGGCTATCTGGATCGCCATCTCGACGAGTTCGTCGGCTCGCCCGAACAGGACGAAGGCGAGGCCGCCATCCTGCGCGCGCTCGCCGCCGCCGCGCTGCACCTGCGCGATGCCGCCGGCGTTGCGCGCGAAGGTTCCCCGTGGTCGATGCACGATGGCTGGCGTCTCGACGGCCCGGGCCACACGCCACTGCGCCTGCGCCACGAAGGGGCCGACATCCATCTTTCGCTGGCAGGAAAGGCCGGGGATTACCTTGTCCGCGAAGAAGATCGGCTGACCCGCATCGACGGGTTGCGGATCGATGGCGGCATTGCCAGCGGACGCGTCAACGGTAGCGCGAGACGCATGCCGGTCACGCTCGACGGCGACACCGCCACCCTGCATGACGGCGTGCGTCGCCATCGCATCGAGCGCATCGCCCTGCATCGGCTGGAAGACGAAAGTGGCGGCGGCAGCGGCGATCGCGTGCTGGCGCCGATGCCCGGCCGCGTGGTGCTGGTCAACGTCAAGCCCGGCGACG
>JAEXAG010000147.1 GCA_023394655.1 Pseudomonadota bacterium
GATCCCGCAGCAGGTCCCTGGCCGGATCCTTGAAGAAACCCTGCAACGCCGAAAGCTGCAGCGTCTCCGGCAGCGGCTCGGGCACGAGCGGTTTGCCGGCACGCAATCGTGGCAGCGGCACCTCGCCCTGCCCGCTCATGCCGGCGAAGGCGCCGGAGTACGAGAACAGCGCCGGGTGGCTCCCGTCGAAATAGCGGCCATCGAAGGGCTGAAGCGGATGGCGGACCTGCCACGGACGCGGCGTTTCGCGGTCATCGGGGGCGATGCAGGCGCGCGATTCCAGCTCGGCCACGAGTTCGGCCAGCGGCGCAGCCGGATTGCGAGGTTTGCCATCGCGGGCATCCTGGCCGACGAACGAAAGGTGCAGGCGCTTGCGTGCGGACATCAGCGTTTCGAGGAACAGGTAGCGATCGTCACGAACAACATCGCGGTCGCCGATGCGACGGATGCGCGACATCAGGTCCACCCCGCCGTCACTCGTCCGGCGCGGGAAGGCGCCTTCGTCCAGGCCCAGCACGCAGACCAGATCGAACGGGATCGCGCGCTGCGGCACCATGCCGCAGAAGGTGATACCGCCCAGCAGGAAACGCTGGCGCTCGGGGATGGCTTCCAGCGCGTCGTGCACGCATTGCGCCACTACCGGCATCCGCAGCAGCGGATCCTCGCCGTTGCGGGCCGGCTCCGCGGCCACCTGGGCAATCGCCCGGCGCACCGCCGAGAGGGCGCCGGCCGCTTCGGCGTCACCCGGCATCGCGCGCAGGATGCCGTCGATCCGGTTGCCCAGCATCTCCGCCCAGGCCGAGGCCGGCAGTTCCATCTCGCGCATATCGCGCCAGGCCTGCAGCTCGCGCAACAGCCGGTCGAGACTGCCCAGCGCGCCCGCGGACGGCCCTTCGATGCCGGCGAGCGGCAGCATCACGGTGCCGTCCGGGAGTTGCGTCGCTTCGGCGTCGTCATCAAGGGCCGCATCGGCCATCAGGTAGCCCGCCAGCATCCGGTCCAGTGCCCAGGCGAAGGTGTTTTCCGCGCGCGCCGGGAGCGACATCGATGCCTTGTGCGCGCCATCCAGTCCCCACGCGACCCGGCTCGCGCGCAGCCACTCCACCAGCTCGTCGGCTTCGCCCGCCCCCAGCCCGAGTGCCCGGCGCACCTCGGCCACGCCGAGCAGATCGACCACCGCCGGTGCGGTGATGCGGGCGGTGCCGACTTCCAGCAACGTGCGGACCACGGTGAACAGCGGGTGGCTGCGCGCCACGGGCACGTCGGCCAGGTGATAGGGCAGCCGACGTTCGCGCAGGGATCCGGCCTCGCCGAACACCGCGGGAATCAAGGGCAGGTAGGCCCGGATGTCCGGTGCCATCACCACGATGTTGCCCGGACGGATGGCGTCGTGCTCCACCGCATCAAGCAGCGCATCGCGCAGGACCTCCAGCTCGCGCAGGCGGGTGTGGCAGGCATGGATGCGAAGGCTGGAATCGGCGGGCGCGGCGGGATCGCGGGGATCTTCCGCCATCAGCTCCGGTTCGAGGCGGCGAATGCTTTCCTGCAGGCGCTGCAGGCGATTGCCCGGCGGCGAAGCGGCATCGTCCAGCCCGTGGCGCATGTCTTCGCGGACATCGCCCTCCACCAGTGCGGCGAAGAAATGCTGGCCAAGCCGTCCCCAACGCGCCAGCAGGGGGTGCTCCTGCTCCTGCCAGTCGATCGCTTCCGGATCGGCCAGGCGCGCCGATTCGTCATCCCGGAATCCTGCCCAGCCGTCGGCATCCGGCAGGCGCCAGTCGCCTTGGCGCGTGGCGGCATGCAGGCCGCCCCAGTATTCGCGGCAGGGATCGGGCACGTAGAGGAACACCGGCGCACGGCGCGAATACGCCCGGATCACCTCGAGTTCCGCGGGCGGCAGGTGGGAGACGCCGAACACGTGCAATGGCGGGGGCTCCGCCTCGGCATGCCCGAGCGCGTTGACCAGCGCGCCCACCAGCATGCCGCGATGCTCTCCCAGCGCGGCCACGGCGGCTTTCCACAAGGGCGCAAGGCAGCGGGTTTCCAGCGCCTTCAGGGCCGGATCCGGGAGACGGGCCGTCGCCCATGAGGCCTTGCCGGCCTCCCAGGCCTGCAGCCAGTCGGCGCGATACACCAGATATTGCGAATAGACCCGCGCCAGTTGATCGGCCAGCTGGAAGCGACGCAAGGCGCGTTCGTCCTCGCTGCCTGCGGATTCCAGATAGGACAGCAGGCGCGGATCATCGACGCCGTGGCGCCCGGGCGCACCGAGCATCGCGTGCAGCGTCCAGCGCAAGTGCCCGCGCCGGTATTGCGGAAGCGCGACGGCCCGCTCGCCGAGCAAGCCGGACGACAGGCCATCCAGCCAAGCGCTGGGCAGCAGCACCTCCAGATTCGCGACCACCCGTCCCGGGCCCGCCTGCCGGGCCATCGCGCCCGCCAACCACTGCTTCATGCCGGGGTGCGCGGCAATGACCGTCTGCGGCGCCAGCGGATTGTCCGGCATGGTTGTCCGCAGTAGCTTGGCCAAAGGGTCCAGCAGCGCCTCGAGGCGGCTGGCACGCAGCAATGTCAGTCCGGTCAGCGGATCGTTCGAATGCAAGATGTTCTCCCGGCAAGGGCCCGCCCCACCCCTGCGGAAGGCGGCGCTCGAGTGCCGGTGCCAGTATGCAATGCAGCCGTCTCGCGGATTGATACCGGAACCGGGTTCAGGCGCCTGAACGAGGCATCGCGCTTGCACGACGGACGATCTCACGCCCGCCGAAGGTCGCGACCGATAGGCTCCCAATCGCGGTCGCATGTTGCCGGCCGCCGCGACCCTTCATCCCTGGCTCATGGCTGACCCGATGCCCTCCAAGCGCGACCCGCGACCCGCACTCCTCATCATCGACATGATGAACCGCTTCGACTTCGAGGGCGGCGATTCGCTCGCCCGCGGGGCGCTGGCCG
>JAEXAG010000006.1 GCA_023394655.1 Pseudomonadota bacterium
CCTGCAGGGTGCGCCGGCCTTCGGCGTTCTGGCGCAGGCCCAGCTGCGACAAGGCCACCTTCAGCAGCCCGCCGGACGCCTTGTCGTGCGTCGGCCAGCGCTGCACCAGCATGCGGAATTCCTCCAGTGCCAGCGCGTAGTTCTCGGTGACGTAATAGCTTTCGCCCAGCCAGTAGGCGGCGTTCGGCGCATACGGGCCGTTCGGGTGCTTCTCCAGAAAGTCCACGAACAGGCGCGCGGAATCCACGTACTTGCCGGCCTTCAGCTCGGCCAGGGCGGCGTCGTAATCGGCCCGCTCGGCGGGGGTCGCCGGCACCGGTTTGCCGGCCGGCACGTCGGTGATGACGGTGGCCGGCGATTCCGCGACGTCGCCCTCGACGGGCGCGGGTGCCGCGGTGGCCGCTTCCAGCCGCTGCAGGCGGGTATCCACGTCGAGGTACTGGTTACGCGCGGAACGGGCGGTTTCCTCGTTCTGGTGCTGCACTTCCTCGATCTGCGCACGGAGACCACGGATCTCCGCGCGCAGCTCCTCGATCTGCCGCAGCAGCTCGAGCGTCGGCGAAGGCGCGTTGGCCTGCTGCTCCAGCGCGGTCACGCGATCACCGATGCTCTGGCGCCGCTGCGCCTCGGCGGGCGGCGCGGCGAACAGGGCGATGGCAAGCAGCGATGGCAGCAGCAGGACAGGCGACTTCTTCATGACGATCAGGGAACGGTGTAGTTGAGATCGGCGCGACGGTTCTTCGACCAGCACGATTCATTCGATTCGCGGCATTCCGGGCGTTCCTCGCCGTAGCTCACCACGGTCACCTGGCCGCTGGAAGCGCCCTGTGCCTGCAGTGCCTGCACCACGGAGTTGGCACGCCGCTCGCCCAGGCCCAGGTTGTATTCCTGGCTGCCGCGCTCGTCGGTGTGGCCTTCCAGGGTCAGGCGGGCGGTCGGGCGGTCACGCAGGTACTTGGCGTGGCAGAGGATGAGGTTCTGGAACTCCGGCTTGACCATGTCGCGGTCCAGGTCGAAGTAAAGCGAACGCTGGCGCAGGCAGGCATCGCGATCCAGGTCGCCGGCCGTGTAGGCGCCCGGTGCCGGGGTGTACGGCGTCGGCGTGGGGTCGGCGGGCGTGGTGGTGCCGGTGCCGGCCACCGGCTGCGGCGGGGTTTCCTTGACCTGCTTGGAGCAGGCGACGACGCCGGTACACAGCATGGCGGCGACGATCAGGCGGGGAATCGGGCGCATCGGACTTTCTCCTGTCGGGCGGATGTAGGGCAACGATGAAGCGGGAAGCGTGAAACGGGCGTGGATCAACGCGCCTCGCGGTACGGCGACCACGCCGGATCGCGCAGGTCGCCGCCCGAAGCCGGCAGGCGCTCGCGGGCGCGGCCATCGGCCGAGACCACGAACAAGGCGCTGCTGCTTCCGGCCCGGCCAGCATAGGCGACCATCGTGCCGTTGGGTGCCATGCTGGGCGATTCGTCGAGCGAGCCCGGCGACAGCGTGCTCCAGCGCGCGCCCCCGAGGCTTCGATCCATCAGCGCGATGCGATAGCTGTTGCCGCCGCCCTGCACCACCGCCATCCGGTTGCCATCGGCGGAAACCTGCGCGTCGGCGTTGTAGCCGCCTTCGAAGCTGACGCGCGTCGCGCCACCGCCGCCGGCCGGGGCACGGTAGATCTGTGGCCGGCCGCCGCGATCGGAAGTGAAGTAGATGTAGGCGCCATCCGCGCTCCAGCTCGGGCTGGTATCGATGCCGGACTGGTGGGTGACGCGGGTGAGCGAGCGGCTGCCCAGATCCATCACGTAGATCTCGGGATTGCCGTCCTTGGAAAGCGTCATCGCCAGGCGGTTGCCGTCCGGCGAGAACGCCGGCGCGCTGTTGATGCCGGGGAAGCCGGCGACGCGTTCACGGGCACCGCTGGTCAGGTCCTGGACGTAGATGGCGGAATTGCCACTTTCGAAGCTGACGTAGGCGAGCTTGCGGCCATCCGGGCTCCAGGTCGGCGACATCAGCGGCGAGGCCGAATTGGCGACGCGGCGCGCGCGATGGCCATCGGCATCCGCGACCATGATCGCGTACTGCGCGGCGCGACCGAGGCCGTTGACACGCACGTAGGCCAGCCGGGTCCAGAACGCGCCGCGCACGCCGGTGATCTTCTCGTGCACTTCGTCGGCGATCTGGTGGGCGATGTCGCGCAGGCTGGTGCCGGGGCCGGTCTTGATCAGGCCCAGGACGCGCTCCTGCCGCGCGACGTCGAACAGTTCGTACTGGACGGCGAGGTCGCCGGTGACGCGGCCGACCAGCAGCCAGTCCTGGCCCAGCGTGCGCCAGAACGGATAGTTGACCTCGGCGGCGGCGGTGGGGCGCTCCGCCATGTCGCTTTCCGGCAACGGCCGGAACTGGCCGGAGCGGGCCAGGTCGGCGGTGACGATGGCGGCGATCTCGGCACCCTGCGCCGTGCCGCCGAAGGGCACCACCGCGATCGGCGTGGCGGCGTCGCGGCCACCCACCAGGTCCACTTCGGCCTGCTGTGCCAGCGCGAAACCGGCATGCAGGACCAGCAACAGGGCCATCAGGCAACGCTTCAGGAGGAGACTCGAAGGTTTCATGAATTCCATGGCTCGATGTGCGATCCGGGGAAGATTAACGCGGCTTCGCCTTCCGCATGAACGGAGATTCAGCCAGGCACGCGGGCCAGTGCCGCCGCCACCCGCGCCTCGAACACGGGCTGCGGGAACTGCAGCAGGATGCGCGCGTTGGCGGGCCGCGGTTCCAGTCCTTGCCAGTCCACCAGGGTCACGCCGCGCGCGGGGCCATCCAGCGCCACCTGCAGGCGGCGGGTGGCCGTGCTGCCATCGGCCGGGGCCAGCGCCCAGGCCATCGCCAGCGCATCGGCGCTGTGCCAGCGATCCCCGCGGCGCTCCGCCGACCAGCCGCGCGTCTTGCGGGAAATCGCATCGTAGAAGCGCGCGGTCGGCGAATCGGCGGCACACCAGCGATCCACGTCCTCATGCAGGAAGCCGTGCGCGAGGGTGGCCTCCCAATCGGCCAGGTCGAACGCCGGGAAGGCCTCGAACACGATGTGCGCGGCCTCGGGATCGAAGTGGGTGTTGAATTCGGCGAAGGGCGTGATGTTGCCGCGGCCGTTGACCGCGCCGCCCATCACCACCAGCCGGCCGATGCGCGCGGGCAGCGAAGGGTCGAGCTTGAGCGCCAGCGCGAGATTGGTCAGCGGCCCGAGCGCCACCAGCAGCAGCCGTCCGGCGTGTGCGTGCGAGAGCCGGATGATCGCCTGCGCCGCGTGCTCGGCTTCCGCCTGCCGTCGTGCCGGCGCAAGGCCCGCATCGCCGAATCCATCGGCGCCGTGGACATCCGCGGCATCGGGCGCGGGATGCAGCAGCGGCAGCTCGCAGCCGGGGAACACCGGCACGTCTTCGCGGCCGGCCACCTCGCAGAGCTTGAGCGCGTTGGCCACGGTGTGGCCGAGGCCGACATTGCCGGCGGTGATGGTCAGGCCGACGACCTCGTGGCCGGGATCGTCGAAGGCCATCAGCAGCGCGAGCGCGTCATCGACGCCCGGGTCGGTATCGATCAGGAGCGGGATGCGGGCTTGGGTCATGGCGGGGATGGCTCCGTGCGGTGGCGATTGGCGAGGATGCAACGATGCCGGGATGCGGCCATCGATGATACGCAAGCCCGATGGCGAAACGCCGCGTGCTCAGGCCGATGCGTAGCGCGCGGCGCCGCCGATCCAGCGCGCCACCAGCGCATCGGCGGTGTGCGGCGATCGCTCCAGCAGCGCATCGGCGACGCGCTGCACTTGCGGCAGCAGGTCGGCATCGCGGGCGAGCTCGGCGATGCGGAATTCCGCCAGCCCGGTCTGGCGCGTGCCCAGCAATTCGCCCGGACCGCGCAGGGCGAGATCCTTCTCCGCGATCTCGAAACCGTCATGGCTGCGACGCAGCGTGTCCAGCCGTTCACGGGCGATGGCGCCGAGCGGCGGTTGGTAGAGCAGCACGCAACTCGATTGCGCACTGCCCCGCCCCACCCGCCCGCGCAACTGGTGGAGCTGCGCCAGCCCGAGCCGCTCCGCGTTCTCGATGATCATCAGCGAGGCATTGGGCACGTCCACGCCGACCTCGATCACCGTGGTCGCCACCAGCAGGTCGAGTTCCGCGGCCTTGAACGCCGCCATCGCGGCCTGCTTCTCCTTCGGCTTCATGCGGCCGTGCACCAGCCCGATGCGCAGTTCCGGCAGCGCTTCACGCAGGCTGGCGAAGGTGGTTTCCGCGGCCTGCGCCTCGAAGCCCGGCGCGCCACCCGGCGCATCCTCCGGGGCCTCGATCAGGGTGCAGACCCAGTACGCCTGCCGGCCTTCGGCGATGGCCGCGCGGATGCGCTCGACCAGTTCCGGGCGGCGCGCGGCGGACACCGCCACGGTCTGCACCGGGGTGCGCCCGGGCGGCAACTCGTCGATCACCGAGACATCCAGGTCGGCATAGGCCGCCATCGCCAGGGTGCGCGGGATCGGCGTCGCCGTCATCACCAGCTGGTGCGGCACCGTGCCGCCGCCCTTCTCCCGCAGCGCCAGCCGCTGCTGCACGCCGAAGCGGTGCTGCTCGTCGATGATCGCCAGCGCCAGCCGCCGGAACGCCACGCCTTCCTGCATCAGCGCATGGGTGCCGATGGCGAGATGCGCGCGGCCATCGGCGATCTCGGCCAGCACCGCCTCGCGCGCCTTGCCGGTGACCTTGCCGGCCAGCCAGGCGATGCGTACGCCCAAGGGCTCCAGCCAGGCACGGAGATTGTTGGCGTGCTGCTCGGCCAGCAGTTCGGTGGGCGCCATCAGGGCCGCCTGCCGGCCGGCATCGATCGCGCGCAACGCGGCCAGTGCGGCGACCACGGTCTTGCCGGAGCCGACATCGCCCTGCACCAGACGCAGCATCGGCGTTTCACGGGCAAGATCGGATTGCACTTCGGCAAACACCCGCGCCTGCGCGTCGGTCAACCGGAAAGGCAGGGTGGAAAGGAGCTTCCCCACCCGCTCGCCGCGCGCCGGCAGGGGCGTCGCCCGGTGCGATTGCAGGGCGATGCGCTGGCGGCGCAGCGAGACGTGATGGGCCAGCATTTCCTCGAACGCCAGTCGCCGTTGCGCGGGGTGGCGCCCGGCCTGCAGCAGCGCGACATCGGCATCGGCCGGTGGGTGGTGCAGCATCCGCAGCGATTCGTGCAGCGGCGGCAAGCCCAGCGTCGCCAGCCATTCCGCCGGCAGCAGTTCCAGTTCGGAATCTTCCGGAAGCGCGGCGAGCGCGGTTTCGACGAAGCGCGCCAGCGTCGCCGGGCCGATGCCCTCGATCCCCGGATACACCGGCGTCAGCGCATCGCCCAGCGCGGTTTCGCCATCGCCGAGCAGGCGATAGCTCGGGTGCACCATCTCCAGCCCGACCTGGCCCGGACGCGGCGTGCCGTATGCGCGCAGGCGAGCCCCGCTGCGGAAGGCGTTGGCCTGCTGGCCGCGGAAGTGGAAGAAGCGCAACAGCACCGAGCCGCTGTCGTCGGCCAGCGCCACCTTCAGCATCGGCCGGCCGCGGAAGCTGGTGCCGGTCGCGGTGATCCGTCCTTCGACCTGCGCCGGTTCGCCCGGCCGCAAGCCGGCCATCGGCACCAGCCGGGTGCGGTCCTCGTAGCTGCGCGGCAGCCACAGCCAGAGATCGGCCACGCGCTCCAGCCCGCGCGCCGCCAGCTTGGCCAAGGTCTGCGGACCGACCCCGGGCAGCGAGGAAAGCGGGGCGTCGCCGCCCCGGATCAGGCGCGGGTTTCGCCTTGCGCGCCACGTCGCGGCGATCAGCCCGTCACCATGATGGCGTCCACCTCGAAGCGCACGCCCTTCGGCAGCGCCGGGACCTCGATGGTGGAACGCGCGGGATACGGTGCCTGGAAGTATTCGGCCATCACCGCGTTGACCGCGCCGAACTCCGACAGGTCGGTCAGGTACAGGCCGAGGCGCTGCACGTCGTCGAGGCTGCCGCCGGCCGCCTCGCAGACCGCGCGCAGGTTGTCGAAGGCACGCCGGGCCTGGGCCTCGATGCCGCCTTCCACCACTTCGCCGCTGGCCGGATCAAGCGGGATCTGGCCGGAAAGGAACACCATCGCGCCGGCTTTCACGGCCTGCGAATAGGGGCCGATGGCGGCGGGAGCAGCGGCGGTCTGGATCGGATTGCGGGGCATGTCGGCATCCTGTCTGGAAAGCCGCATTGTAGGGCGAGGCCGCGCACCCGGCCGCGGCGCTCAGAGCCGCTCGACGTCGTGAACCACCTGCAGGCGACGCACGCGGCGAATCACTTCGGCCAGATGGTGGACGTCATGGACCTCGATGCCGAAGCGGATCAACGAAACCGAGGCATCGCGCTCCAGGTAGTCCACGCTGTCGATGTTGGACTCGGCCTGCGCGATCGCCGCCGCCACCTGCGCGAGCACGCCGGGGCGGTTGTCCACGTCCACCCGCAGGCTGGAGGCGTAATCGCCCGCGACGCCACGATCCCAGCCGATCTCCACCCAGCGCTCCGGCGCGCGCCGGTAATCGACCAGGTTGGGACAGCTCATCCGATGCACCACCACGCCCTTGCCGGCGGTGTGGAAGCCCATGATCTCGTCGCCCGGGATCGGCTGGCAGCAATGCGCGAAGCTGATCACCCCGCGCTCGGCGCCGGTGATGAGGATGCGATCGTCGCGGCCGAGCGCCGCCAGGGCCTCGTGCGGCTGACCGCGCGTGGCCGGGTTGCCATCGTCCTCGCCCTGCGCCAGCCACTGCGCCACCTGCATCGGCATGCGGTTTCCCAGCGCGATGTCGGCCAGCAGGGCTTCCAGCCGCGGATAGCGCTGCTCGGACAGATAGCGTTCCAGGCGGTCCCTGGGCAGCCGTTCCAGGCTGCTGTCCTGCATTTCCAGCGCGGCCTCGAGCATCCGATGGCCCAGCTGCACCGCGTCCTCGTGCTCGATCTGCTTGAGCTGCTGGCGTATCGCGGTGCGCGCCTTGCCGGACACCACGAACTCCAGCCACTGAGGCTTGGGGCTGGAAGCGGTGGCGGTGACCACCTCGATGGTCTGGCCACTGGCCAGCTTGCTGCGCAGCGGCATCAACTTGCCGTCCACGCGCGCGGTCACCGCGTGGTTGCCCACGTCGGTATGCACGGCATAGGCGAAATCGAGCGCGGTGGCGTTGCGCGGCAAGGACAGGATGCGGCCCTTCGGAGTGAACACGTACACCTCGTCCGGGTAGAGATCGACCTTCACGTTTTCGAGGAATTCCAGCGAGGAGCCGGTGCCCCGCTGGCTTTCCATCAGATCGGACAGCCAGCTGCTGGCGCGCGTGAGCGGACTGTTGCCTCCCGCACCCTGCTTGTAGGTCCAGTGCGCGGCGATCCCGCGCTCGGCCAGCAGATCCATTTCCTCGGTGCGGATCTGCACTTCGATGGGCGCGCCGTAGGGCCCGAACAGCACCGTGTGCAGGGACTGGTAGCCGTTGGCCTTGGGGATCGCCACGAAATCGCGGAAGCGGCCATCCAGCGGCTTGAACGTGGCGTGGACGATGCCGAGCGCGTGGTAGCAATCCGCCACGCTGCCGACGACGATGCGGAAGCCGAACACGTCCATGACCTGTTCGAGCGATTTCTGCTCGTCGCGCATCTTGCGGTAGATGCTCCACGGCGACTTGACCCGCCCGACCAGCCGGTGCGAGAGCCCCTCCTTGGCCAGGCGCTGGGCAAGCTGGGCCTCGATCTGGATCATCGCTTCGCGCCGCACCACCGGCTGCTCGCGGATGCGCTTGGCCAACGCCGCGTAGCGCCACGGATACAGGGCCTCGAAGCTCAGGTCCTGCAGCTCGGCCTTGACGATGTTCATGCCCAGCCGTTGCGCGATCGGCGCGTAGATGTCGAGCGTTTCGCGGGCGATGCGCCGGCGCGAATCCGGCTTCTGCGCGCCGAGCGTGCGCATGTTGTGCAGGCGATCGGCCAGCTTGATGAGGATGACGCGCAGGTCGCGCGACATCGCCAGCATCATCTTGCGGAAGGATTCCGCGGCGGCCTCGTGGCGGTCGCGGAACTTGAGCTTGTCCAGCTTGGTCACGCCCTCGACCAGCTCGGCCACGGTCTCGCCGAACTGCGCGGCGATTTCGGCCGGGCCCAGCGGCGTGTCCTCGATGGTGTCATGCAGGATCGCCGCGGCCAGCGCCTTGAAATCCATCCTCTGCTCGGCCAGCACCTGCGCCACCGCCACCGGATGGGTGATGTAGGGCTCGCCGGATTTGCGCATCTGCCCTTCGTGGGCACGGGCCCCCAGCCGCCATGCCGCCACCAGCTGCGCGCGCTCGGCTTCGGTCAGGTAGGCCGCCGCGGCCAGCAGAGAACGCACGTAATCCGGCAGGCCTTCGATGCCGGCGGGCGGTACGGACGGAATCTCGGCGGACTTGCGTGCACTCATGGCAAGAGACTAAGCGTTGCGCGCCGGGAGGAAAAGGTGCCGGAAACGAAGAACCCCGCCGTGGCGGGGTTCTCGCGGAAAGCGGGAAGGGCGCGATCAGTCCTCGCCCTTCATGTCGTCTTCGTCGCGCACCATCTCGGCGGCAGCCCATTCCAGCGCTTCGCGCTCCTTGCGCTCCTTCTCGGCCTTCTCGACGGCCTCGATGTAGGGCTCGTCGATCACCCGGTCGGCGATCTCGCGCAGGGCCAGCACCGTCGGCTTGTCGTCGTTCTCGTTCTCCAGCCGCGGCTCGACGCCCTTGGCGAGCTGGCGCGCGCGCTTGGCGGCCATCATGACCAGTTCGAAACGGTTGTCGACGACTTCCAGGCAATCTTCTACGGTGATGCGGGCCATGTCTGCTCCCCGGCAGCCGCCGGGCGGTGGGTTCAGGACCGCCCATAATAGGCCGGAATGGCCAACCACGCAAGGATTTCGCGCCGAAATCCTTGAAATTCAGGCAGTTGCGCGATCCGGGCCGACGAACCCCATCAATCGGAAAGCAGCGCACCGATCAGGCGGGCATGACGCGCCACCTGGCGATCCCGGCGCAAGCGGCTGGCGGCGAAGATCGCGCACATCTCGTCCACGGCGACATCGAAGCTGTCGTTGACGATCAGGTAATCGTATTCGCCGTAGTGGCTCATCTCGTCGCGGGCGGCGGCAAGGCGGCGGGTGATGGTTTCCTCGCTGTCCTGCGCGCGCTTGTGCATGCGCTCGTCCAGGGCGTGGCGCGAGGGCGGCAGGATGAAGATGCTGAGCGCGTCCGGCACCTTGGCCCGCACCTGGCGCGCGCCCTGCCAATCGATTTCCAGCAGCACGTCGCGGCCGGCGGCCAGCTGCGGCTCCACCGATTGCCGCGCGGTGCCCTTCCAGTCGCCATGCACCAGCGCGTGCTCGAAGAAATCACCGGCGTCGATCATCTGCCGGAACTCGGCCTCGCCGACGAAGTGGTAGTGCTCGGCATGGCGCTCGCCCGGACGCGGCGCGCGCGAGGTGAAGGAGATCGACAGCGCGATCTGCGGATCGCGCGCGAGCACCGCGTTGACGATGCTGGACTTGCCGGCCCCGGAGGGGGCGGAAACGATGAAAAGGGTGCCGCGCATTGGGACCTGCGGATTCTTCGACGGGCCGGGGAACCCCGGCCGACCATCCTACCAAGTCCGGCGCGGGCGCCGCCTATTCGATGTTCTGCACCTGCTCGCGGATCTGGTCGATCAGCACCTTCAGCTCCACCGCGGCATTGCTGGTGCGCGCATCCACCGATTTGGAGCCAAGCGTGTTCGCTTCGCGGTTGAACTCCTGCAACAGGAAATCCAGCCGGCGGCCGACCGGCTCGCGCTGGCCGAGCACGCGCCGGGCCTCGGCGACGTGGCTGGCGAGGCGGTCGAGCTCCTCGTCCACGTCGAGCTTCTGCAGCCACAGCACCAGCTCCTGCTCCAGCCGGCCCGGGTCCAGCTGTCCGGCCACCTCCCCCATCCGTGCCGACAGCCTGGCGCGCTGGCCTTCGCGGATCAGCGGCACCAGCGTGCGGACTTCGGCCGCGATGCGCTCGACGCCATCGACGCGCTCGCCGATCGCCGCCGCCAATTGCGCGCCCTCGCGCTCGCGCGCCGCGGTGAAGTCGTCGAGCGCCGCATCCAGCAGCGCCAGCGCCTCGGCCTGGAACGCTTCGGCATCGTGCTCGCGCGCCTGCAGGACGCCCGGCAGCTGGAGGATCGAGCCGAGATCGGTGCGCAGGCCGGGCAGGCGCGAGGAGAGCTCGATGGCGACGCCGGCCAGCCGATCGACGAAGGCGGAATCGAGCTGCAGCGCCGCGGCATCGCCCTGGCGCGAGAGGCGCATCGACACTTCCACCTTGCCGCGCGAAACACGCGCCGCGATCCGCTCGCGCAACTGCGGCTCGAGTGCGCGCAGTTCCTCCGGCAGCCGCATCGAGACATCGAGGAAGCGATGGTTCACCGCGCGCATTTCGCAGGCCAGCCGGCCCGCCGGCGTCTGGCGTTCGGCGTGGGCGTAGGCGGTCATGCTGCGTATCGACATGCGGGATTCCGGGGATCGGCAAGGAGGCCCGATGTTAAACTCGCGCGCCCCTTCATGGAGTGTCATGCGATGCAGCGACCCAGTGGCCGCGCCCCCGGCGAGATGCGCGCCGTCAGCCTCCAGCGCGGATTCACGCGGCATGCGGAAGGCTCGGTGCTGGTGTCCTTCGGCGACACCCGCGTGCTGTGCACCGCCAGCATCGACAACAAGGTGCCGCCGTTCCTGCGCGGCAAGGGCGAAGGCTGGGTCACCGCCGAATACGGCATGCTGCCGCGCGCCACCCACACCCGTTCCGACCGCGAGGCCGCGCGCGGCAAGCAGGGCGGTCGCACGCTGGAGATCCAACGGCTGATCGGTCGCAGCCTGCGCGCCTGCGTGGATCGCGCGGCGCTCGGCGAGCGCGTCATCACCCTGGACTGCGACGTGCTGCAGGCCGATGGCGGCACCCGCACCGCCGCCATCACCGGTGCCTACGTGGCCCTGGTCGATGCGATCAACGGCCTGCTGGCGCGCGGGGAAATCCGCAAGAACCCGCTGCACGGCGCGGTCGCCGCGGTCTCGATGGGCATCTGGCGCGGCGTGCCGGTGCTCGACCTCGACTATGCCGAGGACAGCGATTGCGACACCGACATGAACCTGGTGATGAACGACGGCGGCGGGATCATCGAGATCCAGGGCACCGCCGAGGGCCATGCCTTCCGTCGCGACGAGCTGGACGCGATGATCGCGCTCGGCGAGGCCGGTTGCGCCCGCCTGTTCGAGGCGCAACGCGCCGCGCTGGCAGGCTGAGATGACGATGCGCGCGCCGGAACGGCTGGTGATCGCCAGCGGCAACGCCGGCAAGCTGGCCGAGTTGGGCGCACTACTGGCCGATGTCGGCTTCCGCGTGCATCCGCAATCCGAATTCGGGGTGGACGATGCCGAAGAAACCGGGCTCAGCTTCGTCGAGAACGCCATCCTGAAGGCCCGCCACGCCGCGCGCGCGACCGGGCTGCCGGCATTGGCCGATGACTCCGGCCTGTGCGTGGACGCGCTCGGCGGCGCACCCGGGCTGTATTCGGCGCGATACGCCGGCCTGCATGGCGACCACGCGGCCAACATCGGGAAGCTGCTGCACGAACTGCGCGATGTCCCGGACGAAAGCCGCACGGCCCGTTTCGTCTGCGTGCTGGCGCTGCTGCGCCATGCGGAGGATCCGCAACCGCTGATCGCCGAAGGGCTTTGGGAAGGCCGCATCCTGCATGCGCCACAGGGCGATGGCGGCTTCGGCTACGACCCGGTGTTCTTCTCGCCGGCGCACGGCTTGAGTGCGGCGGAATTGCCGGCGGCGACCAAGAACCGCGACAGCCATCGCGGGCGGGCGCTGCGGATGCTGCGCGCGCGACTGGCCGCGCACGGCTGAGCGCGACGCGCCATGCTCACCCCGCCGCCGCTCGCGCTCTACGTGCACCTGCCGTGGTGCGTGCGCAAATGCCCCTACTGCGATTTCAATTCGCACGCGCAGAAGGGCGAACTGCCCTTCGGCGACTACATCGACGCATTGATCCGAGACCTGGAGCACGACCTGCCGCTGGTCTGGGGTCGCACCGTGAACTCGGTCTTCTTCGGCGGCGGCACGCCCAGCCTGTTCGCGCCGGCGCACATCGATCGCTTCCTGCAGCAAGCCAGCGCGCGGCTGCGCTTCGCGCCGGGGCTGGAGGTCACGCTGGAGACCAATCCGGGCACAGTCGAGCACGGGCCCTTCGCCGGCTATCTGGCCGCGGGCGTCAACCGGCTCTCGTTCGGCGTGCAGAGTTTCGATGACGGCTGCCTGCAGCGGCTGGGGCGCATCCATTCTGCCGGCGATGCCGAGCGTGCGGTGAAAGCGGCGCAGGAAGCCGGCTTCGACAACCTCAATCTCGACCTGATGTATGCGCTGCCGGGGCAGACGCTGGCGATGGCCGAAGCCGACATCGAGCGCGCGATCGCGCTGGCGCCGCAGCATCTCAGCCACTACCAGCTCACCCTGGAGCCGAACACGCTGTTCGCCGCCCGCCCCCCGCAAGGCCTGCCCGACGACGAGCTCGGCTGGGACATGCAGGAACGCTGCCAGGCGATCATGGCCGCTGCCGGCTTCGCCCAGTACGAGGTCAGCGCCTACGCGCAGCCGGGCCGGCAGTGCGCGCACAACCTCAACTACTGGACATTCGGGGACTATCTCGGGATCGGTGCCGGCGCGCACGGCAAACTGACCCTCGGCAGCGCACAACGGATCCTGCGCCGCTGGAAGGTGAAGCACCCCGCGGCCTACCTCCGCGATGCCGGCACCGTGGCAGCCATCGGCGGCGACGAGGACATCGACGCGACACGGCGGCCGTTCGACTTCATGCTGAACGCGTTGCGCCTGAACGACGGCTTCGAGATCCGCCTCTTCGAGGCCCGCACCGGCCTGCCGCGTTCGGCCATCGCTCGGGAGCTGGACGAGGCGATGGCCCGCGGCTGGCTCGAGATTTCCGCCGCCGGCAAGGTCCGCCCGACCGAGTTGGGCCGGCGCTTCACCAACGACGTGATCGGCCTGTTCCTGCACTGACCCTCCGGGTTTGCAGGCGCTGCTTGTGTTCTATGATGGGCGAATGGGGATGCCATCCGATTCCATCGCGACTTCCGGGCTGCCGGCCCGCGCCGGGCAGGCCGTGGCGGCCTTGCTGGAGGCATCCCGCGCCACGTTGACGCCGCGCATGGACGCCATGTTGATGGCGCTGGCGAACACCATGTACGAGCAGGCGAACAAGTCACGCAGTCCATCGGTGCAGATGGTCTGGCTCCGTGGCGCGCAGGCACTCAGGCACGAACGCGCGAAATTCGTCCCCGTCTGGATGCGGATGCTGGAAGCCCGGCTGGCCGACATCCGCCGGGCCCCGGCGCGCAGGCAGGAGGCGCTCGGAGCGCTGCTTTCCTCCAGCCAGTGGGTGCTCGAAGAACAGGGCGAGGAGGGCGATCACGAGTCCCGGCTGCAGGAGCTCGCCTCCCCGCTGGAGGCCCAGGCGCAGCTGCCGCTGTATCTGCTGGGCCAGCGCTTCGGCGTGCTGGCCGCGGCACCGGCCTTCGACGCGCGCCAGAATCCGATGGGGCCGCGGGTGCTGCTCGAAATCGCGGTGGAGGCGGCACGCGAAGCCTTCGAAGGCGGCGTGCCCGCCGAGGTGCTGATGCCCGCGTTCGCGGAACAGGTGCTTTCCGGCTACCCGGGCCTCGTCGAGCAGGCCAATCGCGTGCTGGAACAGGAGGGCGTGTTGCCGGGGCTGGTATTCGTCCCCGCCCGCCAGCCCAAGGCACAGCGCAGCCTGCGCGTCGGTCCGCCGGCGCTGGCGCCACGGCAAGACCCTCCCCCGGAAAACGATCCTTCCAACCTGCTGCAGCCGACCGCACTTTCCGGGCTCGGCCCGCTGGCACTGATGCAGCCGCCGGGCGAATGGCTGGAGCAACCGGCCGCGACGCCGCCGCCCGAGCCGCCGCGCGCGTCGCGCGAGCCCGACTTCCTGATGCTGCAGCAACTGCTGACCGCCTGTCGCGTGGCCGGAACGCCCCCGGTGGCGCGGTCATCGGTCGCCGGCACGCCGCTGGCGCGGCCGCAGCTCGCCGGCGTGCTCGATGCGCTGCAGGACGAGCAGATCACCGGGCTGGCATCGCCGGGTGGCTCGCTGCAGGAAAAGGTGTTGGCGCGCGCCACTGCACTCCACGGTGCCGATGCCGCGTTGCCGCGCGAGGATGTCGATGTCCTGCAGATCCTTTCGCTGCTGCAGGGCGAGATCGGCAGCCAGGTGAAGGCCGACTCCACGGTTCACGGCCATCTGCAACGGCTCCAGCTGCCAATGCTGCGCGCCGCGCTGGAAAGCCCCGCCTTCTTTTCCGACCCCGCCCATCCCGCGCGCCAGCTGCTCAACACCGTGGCCGAATCCGGCGCGGCCATCCATGGCGAGGGCGGCGATGATCCATTGCTTTCCGCCGCGGTGGAAAAGGCGGTGAAGCGACTGGAAACGGAGTTTCGCGGCCAGCCGGGCATGCTCGAGGAGATCAATTCCCAGCTTCAGCGCGATCTGGAACTCCAGGTGCGCCGCGCCCAGGCCAACGAAAAGCGTCTGGTGGAAGCCGCGCGCGGTCGCGAGCGCATGATCGTTGCCAAGCACATCGTGCGCGAGGAAATCGAGGCCCGCATCGCCCGGCACACGCTGCCCCGGGTCACGGAAATGCTGCTGCGCAAGAGCTGGAGCGATGCCCTGGTGCTTTCCCTGCTCCGTCACGGCCAGAAATCGCATGGCTGGGAGCAGCAACTGGCGCTGACCGACGAGATCCTGATGACGATCACCGCCACCGACCCGCTCGAAGCCCCGGCACTGGCCGAACAAGTCAATGCCGCGATGCTGCGCGTCGGTTACCACCACGCCGCCGCACGGGCGGTGGCGCGGCAGCTTTCCCGCAGCACGAGCTTCCCGCGCGCAGACGACGATGCAACGGCCACCGAACTTTCCGCCCTGATCAAGTCGCATGCCCGTTTCGGACCGGAGGACGAGGATCGGCTGCCCGGCCCGCCTTCGCTGGCCGCCGATGAAATGCAATGCCTCGAACAACTCAGCGACCTGCCCTTCGGCACCTGGCTGGATGAACGCGAAGCCCCGGATGCCGATGCCACGCGCCAGCGGCTCTCCTGGCACAGCAGACAAACCCGGGGTGCGTTGCTCGTGAACCGCCGCGGCCAGCGCACCCGGGAAACCACGCTGGATGAACTGGCCCGGCAGATGGCGGCCAAGCGTCTCGCGGTGGTCGGGCCCCAAGACCTGCGATTGGTCGACCGGGCCCTGCGCACCACAGTGGATCGACTGCAGGAGACGCTGCGCGCCGGATTGCACAAGCCGCCCGGGAAGCCGCAATGAACACGTACAGCGAGTACCGCAACGCCACCCGGCGGGAATTGCCCACGCGCGTGGACGTGCTCGATTGCATGACCGGCCAGTTGGCCGGCCACATCGTCGACATCTCCGCCAGCGGCCTGCAACTGGCATCCCCGCTGCCGATGACCAACGATGCGCTCTACCAGTGGCGCTTCACCCTGCCCTTCGGCGAGGTGGTCGAATGCGGCGTCCACGTGCTCTGGGTTTCGGCCACGCGACCGGGCGAATACGCGGCCGGTGCGCGCTTCATCCTGATCCCGCGCGTGCAGCAGGAGCGCATCCGCATCTGGTGCGAGAGCGCGCACGACACCGGCCATTGAGCCGACGTTCGGGGACACGGCCGCCGCTTTCGGTCAGAATCGGGGCCTGCCCACGATCCCGGAACCGAAGATGTCGCGCCCCGACCTGCGAACACTCCACGCCGAACATGTCGCCACCCTCATGGCCCGCGCCGACGAGGCATTGGCCCGCGGCGGCTACGACATGCTCGCGATCCCGAGCGGCACCCTGCACTACCAGGCCTTCGATGACCGCGATTATCCCTACGCGGTGAACCCGAATTTCAAGCACTGGCTGCCGCTGACCGATGCACCCGGCAGTTGGCTGTTCCACGTGCCGGGCAAGCGCCCGAAGCTGGTCTACCTGCAGCCTAAGGATTACTGGCACGTGGTCCCGGCCGATCCGGACGGCTACTGGGTCGACCAGTTCGACATCCACGTCGTCCGCGATGCCGCGGAGGCCCGCGCGCATTTCCCCGACCTGCGAACCCGTGCGGCGATCATCGGCGAGGCGGCAAGCGCGCAGGACCATCTGGTGCCGAACAACCCGTGGGCGGTGCTCGCCCACCTCGATTACCACCGCGCCTTCAAGACGCCCTACGAAATCGAGATGATCCGCGAGGCGACCCGCATCGGCGTGCGCGCGCATCGTGCCGCCGAGCGCGCCTTCCGCGCCGGGTCCAGCGAGTTCGGCATCCACCTGGCTTATTGCCAGGCCGCCGGACAGGACGCCAACGACCTGCCCTACGGCAACATCGTGGCCCTGAACGAGCATGCCGCGGTCCTGCATTACATGCGCCGCGACCGCCTGCCGCCGCGCCCCTCGCGCAGCTTCCTCATCGATGCCGGCGCCAGCCACGCAGGATACGCCTGCGACATCACCCGCACCTACTCCGCCGCCGACGATGATTTCCAGGCCCTGATCGACGCGATGGACGCGGCGCAGCAACGCATGTGCGACCAGGTGCGCGACGGCACCGACTACCGCCGCATCCATCTCGATGCCCACCTCGCGATCGCCGGGATCCTGCGCGATGCCGGGCTGATCAACGTCGATGCGGAGATCGCCGTGGAGACCGGCGTGTCCAGCGCCTTCTTCCCGCACGGCATCGGTCACGGCATCGGCCTGCAGGTGCACGACGTGGCCGGCTTCGCCGCCAGCGAAGCGGGCGGCACCATCGACAAGCCGGAGGGACATCCCTACCTGCGCATGACCCGCACGCTGGCCCCGGGCATGGTGGTGACGATCGAGCCGGGCCTCTACTTCATCGACATGCTGCTGGAGGAGCTGCGTGATCGCGGCCTCGGCCCGAGCGTCAATTGGGATCGCGTCGATGCCTTCCGCCCCTATGGCGGCATCCGCATCGAGGACGACGTGGTCTGCACCGATGGCGCGCCGATCAACCTGACCCGGGAAATCCAGGCGGAGGACCGCAAATGAAGACTCGCTCCCTGATCGCCGCCGGCGCGTTCGCGCTGGCCCTGGCCGCCTGCGGCCGCCAACCTTCGGTGGATCCGGCCGCGCCGGGCTGCCTGCAGTACTCGATGGGCGCGGTGACGCTCTCGGGCATGGCCGGCACCGAACGCATCACCGCCCCCGACAAGGACTACCGCGAGGCGCTGGTGCTGACGCTCGACCAGCCGGTCTGCGTGGCCGCCAAGTCCGGCGACGAAGCGCGCTTTCCGGAACGTCGGGATGTCCGCAAGATCGAACTGGTGCCGCAAAGCGACTTCACCGATGCCTTCTCGCTGGCCGGCCAGCGCGTGACCGCGCATGGCAGCCTCGCGCCGCTGTCCGGCGACGGCGCCGCTGCGCCGATCGGGCTGGTGCTGCGCACACTCAAAGCCGAGGAATAAGCCGTGGGCGGCCCGGGCACGCAACTGGCGCTGGTGATGGCCGGCGGCGCGCTCGGTGCCGGCCTGCGATTCTGGCTGGGTGGCGCACTGCTGCGCCAATTCGGCGGTGCGCTGCCCTGGGGCACGTTGGTGGCCAATCTTGCCGGCGCGTTCGCGGTGGGCTTCCTCGCCACGTGGCTGCAGGATCGCGGCCCGATCGCCGAATCCTGGCGCGCGTTCCTGATCGTCGGCGTGCTCGGCGCGCTCACGACCTATTCGGCATTGATGCTGGAAATGCTGCTGTTCGCGAGGGCCGGGCGCATCGGCACGGCGGCGCTCTACCTCGGCATCACCCTCGTCGCCGGCCTGCTGCTGGTCTGGGCCGGCGCACATTGCGGAGCCTGGTTGCGCTGATCGGACGGGGCGCTGCGCACCACGAATTCCGACTACGACGCACTGCGTCGTGCGGACCACGCCGCCAGCAGGACGGCGGTGGCCGCCGCCACGTTGAGGCTCTCCACCGCACCGGTTCCGGCGATGGAAACACGCAGGTCGCAGGCATCGGCGAGGCGTCGATCCATGCCCGATCGCTCCGCGCCCATGACGTAGACCAGGCGATCGGGCAGCGGCATCGAGAACGGATCGCTGCCGCCTTCCACCAGCGTCGCCACCGGCACGAAACCGGCGGCACGCAGTGCATCGAGGGTCTTGGCGGCGGCACCGGCCTGCACCATCGCCACCGATTCCGCGCCGCCTTCGGCCACCCGCGCGGCGGCACCGGAAAGCTGCAGCTCGCCTGAATCCGGCACCAGCAGGCCGGCGACGCCGAAATGCGCCGCGCTGCGCAGGATCGCACCGAGGTTATGCGGATTGCCGACGCCGTCGAGCCAGATCGCGCAGGCCGGCCCGGCGGGAAGGCCCCGCAGCCAGTCGGCCAGTGCCGATGGCGGGGTGCGCAGGACATCGGCCACCACGCCTTCATGGTGGGACGAGCCGGCCAGCTTGCGCAGGTCATCGTCCGGGACGACCCGATAACCGACGCGATTCGCAGCGCACCACTTCATCACGTCGCCGAAGCGGCCGGCGCGGGCATCGGAGAGATACAGCTTGCGCAGCGCCTCGGGGCGACGCTCGAACAGCGCACGCACGGCATTGACGCCGTACAGCCGCATCTCCTCACGGCGGGCACGCAGGGGCGAGTCCTCGCACGTGCCGCGCGATCGGCTCCACGGATCGCTCATGCCGCGTCGTCGCCCCTGTTGCCGCGGAGACGCCGCACCCAGAATCCGGCGTTGCGGATGCCCAGCGCCTCCGGATCGAACTCCGGCTCGGCAATGCCCGCCTTCTTCTGCGACTCGTAATCCCGCAACGCGGCCAGCGCCGGCTTCTGCAGGATGAGGATGGCGACGATGTTGAGCCAGGCCATCATGCCGACGCCGATGTCGCCGAGCGTCCAGGCCATGTCGGCGGTACGGACGGCGCCGAAGGTGACCGCGGCCAGCAGCGCGATGCGCAGAGCGAAGACCATCCACGGCCGATGCACCTTGCGGTTGATGTAGGCGATGTTGGTCTCGGCCATGTAGTAATAGGCCAACAGCGTGGTGAACGCGAAGAAAAACAGCGCCATCGCGACGAAGCCGGCACCGTAGCCCGGCAGCACCGATTCCACCGCATGCTGCGCGAAGCCGGGGCCGACCACCACGCCCGGCAGGTTCTCGACGATGGCGATCTTGTCCGGGCGGATGACGTTGTAGGCGCCGGTCGAGAGGATCATGAACGCCGTGGCCGAGCACACCAGCAGCGTGTCCACGTACACGGAGAACGCCTGCACCAGGCCCTGCTTGGCCGGATGCGAGACCTCCGCGGCGGCGGCATGGTGCGGCCCGGTCCCCTGCCCGGCCTCGTTGGAATAGATGCCGCGCTTCACGCCCCATTCGATCGCCAGGCCCAGGATCGCGCCGAACGCCGCCTCGGCACCGAACGCGCTCTTGATGATCAGCCACCACATCGCCGGGAGCTGGCCGGCGTTGAGGAACATGATGACCAGCGCCACCAGGATGTAGGCCAGCGCCATGAACGGCACCACGAACTCGGCCACGCTGGCGATGCGCTTGACGCCACCGAAGATGATGAAGCCGAGCAGCACCACGATGATCGTCGCGGTGGCCGA
>JAEXAG010000036.1 GCA_023394655.1 Pseudomonadota bacterium
GAGGAATGGCCGGCGTCGGGATCGACACGGCGCCGGGATCGTCGATCAGCGAGCCGTCCTCAGGCGTAGGCACCATAGCCGCGCAGGCGCTGGTAGCGACGTTCCAGCAGTTGCTCCACCGGCTGGGCCGAGAGCGCATCGAGCTGGTTGAGGATGACCGCCTTCAGGCGCTTGCCCATCTGCCGGGGATTGCGATGCGCGCCGCCGATCGGCTCGCGGACCACCTTGTCCACCAGCCCGAGCTGCTTGAGCCGCTTGGCGGTGATGGCCATCTGCTCGGCGGCATCCTTGGCCTTGGCCGCGTCCTTCCACAGGATCGAGGCGCAGCCCTCGGGCGAAATCACCGAGTAGGTGCCGTATTCGAGGATGTTGGTCACGTCGCCGACGCCGATCGCCAGCGCGCCGCCGGAGCCGCCTTCGCCGATCACGTTGCAGATGATCGGCACGCGCAGTTCGGCCATTTCCAGCAGGTTGCGCGCGATCGCCTCGCTCTGGCCGCGCTCCTCGGCGCCGATGCCGGGATAGGCGCCCGGGGTGTCGATGAAGGTGATGATCGGCAGGCCGAAGCGCTCGGCCATCTTCATCAGCCGCAGTGCCTTGCGGTAGCCCTCCGGGCGCGGCATGCCGAAGTTCCGGCGCACCTTGGTCTTGGTGTCCCGGCCCTTCTGGTGGCCGATGATCATGACGCTGCGGCCATCGATGCGACCAAGCCCGCCGACGATGGCGGCATCGTCGGAATAGGCGCGATCGCCGGCCAGCTCCTGGAACTCGCTGGCCATGATCTTGATGTAGTCGTTGGTGTAGGGCCGCATCGGATGGCGCGACATCTGCGAGACCTGCCAGGGCGACAGGTCGCGGAAGATCACCGCCGTGCGCTGGCGCAGCTTCGATTGCAGTGCATGGACTTCTTCGCCGATATCCACCGCCTGACCGTCGCTGGCCTGCCGGAGCTCCCGGATCTTCGCTTCCAGGTCGGCGATGGGCTGCTCGAAATCGAGGTAGTTGGGGTTCATGCGCGGGACCGTGGGGTAAACGTGGGGATTCTAGCGGATGGGTCGGCGGGCTCCGTACGCCCCGGCAGGTGCGGGGCGGCGGTGCTCAGGCCCAGGGCTTGGCCAGGGCGGGCTTGACGGCGAGCACGCCGGGCATCGATCGCAGCGTCGCGGCGAGCTCCTGATCGAGGCGGATGCCGCCTTCGCCGCCGAAATCGAGCTGGCCGGCCGCGCCTTCCCGCAACAGCTCGAAGCGGATCGGCGTCTGCCCCGGGCGATGCCGGGCCAGCAGCGCCTCCACGGCTTCCAGCGCGCCGGGAACCCGCAGGTCCACGCGGAGCGCCAGGTTCAGCGCGTGGCTGGCACAGACTTGCTGGTAATCCCAGCAGCGGCGGGCGCGCAGGCTGAAGCCGCCGGAGAACTCGTCTTCGCGCAGGCCGCCTTCGACGATCAGGATGCGGTCGCGGGTGAGGAGTGCGGCGCATTCGGTGAACGTCTCGGCGAAGAACGCGCATTCGATGCGCCCGCGCCCATCCTCGAGCGTGACGAAGGCCTGCGACTCGCCCTTGCGCCGCATGCCGGTCACCTGCCCGGCGAGGATGACGGTCTTCTCGGGACGCCAGCCGCCCTTGCGGTCCTCGGCGCGTTCGCTCCAGATCTTCTCGAGCTGGCCGAGATGGAAGCCCACCACGTCGACAAGGTCATCGCGGTAGGGATCCATCGGATGGCCGGAAAGATAGAAGCCCAGTGTCTCGCGCTCGTGGCGGAGCTTCTCGGCCAGCGGCCAGTCCACCGTTTCCGGCAGCACGATGTCCAGGGCCGGCGCACTGGTCTCGGCCGCGCCGAACAGCGAGACTTGCCCGGCCTCGCGTTCGCGTGCGAGCTGCTCGGTGGCCTTCAGTGCCTCCGGCAGCTGCAGCAGCAGGGAAGGGCGGTTGCGGCCCAGCGCATCGAGCGCGCCGGCGTGGACCAGCGCTTCCAGCGTGCGCCGGTTGAGCTTGGTGGATTCCACGCGCTTGCAGAAATCCAGGATGTCGGAGAAGGCGCCATCCTTCAGCCGCGCTTCGATCACCGCCTCGCAGGCGCCGCGACCGACGCCCTTCACCGCGCCCAGTCCGTAGCGGAGCGTCTTCGGGTCCACCGCTTCGAACATGTAGGCCGAGGCGTTCACGTCCGGCGACAGCACGGTGAGCCCGATCGCCCGCGCCTCGTCCAGGAAGCCGACCACCTTGTCGGTGTTGTCCATGTCGGAGGACAGCACCGCGGCCATGAACTCGGCCGGGTAATGCGCCTTGAGCCAGGCGGTCTGGTAACTGACCAGCGCGTAGGCGGCGGCATGCGATTTGTTGAAGCCGTAGCCGGCGAACTTTTCCAGCAGGTCGAAGATCGGGCCGGCGACCCTGGGCTCGATGGCATGGGTTTCCAGCGCGCCGGCCTCGAACTTGGCGCGCTCCTTCGCCATTTCCTCGACCTTCTTCTTGCCCATCGCGCGACGCAACAGGTCGGCACCGCCGAGCGAGTAGCCGGCCAGGATCTGGGCGGTCTGCATCACCTGTTCCTGATACACCACGACGCCGTAGGTCGGGGCCAGCACCGGTTCCAGCAGCGGATGCGGATACACCACCTCGGCGCGGCCGTGCTTGCGCTCGATGAAGTCCGGGATCAGGTCCATCGGGCCGGGGCGGTACAGCGAGACCAGCGCGATCAGATCCTCGAAGCGGTCGGGCAGGGCGCGCTTGAGCAGTTCGCGCATGCCGCGGGATTCGAACTGGAACACCGCCACCGTGTCGCCGCGCGCGAACAGCTCGTAGGTGGCGGCGTCGTCCAGCGGCAGCGCGGCGATGTCGAGCGCAGGCTCGCCCGCGGCTTCGCGCCGCGCGTTGATCGCCTTGACCGCCCAATCGATGATCGTCAGCGTGCGCAGGCCGAGGAAGTCGAACTTCACCAGGCCGATCGCTTCCACGTCGTCCTTGTCGAACTGGGTCACCGGGTTCTTGCCGAGGCCATCGACATCGTGTTCGGCGAACAGCGGGCAGAACTCGGCCAGCGGCTCGGGCGCGATCACCACGCCGCCGGCGTGCTTGCCGGCGTTGCGGGTCAGGTCCTCCAGTTGCAGGGCCAGGTCGAGCAGGTCGCGGACATCGTCCTCGTCGCGGTAGCGCGCGATCAGCTCGTCGCTGCGCCAGGCATCGTCCTTGCGCGATTTCTCGGTCCGGCCGAGCGCGTCCTCCAGCCCGATGCCGAGCGTCATCGGCACCAGCTTGGCGATGCCATCGACGAAGCCGTAGGGGTGGCCGAGCACGCGGCCGGCATCGCGCACCACCGCCTTCGCTGCCATCGTGCCGTAGGTGATGATCTGGCTGACCCGCTCGCGGCCGTACTTGCGCGCGACGTAATCGATCACCTCGTCGCGGCGGTCCATGCAGAAGTCGATGTCGAAGTCCGGCATCGACACGCGTTCGGGGTTGAGGAAGCGCTCGAACAGCAGGTCGTAGGGCAGCGGGTCGAGATCGGTGATGCCGAGCGCCCACGCCACCAGCGAGCCGGCGCCGGAGCCGCGCCCCGGCCCGACCGGGATGCCGTGCTGCTTCCCCCAGTTGATGAAGTCGGCCACGATCAGGAAGTAGCCGGGGAATCCCATCTGGATGATGACATCCAGTTCGCGGGTCAGGCGGGCGTCGTATTCCTCGCGGGTCTTGCCGGGGGCCAGCGGCTGCTTTTCCAATCGCGCGGCAAGGCCTTCGGCGGCCTGCGTCCGGATCCAGCTGGCCAGCGTGTGTTCGTCCGGCACCGGGAAATCGGGCAGGAAGTAGGTGCCGAGATTGAGGCTGACGTTGCAGCGTTCGGCCAGCCGCAGGGTGTTCTCGACGGCGTCCGGCGCGTCGGCGAACAGGGCGACCATTTCTTCCGCGGATTTCAGGTACTGCTGGTCGCTGTAATCACGCGGGCGCTTGGGGTCGTCGAGCACGCGGCCGGAGGCGATGCACACGCGCGCTTCGTGGGCGTCGAAGCCGTCGGCATCGATGAAGCGCACGTCGTTGCTGGCGATGAGCGGGATGCCGAGTTTCGAGGACATCGCCATCGCGAAGCCGTTGAAGGCCTCCTCGCCCTCGCGGCCGGTGCGGGCGATGGCGAGGTTGAGTCGGTCGCCGAAGCGTGATTGCAGGTCGTGCAATGCGGCCTCGGCATGGTCGTGGCGGTTGCCGGCCACCTGGAGCCCGGCCAGCGAACTGCGCCCGGCGATGGCGAACAGGCCGGACAGGTCGTCCTCGTCCAGCCAGTGCGGCGCGATCGCCACGCCTTCGCTGCGATGGCCCTCCATCCACGCCCGCGAGATCAGCCGCGATAGCGCCTTGTAACCGCCGTTGTCGCGGCAGAGCAGGGTGAGCCAGTGCAGTGGCTCGCCGGGTGCGCCGATGGCGAGGTCGGCGCCGGCGATCGGCTTGATGCCCGCGCCTTCGGCCGCGCGGAAGAACTTGACCAGCGCGAACAGGTTGTTGCGGTCGGTCACCGCCAGTGCCGGGACGCCGCGTTTCGCCGCCGCGGCCACCAGTTCCTTGATGCGGACGGTGGAGTCGGCCAGCGAGTATTCGCTGTGAAGCTGCAGATGGGCGAAACGTGGCGACATGGGCTGCCGGCGGGCGAGGGCGTCCCTCAGGTTAGGCGGCATCGGGGCCGCGGACAATCTTGACAGCCGGCCTGGCATGAAAAAGCCGGCACCCTCGCGGATGCCGGCTTCCCTGGACGGATCGGGCGGGCGTGGCTCAGATGGCCGCGTCCTTCAGCTTCTTCAGCGGACGCACCTTGACCTGCACCGACTTCGGCTTGGCCTTGCCCATCACCATTTCGCCGGTGAAGGGGTTCTTGCGCATGCCGGCGCGCACGGCGGGCTTTTCCTTGGTGGTGATCTTGAACAGGCCGGGCAGGTTGAAGCTGCCGGCACCCTTCTTCGAAACCGAGGCGTGGATGGTGTCTTCCAGCGCGCCGAGCACGGCACGCACGTCCTTCGGGGCGACTTCGGTGTAGCCGGCAATGTGGGCGATCAGCGCCGACTTGCTCAGCGTTTCCTGGATCGGCTTCATCGTCTTGGCGGCGGCCTTCTTCGGCGCGGCTTTCTTCGGGGCAGCAACCTTATTGGCGGCAGCGGCTTTCTTCGTGGCCATGGGTCTGACGTTCCTGTGAATGGTGTGGATGATGCGCGGCATGCACCGGCACCCCAATGTATTGCAACCGAATCCGCTCGCCAAGCGGTCTTGCCGGGTTTCAGCGGCTTTTTTCGCGATTTTCCGCCTGTTTTCGACTTCGGCCAAGCCGTTTCCGCATTAGGAGGCCGGATTGGGCGCGCAAGACCGGCTTCCGGGAGGTGAATGGCGGGCATCGGGCGGCTGCGGATTCAGCCGTGATTGGGCGCGTCGAAGCCAACTTTGGTGGCGTTGCACCGAGCGTGCCTGGAGAGTCGAAATGAGCGTCCGCAATTTCCTGCCTTCGCTGCTGGCCACCGCCATGCTGGCGACGCCCGGCCTGCTGGCCGCGCAGTCGATCGGTTTCGTGGTCGATCCCCAGGCGCAGCCCGTGGAAGCCGCCGCCTCCGCCCAGTACGACTGGGCGCGTGTGGTGCAGGTCCAGCGCGTGGCGGTGACGGATTCGCGCTCCGGCTACGGCAGCCAGGGACAACGCTGCTACACGCGCGACGAAGGCCCGGTCGATGGCTATCGCGACCACTACGAGCCGTACCGCAATGATCCCTATCGCGACGGCTATCGCAGTGGCGGCAGCGAAACCGGGCGTCAGGTGGCGACGGTGGTGGGCGGCGTCCTCGGTGCCGTGCTCGGCAGCAAGGTCGGCGGCGGCTCCGGCCGTTACGCGACCTCCGCGCTCGGCTCGATGGTGGGTGGCATGGCCGGCCGCGAGATCTACGACCAGGCGACGCGACCGACACCGCGCGGGCAGGTCACCGTCTGCGATCCGGTGCCGGTGGATGGCCGCGGCAATCCCGGCTACGGTCAGGCGGCCCACGGCGAGGCCTATGACGTGACCTACGAGTACAACGGTCGCCGCTATACCTCGCGGATGGATCGCCATCCCGGCGAACGCGTGCGGGTCCGCGTGGACGTGCGGCCGGAATGAGCGTCCCGGCACTTTGCCGGAAACGAGGAAGGCCGGGGCGATCCCGGCCTTCTTCGTGTTCGGTGCGCTCGCGCCGTGATCAATCCCAGCCGATGGTCCCCTCGACCACGCGCGCGATGCGGCCACCCGACCAGACATCGCCATCGGCATCGACGGTGAGTTCGATGATCGCGTCGAAGCCCACTTCGCGGCCCTGGCTGACGCGATAGAAACCGCCATCGCCGGGCAGCGCGCCCTGCGAGGCCAGCCAGGCAGCGAGCGTCGCGTTGGCGGCCCCGGATGCCGCATCCTCGAACTGCGCGGGCGCGCCGACCCAGGCTCGGACGGCAAGGTAATGCACCGGGTCGTTGCTGCGTGCGTACACGCATACGCCCATGCTGCCGGTGTCTTCCGCCAGCCGCGAGATCGCCTCCCAGTTTGGGGAAGCCGCGCGCAGGCCGGCTTCGTCCGCCAGTTCCACCAGCCACCAGCGGCGGCCGCCATCCATCAGTGCCGGCGGCAGCTGGCCGAGCGGCAGCCCGGCAAGTGCGGCGGCCAGGCGCGGATCGTCCGCGCTGGCGGTTTCCACCAGCGATGCCCGGGGGGTGCGCACGGCGATCGTCCGGGTCGGGCCTTCGCCATTGACCCGCAGCGGCAGCTTGCCGGCGGCGCCATCCTGCACCAGCAGTCCGTCGCGGGGCACGGCGAGGCCGGCATCGAGCACGGCATGGGCGGTGCCGACGCTCGGATGGCCGGCGAAGGGCACTTCGCGGCGCGGGCTGAACATGCGGATGCGGTAGCTGGTCTCCGGATCGACCGGCGGCAGCACGAAGGTGGTTTCAGGCAGGCGCGTCCAGCGTGCGATGGCCTGCATCTGTTCGTCGGAAAGGCCTTCGGCATCGAGCACGACGGCCAGCGGGTTGCCGGCGCCGGGCCGGTCGGCGAACACGTCGGCCTGCACGTAGGGACGCGGGCGGCGGTGGGGTTTGGTCATTAGAATGTCGCATTCGCCGGAACGGCCGGCTGTGCGGACATTCTAGATGTCGTATTCCCCTGCCGCCGCCCCTTGGGTGGTCCTCAAGTTCGGTGGTACCAGCGTCTCGCGCCGCTCGCGCTGGGACAACATCGGGCGGATTGCTTCCGGACGCGCACAGGATGCCCGCGTGCTCGTGGTCGTCTCGGCGCTTTCGGGCGTGACCAACGAACTGCAGGGGGTCGCCTCGGGCGACGACATCGGTGGCCGCATCGCCGCGCTCGAAGCCCGCCATCGCGCCTTCGCCGTAGAGCTCGAACTGGATGCCGAGGCCGTGCTGGGCGAGCGCCTTGCCACGCTGCGGGCGCTGGGCGAGGACCCGCGCGCCGCCAGTCGCGATCTCGCCTGGCAGGCCGAAGTGCTGGCGCAGGGCGAACTGCTTTCCTCCACGCTCGGCGCGGCCTATCTTTCGGCGCAGGGGCTGGATTGCGGCTGGTGTGATGCACGCGAATGGCTCGATGCGATCGACATGCCGATCCAGAGCGATTGGGCGCGACGTCTCTCGGTGAATTGCCGGCGCGATCCCGATGCCGACTGGCTCGGGCGGTTCACCGCCCAACCCAACCGCATGCTGTTGACGCAAGGCTTCATCGCCCGCCATGCCGATGGCGGCACCGCGGTGCTCGGCCGCGGCGGGTCGGACACTTCGGCCGCCTGTTTCGGTGCGCTGCTCGGCGCCCGCCGGGTCGAAATCTGGACCGACGTGCCGGGCATGTTCAGCGCCAATCCGCGCGAGGTGCCCGAAGCCCGCCTGCTGGCGCGGCTGGATTACGCCGAAGCCCAGGAAATCGCCACCACCGGTGCCAAGGTGCTGCATCCGCGCTCGATCGGGCCTTGCCGCGACGCGCGCGTGCCGATGGCGATCCTCGATACCGAGCGCCCCGGACTGCCGGGCACGCAAATCGATTCCAGCGCCACCACCGTCCCGGGGGTGAAGGCGATCAGCCGCCGCAACGGCATCGTGCTGGTGTCGATGGAGTCCATCGGCATGTGGCAGCAGGTCGGCTTCCTCGCCGATGTCTTCGAGCGATTCAAGCGCAACGGCCTTTCGGTGGACATGCTCGGCTCTTCGGAAACCAACGTCACCGTCTCGCTGGATCCGAGCGAGAACCTGATGACCACCGACGTGCTCTCGCGGCTGTCGGAGGATCTCTCGCAGGTTTGCCGGGTCAAGATCATCGCGCCATGCGCGGCCATCACCCTGGTCGGCCGCGGCATGCGTTCGCTGCTGCACAAGCTTTCCGACGTGTGGGCGACGTTCGGGCGCGAGCGCGTGCACCTGATCTCGCAATCCTCCAACGATCTCAATCTCACCTTCGTGATCGACGAGGCGGATGCCGACGGCCTGATCCCGGTCATCCACGCGGAGCTGATGAGGAGCGGCGCGATGCCGATCCGCGAGGCGGGCGTGTTCGGTCCGAGCTGGCGCCATCTCGCCGAGGGTGCACCGGAGCCGGTGCCGGCATGGTGGGCCGGGCGCCGCGATGCGCTGATGGCGCTCGCCGACACCGGCACCCCGCGTTACGTCTACCACCTGCCGACGCTGCGGGCGCAGGCCGATCGGCTGCGCGCGATCAGTGCCGTCGATCATCACTTCTACGCGATCAAGGCCAATTCCCATCCGGTGTTGCTGCGCGAACTGCATGCTCGCGGCTTCGGGCTGGAGTGCGTGTCCGCCGCCGAGCTGGAGCACGTCTTCGCGAGCGTCCCCGGCCTCGAACCCGGGCGCGTGCTGTTCACCCCGAGCTTCGCGCCGCGCGCCGAATATGCCGCCGCGATGGCGCGTGGCGTGCGGGTGACGCTGGACAACCTCGAAGTCCTGCAGCGCTGGCCGGAACTGTTCCGCGACCGCAGCATCTGGCTGCGCGTGGATCTCGGTCGCGGTGCCGGCCACCACGCCAAGGTGGTGACCGGTGGCAGCGAATCGAAGTTCGGCCTGCCCTTGGCCAAGCTCGATGAATTCCTGCGTACCGCGCGGGATCTCGGTGCGACCGTCTCGGGACTTCATGCACACCTGGGCAGCGGCATCGAATCGCCGGCGCACTGGGCGGAGGTGCATGCGGAGCTGGCGACGCTCGCGGACAGCATCGGCACCATCGACACGCTGGACATCGGCGGTGGCTTGCCGATTCCGTACCACGCCGACGACGTGGAATTCGATCTGTCCGCCTGGGCCGAGGCGCTGGCCGCGGTCAAGGCCGATTTCCCGCGCTACGCGGTGGCGATCGAACCGGGCCGCTATCTGGTGGCGCAATGCGGCGTGCTGCTGGCGCGCGTCACCCAGGTGGTCGAGAAGGAGGGTGTTCGCCGCGTCGGCCTGGATGCCGGCATGAATGCCCTGATCCGACCGGCGCTGTACGACGCCTGGCACGACATCCACAACCTTTCGCGGCTGGGCGACGCGACCATGTTGCCGTTCGACGTGGTCGGCCCCATCTGCGAAAGCAGCGATGTGCTGGGCCTCGGCCGCGACCTGCCCGCCGCGACTGCCGAGGGCGACGTGATGCTGGTCGCCGATGCCGGCGCCTACGGTTACACCATGGCCAGCCGCTACAACCT
>JAEXAG010000055.1 GCA_023394655.1 Pseudomonadota bacterium
TGGGCTCGATGCACACGGGGCTGGAAGATCGCGGACGCGATTTCGGCCGGCTGGCGGCTTACTTCGCCGAGCGCGCCGCCGGCGGCGTCGGGCTGATCGTCACCGGCGGCTTTTCTCCCAACCTCGCTGGCTGGGTGAAGCCGTTCTCCGGCACCATGCGCTGGCCTTGGCAGCGCACCCGCCATCGCCGCGTCACCGATGCGGCGCATGCACACGGCGCGCGCATCTGCATGCAGCTGCTGCACACGGGACGCTACGGCTACCACCCGCTGATCGTCGGCGCCAGCGCCACGCAATCGCCGATCACGCCATTCAAGCCGCGTGCACTTTCCGCGGCCGGCATCGAACGGCAGATCGCCGCCTTCGTCCGCAGCGCGAAACTCGCCCGCGAGGCCGGCTACGACGGCGTGGAGATCATGGGCAGCGAAGGCTACCTGCTGAACCAGTTCACCGCGCCACGCACCAACGATCGCCGCGATGCCTGGGGCGGCAGCGTCCAGAACCGGATGCGCTTCGCGGTGGAAATCGTCAGCCGCGTGCGCGAGGCCTGCGGACCGGATTTCATCCTCATCTATCGACTGTCGATGCTCGACCTGGTCGAAGGCGGCAACGATTGGCCGGCAATCGTCGCCCAGGCACGCGCCGTCGAGGCCGCCGGCGCCACCCTCATCAACACCGGGATCGGCTGGCACGAGGCACGCATCCCCACCATCGCCACCTCGGTACCGCGCGCCGCCTTCACCGGCGTCACCGCCAAGCTCCGGCCGCACGTCGGCTTGCCGCTGGTCGCCACCAACCGCATCAACATGCCGGACGTGGCCGAAGGCGTGCTGGCGCGCGGCGAAGCCGACATGGTTTCGATGGCGCGCCCGCTGCTGGCCGATCCCGAGTGGGCGAACAAGGCGCGTGCCGGGCAGGCATCGCGCATCAACACCTGCATCGCCTGCAACCAGGCCTGCCTCGACCATGTGTTCGAGAATCGCGAGGCCAGCTGCCTGGTCAATCCGCGCGCCTGCCGCGAGGCGGAGTTCGCCATCACGCCGGCCACGCGCAAGCGCCGCGTCGCGGTGGTCGGCGCGGGACCGGCCGGCCTTGCCTGCGCCACCACAGCGGCCGAGCGCGGCCACGAGGTCACCCTGTTCGATGCGGCGGACCGCATCGGCGGCCAGTTCAATCTGGCGATGCGCATCCCGGGCAAGGAGGAGTTCGCCGAAACCCTGCGATATTTCAGCCAGCGCATCGAGGAAACCGGCGTCGGCCTGCGGCTCTCGACGGAAGTGGATGCCGGGATGCTCGCGGGCTTCAATGCGGTGGTCGTCGCCACCGGCGTGACACCGCGCAACGTGCACTTCCCCGGTGCCGACGATCCGCGCGTGGTCGGCTACCTCGATGTGCTGCAGGGCCGGGTCGTGCCCGGCCGCCGGGTGGCGATCATCGGCGCGGGTGGCATCGGCTTCGACGTGGCCGAGTTCCTCGCACAGGGCGATGCGCCTTCGCACAGCCTGGACCGCGAGGCGTGGATGCGCGAATGGGGCGTCGATTCGTCCTTCGAAAGCGCCGGTTCGCTCGTGACGCCGAAGCCCGACGCCGCCGCGCGCGAGCTCTGGCTGATGCAGCGCAGCCCGGGACGTCCCGGCAAGCGGCTCGGCAAGACGACCGGCTGGATCCATCGCGCCACCCTGAAGGCCAAGCGCGTCCACATGCTCGGTTGTGTCGAATACCGCGGCATGCAGGCCGATGGCCTGTTGATCGCGGTGGATGGCAGCGAACAGCTCCTGCCGGTGGACCACGTGGTGGTCTGCGCCGGACAGGAGCCACGCCGCGGGCTGGCCGATGCGCTGGCCGGCAGCGGCATCGAAACCCATGTCATCGGTGGCGCCGACGTGGCCGCGGAACTGGATGCCAAGCGCGCCATCGAACTGGGGACGCGCCTGGCGCTGTCGCTGTAGTCGCCCCGAAACGGAACGGCGGCGGCATCACTGCCACCGCCGTCGCTTGCCCCGCGTGGCCGCGGATCAACCGCGCTTGGAAAGCGGCACGTACTTGCGATCTTCCGGGCCGATGTAGTTGGCGCTCGGGCGGATGATCTTGCCGTCCTCGCGCTGCTCGATCACGTGCGCCGACCAACCGGTGGTGCGCGCGATGACGAACAGCGGGGTGAACATCGGGGTCGGAACGCCCATCATGTGATAGGCGCTGGCGCTGTACCAGTCGAGGTTCGGGAACATCTTCTTGGTGTCCATCATCAGCGTCTCGATGCGCTCGCTGACATCGAACAGCGTCGGGTTGCCGCCGTCCTTGCAGAGCTTCTGGCTGAGCTTCTTGATGATCGGGTTGCGCGGATCGCCCACCGTGTACACCGGATGGCCGAAGCCGATGATGATTTCCTTGCGCTCCATGCGCGCCCTGATGTCGGCCTCGGCGTCGTCGGCATTGCCGTAGCGGCTGATGATGTCCATCGCCACTTCGTTGGCGCCGCCATGCTTGGGTCCGCGCAGGGCACCGATCGCGCCGGTGATGCAGGAGTACAGGTCGCTGCCGGTGCCGGCGATGACGCGCGCGGTGAAGGTGGACGCGTTGAACTCGTGCTCGGCGTAGAGGATCAGCGACTTGTCGAGCGCTTCGGCGTGCAGGTCGCTCGGTTTCTCGCCGTGCAGCAGGTGCAGGAAATGCGCGGCGACGGAGTCGTCGTCGGTCTCGCAATCGATGCGGCGGCCGTTGCGGGTGAAATGCCACCAGTACAGCAGCATCGAGCCGAAGCTGGCGATCAGCCGGTCGGCGATGTCGCGCGCTTCCGCGGCCGGATGGCCTTCGCGCTCGGGCAGCACGGTGCCGAGCACCGAGCAGCCGGTACGCAGTACGTCCATCGGGTGCGCGTTGGCCGGCACCAGTTCCAGCGCGTCGGTGACGATCGCCGGCAGGCCGCGCAGGCGGCGCAGCTTGGTCTTGTACGCCTTCAGCTGCGAGGCCGTGGGCAGGCTGCCGTGCACCAAGAGGTGCGCGACTTCCTCGAAGCTCGACTTGGTGGCGAGATCGTGGATGTCGTAGCCGCGATAGGCCAGGTCGTTGCCGGTGCGGCCGACCGTGCACAGCGCGGTGTTGCCCGCGGCGGTGCCCGACAGGGCGACGGATTTCTTGACCTTGGGGGCAGCCGGCGCGGCGGCCTCGGACGGGGTCTTGCTCTTGCTCATCATGTTCTCCGGTTCACTTCTTCTGGGCGAACAGCGCATCGAGCTTCTGTTCGAACGCGTGGTAGCCGATGCGGTCGTAGAGTTCCTCGCGGGTCTGCATGGCATCGACCACGGCCTTCTGGTGGCCGTCGCGACGGATCGCTTCGTACACCGCTTCGGCGGCCTTGTTGGCGGCGCGGAACGCCGACAGCGGATACAGCTGGATGGCGACGCCGGCCGAGGCCAGCTCGTCGCGGCTGAACAGCGGGGTCTTGCCGAACTCGGTGATGTTGGCCAGCACCGGCGCCTTCACCGCATCGACGAAGCGGCGGTAGGTGTCGAGGTCGTAGGCGGCCTCGGCGAAGATGCCGTCGGCGCCGGCCTCGACGCAGGCGATGGCGCGCTCGATCGCGGCATCCACGCCATCGACCTGGATCGCATCGGTGCGCGCGATCAGGAAGAAATCGGGATCGGTCTTCGCATCCGCCGCGGCCTTGACCCGATCCACCATCTCGCCCTGGGTCACGATCTCCTTGCCGGGACGATGGCCGCAGCGCTTGGCGCCCACCTGGTCCTCGATGTGGCAGGCGGCGGCACCGGCCTTGATCAGCGACTTGATGGTGCGCTCGATGTTGAACGCGCTCGGGCCGAAGCCGGTGTCGATGTCCACCATCAGCGGCAGGTCGCAGACATCGGTGATGCGGCGGGTGTCGATCAGCACGTCTTCCAGCGTGTTGATGCCGAGATCCGGCAGGCCCAGCGAGCCCGCGGCGACGCCGCCGCCGGAGAGATAGATCGCCTTGTAGCCGGCGCGGCGGGCCAGCAGCGCGTGGTTGGCGTTGATCGCACCGATCACCTGCAAGGGGCTTTCGGCGGCGAGTGCGGCGCGGAAACGCGCGCCGGCGGAAGCGGGATGACTCATGCGGACTCCTGCGGTGAAAGGCTCATTTTAGGCGATGCGGGCATCGCGCCCGACGCTCAGCCGGCAGCCGCCTCCAGCACGCGGCGGATTTCGTCCAGCGCGGCCGGATCGTCGAGCGTGGAAAGATCGCCCGGATCGCGATGCTCGGCCAATGCCTGCAGCGAGCGCCGCAGCAGCTTGCCCGAACGGGTCTTCGGCAGCGGGCCCACCACGTGGATCGCCGCCGGACGCGCCACCGCGCCGAGCTGCTCCGAGACGCGCTGCTGCATTTCCTGCTCCAGCCGTCGCGCCTCGTCCGGCGCCACCGACCGTTTCAGCGTGGCGAACACCACCGGCACCTGGCCCTTCAGCTCGTCGTGCACGCCGACCACGGCCGCCTCGGCCACGTCCGGATGGGTGCTGACCGATTCCTCGATCTCGCGCGTGCCCAGCCGGTGCCCGGCGCAATTGATCACGTCGTCGGTGCGGCCGAGGATGAAGGTGTAGCCGTCGGCATCGCGGATCGCCCAATCCAGCGAGGAATACAGCAGCTCGCGGAAGTGGCTGAAATAGCCGGCCCGGAAGCGCGCATCGTTGCCCCATATCGTGGTCAGGCAGCCCGGCGGCAGCGGCGGCTGGATCACCAGCACGCCCTTCTCGCCGGGCCGGGCCTCTTCGCCGCTGGTCTCGTCGATCACCCGCAGGCGGTAGCCGGGTGCCGGCAGGCCGGGCGAGCCCAGCTTGACCGGCTTCATGTCCACCCCCGGCATCAGGCACAGCACCGGCCAGCCGGTTTCGGTCTGCCAGTAGTTGTCGATCACCGGCTTGCCCTGTGCCTGTCCGATCCACTGCGCGGTTGGCTCGTCCAGCGGCTCGCCGGCCAGGAACAGGTACTTCAGCTCCGACAGGTCGGCTTCGCGCAGCCAGCGCGGATCGTGCTTTTTCAGCACGCGCACCGCGGTCGGTGAGGAAAACATCGTGCGTACCCGGTAGCGTTCGCAGATGCGCCACCAGATGCCGGGGTCGGGATCGGTCGGCAGGCCTTCGTAGAGGATCGAGGTCGCGCCGGCGATCAGCGGCCCGTACACATTGTAGGAATGCCCGACCACCCAACCGATGTCGGACGTGGAGAACATCACCTGTCCGGCGCGGATGTCGTAGATCGACCACATCGACAAGGCCAGCGCCACCGCGTAGCCGCCGACATCGCGCTGCACGCCCTTGGGCTTCCCGGTGGTGCCCGAGGTATAGAGGATGTAGCTCGGCTCGTTGGATTCCAGCCACGTCACCGGCACCTCGGCATCCGCGTGGTCGCTGGCGATGGTGGCGTAATCGATGTCGCGCCCGGGCTGCATCGCGATCCCCGGCAGCAGCCCGCGATCCATCACCAGCACGCGGGCCGGTGGATGCACGGATTCCGCCAGCGCGGCATCCACCAGCGGCTTGAGCGCGATCACCTTGCCGCCGCGCATGCCGGCGTCGGCACAGACCAGCACCTTCGGCTTGGCATCGTCGATGCGCAGGGCGAGATTGTGTGCCGCGAAGCCCCCGAACACCACGGAATGCACCGCACCGATGCGCGCGCAGCCGAGCATCGCGATCGCCGCCTCCACCGTGTGCGGCATGTAGATCACCACCCGATCGCCCTTGCCCACGCCCAGCGACTGCAGCACCGCGGCGAACGTGCTCACCTCGCGATGCAGCTCGCGGTAACTGAGCTCGCGCACCTGTCCGGTCTCGCTGGACCAGCCGACCAGCGCGAGCTGCCCGCCGCGCGCCTCCAGGTGGCGATCCACCGCGTTGTGGCAGAGATTGGTGCGGCCGCCGGCGAACCAGCGCCGGAACGGCGGATCGTCGTATTCCAGGATGTGGCGGGGCGGCACGTGCCAATCGATGGCCTTGGCCTGCTCGGCCCAGAAGCCCTCCGGATCGTCGATGGAGCGCTGATGGAATTCCTCGTAACGCATGACGCCGGCTCCTCGGGAGATCGATCACCCAAGCCTAGCGGCAGCCATCGCGGTCTTCATTCGGACTTTGGTCGCAGGCGTGCCGTGACCTGCAGACGAACACGCCGCCCCGGGGGGCGGCGCATTGATGCCTATCGATGTCGCAGCCGGATCAGCGGCCCATCACCATCACGCCGTACTGGCAGGGTGCGATGTTGCAGGAGGCCATGTTGACGCGCACCTCGAACTTGCCGTCCCAGCGCGGCGAGACTTCGACGATCGGGATCGAGTCATCCGCGCGATCGCTGTCGATTTCGTTGCCGTTTTCGTCGTACAGGATCATGTCGAGGTCATCGCAGTCTTCATCACAGACAGCGACGATCCTATAACTGGTCCCTTCGCGCAGGCGCACTTCGAAACGCGCGTTGTCCCCGCTGCGCAGCGAACCGATCTTCTGCTCGTGCGTTTCGCGGTATCCCGAATCGCGCATCTGGCTGCGCACGTGATCCAGCTGGCCGCCCACGACCGGTCCCGGATCCGCCGCTTGCAGCGGGGCAGCGACAGCCATCATGGCCACGGCGGAAAAAAGCATTTTTTTCATCCCATCTCCCCCGTTCCTTTCCCCTGAACCCGTCATTGGGCCAAATCAGCCTACTCCCGTCTTGCACACCTTGCATGAAGAAGATTTCACCCGGATGAATGGGCGGTTTCCGGCGGCAACCCGACGGCTTCCCGATCAGAATGGCGTCGCGGATTGGAATGCCATCCACTCGCCCGAAGCCGGATGCCGGAACCGCAGGCTCTCGGCATGCAGGTGGACGCGAGTGGCTTCGGCCGCACCATAGAACACGTCGCCGACGATGGGGTGGCCGATGCTGGCCAGGTGCACCCGCAACTGGTGGCTGCGACCGGTGACGGGTTCGAGCTGCATACGGCAATGCGGGCCATCGCGGCGGATCACCCGCCAGCGCGTCAGCGAAGGCTTGCCGGCGACGGGATCGACGATCTGGCGCGGCCGGTTCGGCCAATCGCAGCGCAGCGGCAGCGCGATTTCACCAGCCAACTGGACCGGCTGGCCTTCGACATCCGCCACGTAGCGCTTTTGCACCTCGCGGCGCTCGAACTGCATGGACAACGCGCGCTGGCTTTCCGCATCCAGCGCCAGCAGCAGCAGGCCGCTGGTGACCTGGTCCAGGCGATGGACGATGCGGGCTTGCGGAAACCGTTCCTGCATGCGGGTGGCCACGCTGTCCCGGTTCCCGGGCAAACGGCCCGGCACGGTCAGCAGGCCGTGGGGCTTTTCCACCACCAGCAGATGGGCATCCCGATGGTGGATATGCGGCTCATCCACGGCAATCGGCACCGCCATCGGCTTTCGTGCAGGTGCAACCCGGGCCCGGAACGGACGATGCCACGCTCCCGCTCGGGTCGGGAAGGCGTGGCATCGTCGCGCCCATGGCGAGCGGCTCAGAGCAGGTGGGCGACGCCCGCGCGCTCTTCTTCCAGCTCGGCCAGGGTGTGGTCCATCGCGGCGCGGCTGAAATCATCGACCGGCAGGTCCTTGACCACGGTGTATTCGCCGTTGGCGCAGGTCACCGGCACACCGTAGATCACGCCTTCCGGCACGCCGTAGCTGCCATCGCTGGGCACGCCCATGGTCACCCACTTGCCGCCGGTGCCGAGCGCCCAGTCACGCATGTGGTCGATGGCGGCATTGGCGGCCGACGCCGCCGAGGACAGGCCGCGGGCCGCGATGATCGCCGCACCGCGCTTGCCGACGGTCGGGATGAAATCGTTCGCGTTCCATTCGGCGTCGTCGATCTTCTCCTTCAGCGATTCGCCGTTCGCGGTGGCGAAGCGGTAATCCGGGTACATCGTCGGGCTGTGGTTGCCCCACACCACCAGCTTCTCGATGTCGGCCACGGCCACGCCGGCCTTGTTGGCCAGCTGCGACAGCGCGCGGTTGTGGTCCAGGCGCAGCATCGCGGTGAAGTTCTTCGCCGGCAGGTCCGGCGCCGACTTCATGGCGATGTAGGCATTGGTGTTGGCCGGGTTGCCGACCACGATCACCTTGACGTCGCGGCTGGCCACCTTGTTCAGCGCTTTGCCCTGGACGGTGAAGATCTCGGCGTTCTTCAGCAGCAGGTCCTTGCGCTCCATGCCCGGGCCGCGCGGCATCGCGCCGACCAGCAGGGCGTAATCGGCATCCTTGAACGCGACTTCCGGGTCATCGGTGCCGACCATGCCGGCCAGCAGCGGGAACGCGCAGTCCTCGAGCTCCATCATCACGCCCTTGAGCGCGGCCTGCGCCTTTTCGAGCGGGAGTTCGAGCATCTGCAGGATGACCGGCTGGTCCTTGCCGAGCATTTCGCCGGAAGCAATGCGGAACAACAGGGCATAGCCGATCTGGCCGGCGGCGCCGGTGACGGCAACACGGACGGGCTTCTTCATCTGGG
>JAEXAG010000022.1 GCA_023394655.1 Pseudomonadota bacterium
ACGAAAACGCCCCGCATTCGCGGGGCGTTCCGTTTGCAGCGGGCTTCCGGGTTCAGCGCTTCATCGAGCTGAAGAACTCGTCGTTGCTCTTGGTCTGCTTCATCTTGTCGAGCAGGAATTCCATCGCCGCGATCTCGTCCATCGGGTGGATGAGCTTGCGCGGATCCAGATCTTCTGCAGCAGGTCGGGCTCGATCAGCAGGTCCTCGCGGCGGGTGCCGGAGAGGTTCACGCCGATCGCCGGGTACACGCGCTTCTCGGTGATGCGGCGGTCGAGGTGGATTTCACTGTTGCCGGTGCCCTTGAACTCTTCGTAGATCACCTTGTCCATCGCGCTGCCGGTGTCGACCAGCGCGGTGGCGATGATGGTCAGCGAGCCGCCTTCCTCCACGTTGCGCGCGGCGCCGAAGAAGCGCTTCGGGCGATGCATCGCATTGGCGTCCACGCCGCCGGTCAGCACCTTGCCGCTGGAGGGCAGCACGTTGTTGTAGGCGCGGGCGAGACGGGTGATCGAGTCGAGCAGGATGACGACATCCTTCTTGTGCTCGACCAGGCGCTTGGCGCGTTCGATCACCATCTCGGCGACCTGCACGTGGCGCGCGGCCGGTTCGTCGAAGGTGGATGAAATGACCTCGCCGCGCACGGTGCGCTGCATCTCGGTCACTTCCTCCGGGCGCTCGTCGATCAACAGCACGATCAGGTGCACTTCCGGATGATTGGTGGTGATCGCGGTGGCGATCTGCTGCATCATCATCGTCTTGCCGGCCTTGGGCGGGCTGACGATCAGCGAGCGCTGGCCCTTGCCCTGCGGCGCCATGAGATCAAGGATGCGGCCGGTGATGTCCTCGCTGGAACCATCGCCGCGCTCCAGCTTGAAGCGCTTGCGCGGGAACAGCGGCGTGAGGTTCTCGAACAGCGTCTTGTTCTTCGAGGCCTCGATCGGCTCGCCGTTGATGGTGTCGACGATGTTGAGCGCGAAGTAGCGTTCGCCGTCCTTCGGCCAGCGGATGCGGCCGGCGATGTGGTCGCCGGTGCGCAGGTTGAAGCGGCGGATCTGGCTCGGCGAGATGTAGGTGTCGTCCGGGCCGGCGAGATACGAAGCCTCGGCCGCGCGCAGGAAGCCGAAGCCGTCCGGCAGGATTTCCAGTACGCCGTCGGCGGCGACGCCTTCGCCGTGGCGGGTCAGCACCTTCAGCAGGGCGAAGATGATGTCCTGCTTGCGGGCGCGGGCGACGCCATCGGTGATCTGCAGCTGTTCGGCGATGTCGAGCAGCTTGGGCGCGGGCATGCGCTTGAGGTCGGACAGCGAATAGGTCGGGAAGCCTTCCGGCACCTGCGGATGCGGGCGCGGCACGAAGGGCTCCTGCGGGCCGCCGTCGTCGGGGAAGCCATGATCGCGCTGGCGTTCGCGCTGGCGATCGCGACGGTTCTTGAAGCGCTCGCGGCGGTTGTTGCCGCGGCGCTCGCCGCCATCGCGGGAATGGCTGCCTTGGGTGTCGCCGTCGGAGGCGTCGCCGCCGTTATCGCCGGCGTCGGCGGAAGCGGGTGCGGGCGCGGGCGCGGGCGCGGGCGTTGCGGCCGGGGCGGGCGTCGGGTTTTCCGCAGCCGGAGCGGCCGCCGGTGCAGGCGCGGGGGCCGGTGCCGGGGCGGAATCGGATGCGTTTTCGATCAGGGAAGGCTGCACGTCGGCGCCGTTTTCCGCACGCGCCTTGGGGGTGCGGCTGCGACGCTTGGGCGCCGGAGCCTCGGGGGTCTGGGTGTCGTCTGACAAGCGGGAAGTCCTCGCGGGCGAGCGCCCGGCGGATTCGCGGGCGTCGTAAGGAATAGGGTGGGATCACGCCGGCGACAGGGGCTGCGGAAGCAGCGGGCGCTTGGCGTGGGTCGAAATTAGCATCCGCGCGGAGACGGATGCAAGCGCGTCGCGCCGGGATCGTTCAGGCCGGGCAGGCGGCAAGGGCCTTGCCCGGCGGGCAGGGCAGGGTCAGAGAGCCTGGTCGATGAGGGCGGCGAGCTGCGGCTTGCCGACCGCGCCGACTTGGGTGCCCTGCACCTGGCCGTCCTTGAACACCAGCAGCATCGGGATCGAGCGCACGTGGTACTTCAGCGCGGTCTGCTGGTTCTGGTCGATGTCGATCTTCACCACCTTGGCCTTGCCGGCGTATTCGTCGGCCAGCTGGTCCAGCGCCGGCGCGATCATGCGGCAGGGGCCGCACCAGGGGGCCCAGAAATCCACGAGCACCGGCACGTCGGACTTCAGGACCTGCTGCTCGAAGTCGGCATCGGTGGCATGGATGATGTGGTCGCTCATGGTGGCTCCGGTGGGATTGTCGGCGGGAAGTGGGCCGTGCTTGCTAAACTGGGGCGTTTCCGTGACGGCTTCAAGACCGTCGCCACGCCCGCGCGGCACCCCGCAGTCTGCGGCGCGGCCACTTTCCATGCAAGCGCCGCGCGCTTCAGGCATTCATTTTCCCATGTCCGACAAACCCCTGACCGACGTTTCATTCTCGTCCTTCGACCTGCACCCGAGCCTGCTCGCCGGACTCGAGGGCGCGGGCTTCACCCGCTGCACCCCGATCCAGGCCATGACCCTGCCGGTGGCGCTGGCCGGCGGCGACGTCGCCGGACAGGCCCAGACCGGCACCGGCAAGACGCTGGCCTTCCTGGTCGCCGCCATCAACCGCCTGCTGACCCGACCGGCGCTGGCCGAGCGCAAGCCGGAGGACCCGCGCTGCCTGATCCTGGCGCCGACCCGCGAGCTGGCCATCCAGATCCACAAGGATGCGATGAAGTTCGCCTCCGACCTCGGGCTCAAGATCGCGCTGGTCTATGGCGGCGTCGATTACGACAAGCAACGCGCGCAGCTGCAGGCCGGCGCCGACATCATCATCGCCACGCCGGGCCGGCTGATCGATTACGTCAAGCAGCACAAGGTGGTCAGCCTGCACGCCTGCGAGATGTGCATCCTCGACGAGGCCGACCGCATGTTCGATCTCGGCTTCATCAAGGACATCCGCTTCCTGCTGCGCCGCATGCCGGTGCGCACCGAGCGCCAGACGTTGCTGTTCTCGGCCACGCTCTCGCACCGCGTGCTGGAACTGGCCTACGAGCACATGAACGAGCCGGAGAAGCTGGTCGTCGAGACCGAGCACATCACCGCCGCCAAGGTCCGCCAGAAGCTCTACTACCCGGCCGACGAGGAAAAGCTGCCGCTGCTGCTGGGCCTGCTCTCGCGCTCGGAAGGCGCGCGGACGATGGTCTTCGTCAACACCAAGGCCTTCGTCGAGCGCGTGGCCCGTGCGCTGGAGCGCGCCGGCTACCGCGTCGGCGTGCTGTCCGGCGACGTGCCGCAGAAGAAGCGCGAATCGCTGCTGAAGAAATTCCAGGCCGGGCAACTCGAGATCCTGGTCGCCACCGATGTCGCCGCGCGCGGCCTGCACATCGA
>JAEXAG010000023.1 GCA_023394655.1 Pseudomonadota bacterium
CGAAGGCGGACGCTTACAGCGCCTGCACCTCGTCGGCCTGCAGGCCCTTCTGGCCCTGCACGACCTTGAACGTCACCTGCTGGCCTTCCTGCAGCGACTTGAAGCCGTTGCCCTGGATGGAGCGGAAGTGCACGAACAGGTCGCTGCCGCTTTCGGGGGTGATGAAGCCGTAACCCTTGGCGTCGTTGAACCACTTGACGGTGCCGGTCTGACGATCGGACATGTTGCTACTCCTGAATAACAGTTTTGGATGTAAACACGGCACCGGGGTGCCGGACTGTCGAGCAAGATGCAACACGCAAGCGATGAAGCGACCACACGATCAACCGCATCGGATCACGATGTCCCGTGATCCCGCTGAAACAGTGCGCGCACCATACACCAATCCGCGGACGTTTGGGTGACGGTACCGTATGCGTTCAGCCGCGGATGTCCTCGTACTCGGGATGGCGGCGCATCCAGACATCGGCATAGGAGCAGGCAGGCACCACCTTGAGGCCTTCCGCGCGCGCGTGGTCCAGCGTGGCGCGCACCAGTGCGCCGGCGATCCCGCGGCCGCCGATCTCCGAGGGGACGATGGTGTGGGTCAGTACCAGCCGGTCGCCGTCACGCTCGTATTCGACGTGGCCGACATGGCCATCTGCGGTGGTTTCGAAGCGGCGGCGCTCGGCGTCGTGGCGGATTTCGGCATCGCTCATCGGGGTTTCTCCTTGGGAAATGCGGGGAGCATGGCAGCGCGCGCGGCAAATGCACGTGATTTCAGCCGCCCAGGCCCAGCTGCATGAGGAAGTGGCGGCCCAGTCCCGGCTGGGTGACCAGCATGAACAGCACGCCGTAGGCCGCGCCGAACAGGTGGGCGCTGTGGTTGACGTTGTCGCGGCCGCGGCGATCCATCCAGATCGACCAGCCGATGTAGAGCGCGGCGAAGAGGATCGCCGGGATCGGCAGCGGGATCGGGAAGATCACCAGCTTCGACCAGGGCGAGAACAGGATGAACGCGAACAGTACCGCCGAGGTGCCGCCCGAGGCCCCGAGGCTCCGGTATCGTGCATCGTCGCGGTGGCGCAGGTAGGTCGGCAGTATCGCCATGACGATCGCCGAGAGATAGAAGAACAGGAAGCCGATCGCACCCTGCCCGCCGTTGCCGAACACCTGCTCGACCTGCCGGCCGAAGAAGAACAGGGTCACCATGTTGAACATCAGGTGCATGAAGTCGGCATGGATGAAGCCGTGGGTGACCAGCCGCTCGTACTGGCGCTGGCGGCGGATCGCGGGTGGCCACAGGATCAGTCGCTCCATCAGGCGGGCGTCGTTGAACGCCCGCCAGGAGACCAGTGCAGTCACCGCGATGATCGCGATGGTGGTCATGCGGCACCGCTGCGGTAGAAGTCCTGCATCGGGTAGCGGCGCGCATAGAGCCCGAACACCAATGCCGCGACCATCGCGAAGGCGGCGAAGAAGAACATCAGGAAAGCCGTTTCGCCCATGCCCGTGCCGGCGATCCAGCCCTTGAAGCCTTCGCTGCGCACGGCGGAGTTGGTCAGAAGCACCCACAGGTTGCCGACCGTCACCGCCAGCATCCAGAAGCTCATGATGGTGCCCTTCATCGACGGCGGCGCCTGGCTGTAGGCGAATTCGAGGCCGGTCGCGGAGACCAGCACCTCGCCGAAGGTCAGCAGCGCATACGGCAGCACCTGCCAGACGATCGAGGTGGGCGTGCCGCCGTCGATCTGCAGCTGCAGCATGCCGGCGGCGATCCACGCCAGGCTGGAGAACGCGATGCCCACGCCCATGCGCCGCAGCGGGGTCACGTCGAAGCCCATGCGCCGCAGCATCGGGTACAGCAGCAGGTTGTTGAACGGGATGATCAGCATCACCAAGAGCGGGTTCAGCGCCTGCATCTGCGCCGACTGGAACCACGAGGGCTTGGTCATCAGCTCGCCCTGCAGCACCCAGGTGGAGGCCTTCTGGTCGAACAGCGACCAGAACGGCGTGACCAGCGCGAAGACAATCAGGATGCGCAGCACCGCGCGCACGCCGTCGACGGCATCGTCCGGATGCACGCCGCGGGCGCGATCGAGCTGCATTGAGGCCCCGATGCCACCGAACGCCATCGCGAACACCAGCGCCAGGCAGAAAGCCGGCACGAACTCCAGGCGCCCCAGCGGCCACATGGCCAGCGAAACCAGCGCCGCGACCGCGCCCAGCCCCGCCACCGCCTTGCCGCGACCGCCGGCGCCGAGCGCGGTCATCACCACGCGCATGAAGGAGTGCGGGTTGGGCGGCGCCGGCGGCTGCAGCACGTACTTGTTGCGACCGAGCCAGAAGATGAAGAGGGCCAGCGCCATCAGCACGCCGGGGATGCCGAAAGCCACCGACGGCCCGTAGTGCTTCAGCAGCGGCGGGATCAGCAGGCTGGCGAAGAAGCTGCCGAAGTTGATCGTCCAGTAGAACGCGTCGTAGACCACCTTCGCCTTGTGCTTGTTGGCCTGGGTGAACTGGTCGCCGACGAAGGCGGACACCAGCGGCTTGATGCCGCCCGAGCCCAGTGCGATCAGGAACAGGCCGGTGTAGAAGCCGGTGCGGTTGTCCTCGAAGACGGCCAGGAAGGCATGGCCGATGACATACACCACCGACAGCCAGAAGATGGTGTTGTACTTGCCGAAGAAGCGGTCGGAGAGCCAGCCGCCGAGCAGCGGGAAGAAGTACACGCCGATCACGAAGGTGTGGAACACGTCCTTGGCGATGCCCTGCCGCTCCGCTTCCGGCGCGTAGGCCAGCATCAGGCTGGTGACGAGGAACGGCACCAGGATGTTGCGCATGCCGTAGAAGCTGAAGCGCTCGCAGGCCTCGTTGCCGATGATGTAGGGGATCTGCCGCGGCAGCCGGGTGTCGGCGGCCGGGGCGGCGGATGGAGGAAGCACGGGGCTCATGGGTGGGCAGATCCTGCGGGGAAACCGCGCCAGCCTAACACCGGCCGGGCGTGACCTCCGGCGCTGGCGGCGGCCTGCGCCGGCGATACCATCGCGGTTCCCCGCCACGGATGCCGCCATGCCCCGCCTCGCCGCCCTGAGCCTCGCCCTCCTGCTTGCCCTGCCCGCGGCCAAGGCCGCCACGCCGCTGGAAACGGTGTCGGAGCAAAGCGGTTTCCTGCAGACCGGTCGCTACCCGGAAGTCGTCGCCCTGTGCGATGCCTTCGCGCGGGCGCATCCGCGGCAGGTGCGCTGCTTCGATTTCGGCACCACGCCTGAAGGCCGGCCGATGAAGGCAATGGCGGTGTCGAGCGCCGGCGCGCTGACCCCGGAAGCCGCCCGTCGCCGCGGCCTGCCGGTGGTGCTGGTGCAGGCCGGCATCCACGCCGGCGAGATCGACGGCAAGGATGCCGGCTTCTGGCTGCTGCGCGAACTCCTGGCCGGCAGCCGCGCGCCGGGCGTGCTCGATCGACAGGTGATGCTGTTCGTGCCGGTGTTCAACGTGGACGGCCACGAGAACTTCCGCGCCTGGAACCGCCCCAACCAGCGCGGCCCGGAGCAGATGGGCTTCCGCGTCACCGCGCAGCGCTACAACCTCAACCGCGATTTCGTGAAGGCCGACAGCCCGGAAATGCAGGCGATGCTGCGGCTGGTCGGGGACTGGGATCCGCTGGTCGAGATCGACCTGCACGCCACCGACGGCGCACAGTTCGAACACGACATCTCGATCACCGCCGAACCGGTCAACTCCGGCGACGAGGAGCTCCGGCGGGTCGGCCGCGCGCTCCGCGACGGCATCATCGAGCGCCTGCGCGCGGGCGGCTCGGATCCGCTGGATTTCTACCCGAGCTTCGTCGAATACGATGATCCGGCCTCCGGCTTCTCCGAGAACGTGCCGACCGCGCGCTTCTCCCACGGCTACCACGTGCTGCGCAACCGCATCGGCATCCTGGTCGAGACCCACAGCTGGCGCACCTATCCCGAGCGCGTGCGCGCCACCCGCGACACCGTCCAGCACCTGCTGGAACTGGTGGCGGAAAACGGTGCCGAGTGGCAGGCGGTGGCGACGCGAGCGGACCAGCGGGCCAGCCATCTGGCCGGGCAGAGCGTGCCGCTGTCGTGGAAGGTGCTGGACACCCCGCGGATGATCGAGTTCAAGGGCTACGCCTACACCCGCACGCCCTCCGACATCTCCGGCGCGCTGATGACCCGCTACGACGAATCCACGCCGCAGACCTGGCGGGTGCCGCTGCGCAACGAGGTCGCGCCGGCCATCACCGCGACCGCACCGGGCGCAGGCTACTTGGTGCCGGCGGCATGGGCGGCGACGGTCGTCCCCCTGCTGGAGCGGCATGGCATCGCGCATCGTCGCATCGACACGGCCCGGCCCGCGCTCGATGTGGAAACCTGGCGTGCCGGCAGTGCGCGCTTTGCCGGTGGATCGGTCGAGGGTCGCCAGCGCTTGACGCTGGAAGGCACGTGGTCACCGACTCGGATGGCGCTGGCGGCCGGGTCGATCTTCGTGCCGATCGCGCAGCCGAAGGCACGCCTGATCATGCAACTGCTGGAGCCGGAAGCCCCCGACTCCATCGCCGCCTGGGGCGGGATGAACAACGCCTTCGAGCAGAAGGAATACATGGAGGACTACGTGGCCGAGGCGCAGGCGCGCGAGATGCTGGCGCGCGATCCCGCGCTCAAGGCGGAATTCGAACGCCGCCTGCGCGAAGATGCCCAATTCGCCGCCTCGCCCCGCGCCCGCCTGCAGTTCTTCTACCAGCGCCACGCCGCCTGGGACGGGGATTTCAACCGCTATCCGGTGCTGCGGCTGCAGCGCATGCCGGATTGAGGCGGCGAGGCACACGGGGACGCCCCCGCACACCCGCCTCATCGACGCGCAGGAGAACCGCGCACCCGCTGGCTTAGACTTC
>JAEXAG010000110.1 GCA_023394655.1 Pseudomonadota bacterium
GTTGTTCTTCATCGCGTAGTGCTCGCGCAGCTCCGCGGTGGCCGGATCGTTGGAGAACAGGCTGTCGTAATGCGCCGCCACCTGCATGATCGCGCGGGCGCGGGCATCGCTGATGGTGATGTCGCCGCTTGCCGGATCGTAGGTGTTGGTGCGGAACTTCGGTTGCAGCGTGGCCTGGATGCGGGCCTGCTCGGCGGCATCGAGGCTGGCATAGGGCTCGGCCGTGCTGCCGCGGGCCTCGAGTTCGAGCATCGCCTCGGCTTCCCGGTGCAGCCAGTCGGCCGACCAGTCCGGGGCGATCAGCGCGCCGTGGCCCCAGATCGAGCCGAGTTGCATGCCGCCGATGCTCTGCCAGACCTGCCGGCCCTTCTTGATGTCGGCTTCGGTGTAGACCACCTGTCCGCTCTGGGTGACCACGCGTTTTGGCACGGGGGGTGCGGACTGGTGCAGGTCGGCACCGAGCCACAACATGATCGCGAAGCTGGCGACGAGCAATGTCGCCAGCCCCAGCCACAGTCTCTTGGTGGTGGACATCTTGATGATCCCTCCTTTTGGGCCTGCCATCATCCCGTCCAGCACGCCCTTCGCGCGCTGACTCAGGTCAAGCCGGGATCAGTCGCGGAGCACGTCGCGGGCCAGTGCCTGCAGTCGCTCCATGTCGACGATCTCGAATTCCCGCCGATCCACCTGCAGCAGGCCGTCGGCCTGGAAGCGCTTCAGCACGCGGCTGATCGTTTCCGGTGCCAGCGACAGGTAGTTGGCCACGTCGGTGCGTGCCATCGCCAGCTGGAAGCGCGTCGGCGAATAGCCGCGTTGCGCGAAACGCCGGGACAGCGAAACGAGGAATGCCGCCATGCGTTCGTCGGCGCTGAAATCGCCGGCGAGCAGGTTGGCCTTGCCGATGTCGGCGGAGAGCAGGCGGAACAGATGCTGCTGCAAGCCGGGCATGCGGGTGGCGAGCATCGCCATCTTCGGGAAGGAAAAACGACAGAGCATCACCGTGTTCAGCGCCACGGCGTTGCAGGGATAGCGGTCGCCGTGGATGGCATTGAGCCCGATCACCTCGCCGGGCAGGTGGAAGCCCAGGACCTTTTCGCGACCGTGGCTGTCGGTGATGAAGGTCTTGACCATGCCGGCGCGCACCGCGGCGATGGCATTGAAGGGGTCGCCTTCGCGGAACAGGAGGGTGCCTTCGGCATAGGGGCCGACATGCTCGACCAGCACGTGCAGCTGTTCGAGATCGGACTTCTGGTAGCCCTCGGAAAGGCAGGCGCTGGAGAACGCGCAGGTGGAGCAGAAGGTCAGCGCGTCACCGTCGTCGGCCATGCCGGGATTGGGGCGCGGGATGCGAAGCGGGGCGGCGGCATTTCGATTCATGCGCCGAGCTTCGATCCGGGACACGGAGCGCTGGACATGCCGAGTTCGTGGCGAGGTGCCTGCATGCCGCCATGATAGCGGTGCGGCCCCCCGGTTTTCAGCCCCCGACTCGGCGCGAAGCCAGTGCCCGCTTGACCGCCTGCAGGAATTCCGGATCCGGCACGCTGCCGATCTTCGCCGTGCGGGCCAGCACGCGGCCCTGCGCATCCAGCAGCACCAGCTCGCTGGTGTGGTTGAATTCGCCGTCGGCCAAGGCCCGGTAGCGGATGCCGAGCAGGCCGGCGATCGCACGCACGTCGGCTTCGCGTGGCTGCAGCATGGCCCAGCGCGCCGGATCGAGCTTGCGGCGCTGGAACACGCGCTGCATCGTGGCCGGGGTGTCGCGTTTCGGGTCGAGGCTCACCAGGAACACGCCGAGCCGGGCCTTCTCGGCCGGCGTCAGCTGGCGTTCCACCGCCAATGCGCTGTCGATGATCAGCGGACAGATGTACTGGCAGGAGGTGTAGAACATCGATGCCAGCTGCACCTGCCCGCGGCGCGAGGCGAGGGTGGTGGCACGGCCATCCTGGGCATGGAGACGGGCATCCAGGTGGTAGATGGATTCCGAGGGCAGGTTGGCGGGCGGAGCCGCCATCGCGCCCATCGGGATCACCGCGGGCAGGGCGGCGAATGCCAGCGCAAGCGCTGGGAGGAAGCGGCGTTTCATTTTCATCTCCGGGCCCCCGTGCTCACTTGGCGCAACGGAAGCCCATGTTGCCGGTGACATCACCGGCCTGAAGGGAGGACAGCATCGCCACGCGCATCAGCACCGCGTAATTGTCGCGGTCGCGCATGGAGAGCGCGCCGGCGCCGCAGAACTTCGCGGTGTCGGCATCGCCCTGCTTGCGGTTGTCCACGTCCACCAGCAGGGAGGCGGCATCACCGGTCCATTCCCAGACCAGCCCGTGCAGGTCGCGCACGCCGTAGGCATTGGCCGCCTGCAGGCCCACCCGCGGCAGCGCGCTGTTGGAGGGGCGCGAATACCAGCGCAGGATGCGCTCTTTCCAGACCGGGTCGTTGCGGGCATCGCGGCGGGTTTCGTCGGCCGCGGCCGCATACTCCCATTCGTTCCAGCTCGGAAGGCGTGCGCCTTGTGCGCGGCAATAGGCATCCGCGGCAAACCAGCTGACGTTGACCACCGGTTGGTCGGGCCGGGCGCGCGCGCCCAGCGTCAGCGGGCCGGCCCAGTGCTGCAGGTAGCGCTGCTCGGCGAACGCGGCGGGGGCCTTTCCGCGCTGCCAGTTCGGATTGCGGCGGACGAAAGCCAGGAACTCCGCATTGGTGACCGGCGCGGCCTGCAGCTGGAACGGCGGCAGCCGCACTTCGCTGGTGTCCTCGAATTGCAGGGACGAGCGGAAGGTGCCGCCCGGCAGCCGTACCCAATCCCCGGGTGCCGCGAGGGCGGCCACCGGGGCGAGGGCCAGCAGCAGGCAGGCTGCACGCTTCATCGTCAATGCCCGTCCGATGCGTTGGCAGGACGCGTTTTGCGTGCCGCCGCGGCTTCTTCCTTGGTCACGCGGCCACCCGAGTTGCCCCAGGTGTTCAGCACGTAGGTGCCGATGTTGGCCACTTCGTCGTCGGTCAGCTGGGCCATCGGCGGCATGATGGAGTTGTAGTCCTTCCCGTTGACCGTGATCGGGC
>JAEXAG010000158.1 GCA_023394655.1 Pseudomonadota bacterium
CGAAAGCCCGCTGGTGACCAAGCAGATCGCCAACGCGCAGCGCAAGGTGGAAGCGCACAACTTCGACATCCGCAAGAACCTGCTGGATTTCGACGACGTCAACAACGACCAGCGCAAGGTCATCTACCAGCAGCGCGACGAACTGCTTGAAGCCGACAGCATCAAGGAGAACATCGACGGCATCCGCGGCGACGTGGTGGCCGACCTGGTGGAACGCTTCGTGCCGCCGAATTCCATCGACGAACAGTGGGACCTGCCGGGCCTCGAGGCCGAGCTGGAGGCCCAGTACGGCCTGGCCCTGCCGCTGGCCGAGATGCACGCGAGCCGCAACGAGTGGGAAGCGGAATCGGTGGTGGAGGAAGTGCAGCAAGCGGTGGACGCCATGTTCGCGGAGAAGGAGGCGCAGGTCGGCGGCGAGACCATGCGCATGCTCGAAAAGCATTTCATGCTCAACGTGCTCGACCAGAACTGGAAGGAGCATCTGGCGCGCATGGACTACCTGCGCCAGGGCATCCACCTGCGCGGCTACGCGCAGAAGCAGCCGAAGCAGGAGTACAAGAAGGAGGCCTTCGAGCTGTTCAGCGAAATGCTCGACACGGTCAAGCGCGAAGTCGTCAACATGCTGGCGCGCGTGCGCATCCGCACCCAGGAAGAGATGGACGCGATCGAGGCCGAGGAACGCCGGCTGGCCGAAGCCGCCCAGCAGCGCATGCAGTTCCAGCACGCCGACATGGGCGGCTACGGCGCGGACGAGGAAGGCGCGGACCGCCTCGGTGCCACCGACTTCGCCGATGGCCAGGCGGCGCTGCCGAAGATCGGCCGCAACGATCCCTGCCCCTGCGGTTCCGGCAAGAAGTACAAGCACTGCCACGGCCAGCTGGGCTGAGGGCGCGGGCGCAAGCGATGCCTGCGCCGCTCCATGTCGTCGCCGGGGTCATCCGCGACGTGCGCGGGCGGGTGCTGCTGGCGCGACGCACGCGCGGGCGGGACATGGCCGGCCTGTGGGAGTTCCCCGGCGGCAAGGTGGATGCCGGGGAAACCGCGCCCGACGCCCTGCGGCGTGAACTGCAGGAGGAGCTCGGCATCGAGGTCGTCCCGGGCGGGATGCTGATGCAGGTGCCGCAGGCGATGCCGCACAAGCGCATCGTGCTGGACGTCCTGCACATCGAGGGCTGGCGCGGCGTGCCGCGCGGGCTGGAAGGACAGGCACTGGCATGGGTGCCGCCGGAGCGGCTGCCGAAATATCCGATGCCGCCGGCCGATCGCCCGGTGGTGGCCGCATTGCTGGCCCCCGATCACTGCCTGGTGACGCCATCGCCCGAGGGCATGGAGGATGGTGATTGGCTGGCCGGCCTGGAACGCGCACTGGAGGCCGGCGTGCGGCGCGTCCAGCTGCGTGCGCCCGGCTGTCGTCCCGGCCGCTGGCGGACGCTGGTGGCCGAAGCCGTCGCGCGCTGCCGGGTGCATCGCGCCGAGGTACTGGTGAACGGCGATGAATCGCTGGCCGAACGCTTCGAGATCGGCCTGCACCTGCCGGCCGCGCAATTGGCCACGCGCGACGCACGCGGGCTGCCATCCACCCGGCTCCTTTCCGCCGCCTGCCACGATGCCGACGCACTGCAGCGGGCCGAGGCGATCGGCTGCGATTTCGCCCTGCTGGGCAACGTCCGCGAAACCGCGACCCATCCGGGGCGGCCGGGCATCGGCTGGGCGGGTTTCGCCGCGTTGCGGGAAACCTGCAGCCTGCCGATCTACGCCATCGGCGGGCTCGGCCGCGACGACATCGCCGCGGCACGCCGGCATGGCGCGCAGGGGATCGCCGCCATCCGCGGCCTGTGGCCTGCCGCCTGAGGCAGGCGGTGCGTCCGGCTCAGGCCGGCTGCAGGTTGGCGTAGGCCAGCACCAGCCATTTGCTGCCGGCCTCGTCGAAGTTCACCTGCACCCGCGCGTGTGCGCCGTTGCCTTCGATGTCCACCACGGTGCCGATGCCGAAGGTGGCGTGGCGCACGCCGGCGCCGAGCGCGATGCCCGGCGATTCGATGGGCGCGTGGCCGTGCGCGCGGCGTGCCGGAGAGGTCCAGGCGCGAGCAGTCCGGACCTTGGGGCGGATCTCGTTGAGCAGCGCCTGCGGGATCTCGCGCAGGAATCGCGAGGGCATGCCGAACATGTCCTGCCCGTGCAGGCGCCGCGCTTCCGCATGCGAGAGCACCAGCTTCTGCCGCGCGCGGGTGATGCCGACATAGGCCAGCCGCCGCTCTTCCTCCAGCCGCCCGCTCTCCTCGATGGATCGCGCGTTGGGGAACAGGCCTTCCTCCAGCCCGACCAGGAACACCAGCGGGAACTCCAGGCCCTTGGCGCTGTGCAGGGTCATCAGCTGGACGCCGTCGTCGCCGGCCTCGGCCTGGCCTTCGCCGGCCTCCAGCGCGGCATAGGCGAGGAAGGCGACCAGCTCGGAAAGCTGCGCGGATTCCTCGTCATCGCCATGCACGAAGCGCGAGGCCACGCTGACCAGTTCGTCCAGGTTGTCGGTGCGCGAATCCAGGCTGCCGCGGGATTCGCGCTCGTAATGCGCGCGCAGGCCGGAGCGGTCGAGCACGTGGTCGATCTTGTCCTGCAGGGCGAGCTCCGCGGTCTCCACCGCCAGCTGTTCGATCAGCGCCACGAACGCGGCCAGCGCGTTGCGGGCGCGCGCCGCCAGCGTGTCGCCGGCAATCGCCAGCCGCGTCGCCTCCCACAGCGGGATGCCGACACCGCGGGCCAGCCGCCGCACTTCGTCCAGCGTGCGCTCGCCGATGCCGCGGGTGGGCGTGTTGACCGCGCGCTCGAACGCCGCGTCGTCCACCCTTGATGCGATCAGCCGCAGGTAGGCGAGGGTGTCCTTGATTTCCATGCGCTCGAAGAAGCGCATGCCGCCATAGACGCGATAGGGAATCTGCTCCACCAGCAGGGTTTCCTCGAAGGCGCGCGATTGCGCGTTGCTGCGATAGAGGATCGCGGCCTCGCCCCAGCTGCCGCCCTCGTTCACCCACTGGCGGATGCGTTCGATGACGTAGCGCGCCTCGTCGATCTCGTTGTAGGCGGCGTAGAGGTCGATCGCCTCGCCTTCGCCGGCATCGGTCCACAGCTGCTTGCCGAGCCGTTCCGGGTTGTGCCGGATCACCGCGTTGGCGGCGTTGAGGATGTTGGCGCTGGAACGATAGTTCTGCTCCAGCCGCAGGGTGCTCGCGCCATCGAAATCGCGCAGGAAACGCTGCACGTTCTCCACCTTGGCGCCACGCCAGCCATAGATCGCCTGATCGTCGTCACCGACCACGAAGACATGGCCGCTTTCACCTGCCAGCAGGCGCACGAAGGCGTACTGGATGGCGTTGGTGTCCTGGAACTCGTCCACCAAGAGCTCGCCGAAGCGCTGGCGGTAATGCGCCAGCAGGGCCGGGTTGTCGCGCAGCAGCTCCAGCGCGCGCAGCAGGATCTCGGCGAAGTCCACCAACCCGGCGTTGTCGCAGCGCTCCTGGTAGAGCGCGTAGCTCTCCAGCATGACCTGGCCCCATTCATCGCCGCCGGGCTGGATGTGCTGCGGGCGCCTGCCTTCGTCCTTCTGCGCATTGATCCACCACATGATCTGCTTGGGCGGGAAGCGCACTTCGTCGAATTCCAGCTGCTGGACCACGCGCTTGACCAGCCGCAGCTGGTCGTCGGAATCGAGGATCTGGAAGCCTTCCGGCAGCTTCGCGTCCTGCCAGTGCAGCCGCAGGAGGCGGTGCGCGATGCCATGGAAGGTGCCGATCCACATCCCGCGCGCGCCGTGGCGCAGCAGGGCATCGACGCGATGGCGCATTTCCGCCGCGGCCTTGTTGGTGAAAGTCACCGCGAGGATGCCGTGCGCCGGCACGCCGACCACCTCGTGCAGCCAGCCGATGCGATGGGTGAGCACCCGGGTCTTGCCGGAGCCGGCGCCGGCCAGCACCAGCAGATGGCCGGGCGCGGCGGTGACGGCCTCGCGCTGGGCGGCGTTCAGGCCATCGATCAAATGCGAAACATCCATGCGGGCATTTTACTTGGCCCCCGGCGCAGCGGCTTAGACTGGCGCTTCCACCCACGGAGCGCCGCGATGATCGACCTGTACTACTGGCCCACCCCGAACGGCCACAAGATCACCCTGTTCCTGGAGGAAGCCCGGCTCGATTACCGCATCGTCCCGGTGGACATCGGCAAGGGCGCGCAGTTCGAGGCGGATTTCCTCCGCATCGCGCCGAACAACAAGATGCCGGCGATCGTGGACCACGCCCCGGCCGATGGTGGCGCGCCGCTGAGCGTGTTCGAGTCGGGCGCGATCCTCGTCTACCTGGCCGAAAAGACCGGCCGCTTCCTGCCCGGCGACCTGCGCGGGCGCACCGCCACGCTGGAATGGCTGTTCTGGCAGATGGCGGGGCTGGGGCCGATGACCGGCCAGTACGGCCACTTCCACGTCTATGCGCCGGAGGCAGTGCCCTACGCGCGCGAGCGCTATGCGCGTGAGGCCGAGCGCCTGCTCGGCGTGCTCGACCGGCGCTTGCAGGAAGTCGAATACCTTTCGGGCGGCCGGTACGGCATCGCCGACATGGCCTGTTATCCGTGGATCGACGTCTACGACCGTGCGCCGATCGATCGCGGCGGGCTTGCGGCACTCGCACGCTGGCACGATGCCATCCGTGCGCGCCCGGCCACCGAGCGCGCTTATGCGCGCACCCGCGAGGTCAATCCCGACGCCGGCAAGCCGATGACGGATGAGCAGAAGCGGGTGCTTTTCGGTGCGCGACCGGCCTGAGGCCGGTCAGTGGCAGGTCAGTGGCCGCCGTTGGCCTTGCGGCCGCCCGGCACGTGCATCAGCCGGTCGGTCCAGGCGATGCCGATGGCCGAGAGGATGAACACGCCGTGGATGACGGTCTGCCAGATCACGCCCTGCACGGTGTAGGTGGAGCCTTCCGCGCCGAGGTTGCCGATGGCGATGAAGGTCTTGAGCAGGTGGATCGAGGAGATGCCGATGATCGCCATCGCCAGCTTCACCTTGAGCACGCTGGCGTTGACGTGCGAGAGCCACTCCGGCTGGTCCGGGTGACCGTCCAGGCGCAGGCGCGAAACGAAGGTTTCGTAGCCGCCCACGATCACCATCACCAGCAGGTTGGAGATCATCACCACGTCGATCAGGCCCAGCACCATCAGCATGATCTGCTGCTCGCCCCATTCGGTGGCATGGCCGATCAGGTGCCACAGTTCCTTCATGAAGAGGAACACGTACACCACCTGCGCCACGATCAGGCCGAGGTAGAGCGGCAGCTGCAGCCAGCGGGAGGCGAAGATCAGGCGCGGCAGCGGGTCCAGCGGCCTGCGCGGGGCGGTGTTTTCGGTCGACATTCGGGTCGGCATCGGTGCGGGGAGGCGCGAGGTTAGCGGCTGCTCCCCCGGTCCGGCAAGTGCCGCCCGGCGCGGGAGCGGTGCCGCCGATCGCTTCGAGGTCCGCAGCCAGCGCGCAATCTTTCGTGGGCCTGCGAGCGGGCCGCCATGGCTCAGGGCGTTGCCGGCTTGATTTCGTACTCGCCGGGCGGCGTGGCACCGAGCAGGTGGGTGACGAAGTAATCCCAGCGCCGGCGCGTCACGTACATGCCGTCCGCGCCCTGGCCGAAGCCGTGGCGCGCGTGCGGCAGCAGCAACAGGTCGAAATCCTTGTTGGCCTTCACCAGTGCATCGACCACCAGCAGCGTGTTCTGCACCGGCACGTTGTCGTCCATCATGCCGTGGATCAGGAACAGCTTGCCCTGGAGTTTCGCGGCGTGCGCGGCGTTGTCCTGGCCGGTGTAGTTGGTGCTGCCGTCGTCGTTCTTCACCATCAGCCCGTGGTAGCGCTCGGCCCAGTCGTCCTCGTAGGTGAGGTTGCTGTGGTTGCCGGCCTGCGAGACGCCGACCTTGAAGAAATCCGGGTAGAGGAACATCGCGGTCGCGGTGGCGTTGCCGCCGCCGGAGTGGCCCCAGATGCCGGCGCGTCCGAGATCGATCCACGGATGCCGGGCGGCGAGTTCGCGCATGCCCGCCACCTGGTCGGGCAGGGTGTTGTCGATCATGTTGCCGTAGTACGCATCCTGGAAGGCCTTGCTGCGCCACGGGGTGCCCATGCCGTCCATCGCCACCACGATGAAGCCGAGTTCCGCCAGCGCCTGGTTGTCGCCGTGCGCGGGCGCGAAGCCACGGGTGCGGATGGAGCCGGTCTGCGGGCCGGGATAGATGTAGTTGACGATCGGATACTTGCGCGAAGGGTCGAAATCGCTCGGCTTGAACATCATGCCGTGGATGTCGGTGCGGCCGTCGCGGCCCTTCACCGTGAACTTCTCCGGTGCACGCCAGCCGCTGGCGAGAAGCCGGGAGAGATCGGCGCGGGCGAGTTCCGCCACAGGCTGGCCATCGGCCATGCGCCGCAGGGTGGTGATCGGCGCGGTGCCGGTGGTGGAAGCGGTGGCGGTGAAGTGGCGGCCATCGGCGGAGACTTCGATGCGATGGTCGGCATCATCGGGAGTCAGCAGCTCCACGTCGCCACCATCGAGGCTCGCGCGGTAGAAATGGCGGAAGTAGGGATCGCGGCCCGCTTCGCGGCCGACGCCGTGGAACCAGACGGTCCGGCTTTCCGCATCCAGCCGTACCAATTCGGTGACGTTCCAGTCACCGGAAGTGAGCGCCCGCTTCTGCTTGCCGGTCTCGAGGTCGTGCAGGTAGAGATGGCCCCAGCCGGACTTCTGCGTCCACCAGAGGAACTCGTTGCTCTCGGGCAGGTAGCGCCAGTTGACCACGCCGCCGATGCCGCTCTCGAACTGGGTGGCGACGGTTTCCAGATGCACGTCGCGGACCGCGCCGGTGGCGGCATCCGCCACCCGCAGCTGCGCCGACTTGTGGCCGCGGTCGGTGCTGACGAAGGCCAGCGTCCTGCCGTCCTTCGCCCATTGCACGTCCTCCCAGCCGCCGTTGCAGCTCACGTCGTCGCAGCTGGTGGAGCGGTGCTGCTCTGGCGGCAGCTGCAGGCGGACCAGCTTCGGCGACTTGCCGCCGAGATCGATGACCACGCGCTCGATCAGGGTCACGTGCTCGTCGCCGACGAAGGGATACTTCCATTGCTCGACCTTCGGTGCACCGACGTTGGTGCCGACCATCGTCATGGTGCTGGTGCGGCGCTGGTCCTGGCGGAAGGTGGCGATGCGGCGGGAATCCGGCGACCAGACGAGGATCGCGCGATCGGTGTGCTTCCAGCCGGCGTTGTCGGTGGCGTAGCCGTGATCGGTGCTGCCGTCGCGGGTCAGCGG
>JAEXAG010000169.1 GCA_023394655.1 Pseudomonadota bacterium
CCATTATCGCAGTCCCGCGCGGCGTCGGCCCGCTCAGTTCACAGAAGGATCGAGCAGGCGCAGGGCATCCGCCAAACCGAATGCGCCCACGCGGTCGATGTCCTCGCGCGTGTAGGCGCGACCGGCCACCGGCGCGCACGAGGCCCGCGGGCGCGGATTGCGCTCGCTGCGACCGCGACGCTCGCCGGCATCGGCCTGCTCGTTGCGGATTTGGGTGAGCCGGGAGCCGCTGTAACGGATGCAGGTGCGTTCGCGCATGTCGTCCCGGGCCTCGGATGCGTCCGTCGCGGCTTCGGAAGGCGTCGACGGGATTCCGGCGGGCGTCTGGGCGAGAAGGGCCGGCGCGAAGGCCAAGCCAACCAGCAGGCTGAGGGCTTTCATGGCATTTCCTCCATAGGGAACCCCGACTCTACACCCGGTCCCGCCCGCCGGTGCCGCCGCCTGCACGGCGGTTCAGGCAACAGCCGGTCCGCCATCCGGGCGCAACCTGCCGCCCCTAGAATGGCGGCATGACTCGTGATCTTCGCCATTTCTTCATCCTGGCGCTTGCCGCCCTCGCCAGCGCCTGCGCCAGCCCGCGCATGACGGTGGAGCGGGCCCGTCCGGCCCCGTTGCTGCTGATCTCGGTGGACGGCCTGCGCCCGCAGGACATCACGCCCGCGCAGATGCCCCGCCTTGCGGCACTGGCCGATGCCGGCGTGCGCGCCGAAGGCCTGCGCCCGTCCTATCCCTCGCTCACCTTCCCGAACCACTACACGCTGGTGACCGGCCTGCGACCGGATCGCCACGGCATCGTGCACAACAGCATGCACGACGCCGCGCTGGGCGATTTCCGCCTTTCCCTGCGCGAGGCGGTGGAAGACGCGCGCTGGTGGGGCGGCAAACCGATCTGGGTCAGCGCGGAACAGGCCGGGCTGCGCGCCGCCACCATGTACTGGCCCGGCAGCGAGGCGGCGATCGCCGGTGTCCGGCCGAGCCAGTGGCAACGTTTCGATGCCGCCACCAGCGCCGAGTGGCGCGCGGCCACCGTCGCCGGTTGGCTGCTGGCCCCTGCCCCGCAGCGCCCGGACTTCGCCACGCTCTATTTCGACAAGGTGGATCACGCCTCGCACCAGCACGGCCCGGCTTCGGCGGAGGCGCGCGCCGAACGTGCCGATACCGATGCGGCGATTGGCGAACTGCTCGATCGACTCGACGCGGCCGGCATGCTCGGACGCATCAACATCGTCGTGGTGTCCGATCACGGCTTCGCCGACGTGCCGCCAGGCCAGCGGATCGCGGTCGAGGACATGGTCGGCGTGGAACAGGCGCGCGCGCACTCGGTCGGCCAGGTGGTGACGTTCACGCCCAACGCCGGCCACGAACGTGCCGCGGAAGCCGCGCTGCTTGGCCGGCACGACCATTACCAATGCTGGAAGCGCGAATCGCTGCCGGCCGGCTGGCACTACGGCAGCAACGGCCGCGTGCCGCCCATCGTCTGCCAGATGGACGAAGGCTGGGATGCCCTGCCGCGCGCCGTGCTTGCGCGTGGCCCTGCACCCGGCATGCGCGGCTCGCATGGCTACGACCCGGCGCTGCCGTCCATGCGCGCGAGCTTCGTCGCCCACGGCCCCGCCTTCCGGCCCCGCAGCCGCCTGCCGGTGCTCGACAACGTCGATGTCTATCCGCTGCTGATGCGCCTGCTTGGCCTGCCGCCGGAAGCCAACGACGGCGATCCGCGGCATTTCGACGGGGTGTTGACGCCGGGACAGTGATGTCCGGAAATGGCGAGCAGGGTGACGATGCCGCGCGCACACTGGCGGAGTGACGCTGAGCCAGCGGCAGTTGCGCGAACACGCCGAAGCATGGCGACCCTGGCGCGCCTATGCCGCCATCCACCTGTGGCAAGCCGCATCGACAAGGAGTGCATCGACATGACAACCTTCACCTGGCACGACAGCCCCATCGGCCGCCTGTTGCTGGCCGCCGACGATGCCGGACTGCGCGCGATCCAGTTCACGCAGAACCGCCATCCGGTCAAACGCGACGATGACTGGCGCGAAGGCAGCCACCCGGTGCTGGACGCGGCAACGGCACAGCTGGACGAATATTTCGCCGGCCGGCGCAGGCAGTTCGATCTGCCGCTTGCGCCGCGCGGCACCGATTTCCAGCGGCAGGTCTGGAACGCATTGCGCGCGATCCCCTACGGCCAGTCCCGAAGCTACGCGCAGCAGGCACAGGCCATCGGCAAGCCCAAGGCCGTGCGCGCGGTCGGCGCTGCCAACGGTCGCAACCCGCTGCCGATCATCGTGCCCTGCCACCGGGTGATCGGCGCGGCCGGTGCCTTGACCGGCTTCGGCGGCGGCCTGCCCACCAAGCAGTTCCTGCTTCGGCTGGAAGGCGCGCTCCGGTGAGGGCGTTCAGGGCTGGCGCTGGCCGCGCAACACCTGCCCGCCCTGGTGCAGCTCCAGCGCGACCACCTTGCCCGCCGCATCGCGCTTGAAGAAGATCCCGATGCCGAATGCCGGCGCCTCGAAGGCGTCCTTCGCGGCCGGCGCCAGCGGGAACTCGCCCTGCCCGGTGGCCTGCGCATGCAGCGCGCCATCGCGCGCGCGCAGCGTGAGCACGAAGCCGGGCATCAGCGGGTAGTCGCCGGCGTAGGCGGCAAGCTCGGCCGGCGACAGTGCCGGCGGCGGTGCCGCCTTGGCCTGCGGGTCGATGCGCGTGGCCGGCAGCACGGCACCCATCTGCGTCCAGGTGAAGCCGTAGCCGCCGGCCGCCTTGCGGCGCGGGCTCAGCACCGCGTCCAGCTCCAGCGGGAAGAAGTCGCCGGCATCGTCGTAGTCCATCGCGTACTCGCCCTGTCCGGCCGCCTGCACGAACAACCGGCCCTCGCGCTGGCGCAGGGCGATGCGCATGGCGCCCTCCAGCTGGTAGTCGCCGGCCAGCGCATCCAGCAGTTCACGCGGCGGCGTGGCCAGCTTGCGCGGCTTGCCGAGCGGGAAGGAGGCATCCACCAGGTGCAGGCCGAGGCTGCCCAGGCTGCCGATCGAATTCCACGTCGTGTCCGACAGGATCACCACGCCGCGCCCGCGCTGCCGGTCCACCGCCACGAACGAGGAGAACCCGCCGGTGCCGCCCTCGTGCATCAGCACCGTGCGCCCGGCCACCGGCACCCGCATCCAGTTCATCGCCATCGGCGGCTGCCCGCCCAATGGCTGTTGCGCCAGTTCCAGGGCCGGCGAGATCGGCGACTCGATCCACCCGAGGTTGCCCTGCACGTAGCGCACCATGTCGCCGAGCGTGGCGCGCACGCCGCCGACGCCGGCCAGGTCGGTGGCGAAGGTCCAGGCCGGCGTCGGCTTGCCGTTGGGCGTGTGGCCGATGGCGGTGCGCACGCCGCGCGGCGGCGCCTCGACGTATGCCTGTGCCATGCCCAGCGACGCGAACAGACGCTGCCTCAGCAGCGTTTCCAGATCCGTGCCGGCACGCCGCGCGACCGCGTACGACAACACCATCGAGGCGAAGTTGGAGTATTCGAAGTGCGTGCCCGGCGCCGCCGTCAGCGTCACGTCCCCCAGCGAGGCCAGCAGCGCATCCACGGTGAGCCTGGCGTAGGGATCGTCGATGTTGTCCGCGCCCAGCCGCGAGGGCAGTCCCGGCAGGCCGCTGGTATGGGTCACCACGTGCCGCAGCAGGATCGGCCTGCCCTCGAACGCCGGCACCGGCGTGCCTTCGGGCAGGTAAGCGGACAGCGGATCGTCCAGCGACGCCTTGCCCTGCCCGATCAGGTCGGCCAGCAGCACCGCGGTCATGGTCTTGCTGACCGAGCCGATCTCGAACGCGGTATCGGCATCGATGCGCGCGGCGTCCTTCGGGTCCGCGCAGCGGTACGCGCGGGCGACGTGGTCGCGCTCGACGACCGCCACCGCCATGCAGGCGCCGGTGCGGTCGCCTGCCAGCCGTGCGTCGACGATGCCGGCCAGCGCGGCGTCATCCATCGGCACGGTCGCCACGGTCATGGCAGCGGCAAGCAGGATTGCGGAAGACAGGGGCATGGGGATCTCCAATCGAAAAATGGATGGCCTACTCGTCGAGCGCCTGAAGTTGCCGCAGCAACGCATCGGCATGGCTGCGCATCCGCGTGCGCGCGGCGCGGCGGTTCCACCATGCGACAGCGACGCCTGCGACGACGACCAGCGCGAGGTAGCCCAGCGCCAGCGGCGTCGGTCCGGAATCGGCGAGCGTGGTGACCGCCAGGCCGGCGACGCAGGGCAGCACGTACCACAGCCAGGCGCGCTCCAGCATCCGCGCCTGGGCCAGCGCGGCGTCGCGGCTGCGCAGCAGATGCTCGCGCAGCGGCGCATCCGCCGGCGGCGCAGCGCCTTCCTTGCGCGACCGGCGAAGGCGATGCGGCACCCACGCCGCCCACAGGGCGAGGCCCGCATGACCGGCCGCGGACAGCCAGTGCGACGCGAACACGTCCACCACCGCGAACAGCGCGAACACCAGCGCGAGGGCGACCGCGGCGATGGTCTCGATGCGGTTGCGGCGGACGAGCTTTTCACGCATTTGCGCATCGGCGCGCAGGATGTCGGCTGCAGACTCCGGCATGGGTGTCGGCCCGGCCTCGGCCTGCCACTGCTGCTGCAACTGGTCCCAGTCCATCATCGATCCTCCAGGTAGCGCGATTCGAACGCCTTGCGCAGGCGGGTCATCCGGATCGCGGCGGCGTTTTCGCTGATGCCCAGCACCTGCGCGGCCTGCGCGCGGCTGAGCCCTTCCAGGTCCAGCAGCAGCACGCCGCGCGAGACCGGGTCCAGGCCGGCGAGGAATTCGTCCAACATCGCCAGCGGATCGCCGACGTGGCCGCCGTCGCCCGCCTCGGCCACCGCATCCAGCGATGCATGCTCGCGCCGCGGCTTGCGCACATGCGCCAACGCCGTGTTGAGCGCGACCCGGTACACCCAGGTGCTGCGCTGGGCACGGCCATCGAACGAGCCGAAGCTGCGCCACAGCTGCAGGTGCATGTCCTGCAGCAGGTCCTGCCAGTCCTCGCGCCCGGCGTAGCGTCGCGCAAGCCGCACCAGCGCAGGCTGGCTATCGCTGAGCATCCGTTCGAACTGGCGTTCCACGTCGGCAGTCACCGGCGGCCTCGGCAGCTTGGGGTCTGCTGATATTGGTTGCAGCCGCGCGCGGTTTTTTTCAGCGGCGGCTCAATCTTCCAGCAACCGTGCGATCGCCGCCCGGTAACGCGCGGCGATCGCCTCGCGCGCGAGGTGCACGCCGCCGACCACCACGCGTCGCCCGGCCACGGAAACCTCGCGCACCGTCGGCCGGTTGCCGCTGAATATCCAGCGGTCGGCGATGTCGGCCTCGGTCGCGCCGGCAAGCGCGGGCGCTTCGGCATCGAGGCTGATTTCGTCCAGCGCATCGAAGCCGCTCGATGCCGCCGCGCTTTGCCACGCCCCCTGCAGCAGCGTCATGCCGACACTCGGCTGTGCGGCGCTGGCGGCGATGTTGCGGCGGCGCGCGATCAGCCGCTGCCCGTATTCCAGCCAGCGCAGTTCCTCCACCGGCGATACCGAGACGTGCGAATCCGAACCCACGCCCCAACGGCCACCGGCATCGAGGTAATCACGCAAGGGGAACAGGCCATCGCCCAGGTTGGCCTCGGTGGTGGTGCAGATCGCCACCGTCGCGGCGGACGCGGCGACATCGCGCACTTCGCCCTCATCCAGATGGGTGGCATGCACCAGCGTCCAGTACTCATCGACCGCGGCATGATCCAGCAGCCAGCGCACCGGCCGCGCGCCGCGCACGGCAATGCATTCCTCCACTTCCGCCACCTGCTCGGCGATGTGCACGTGGATGCGGCTTTCCGCCGGCAGGGCCGCCAGCACTTCGTGCATCGCCGCCTCCGGCACCGCGCGCAGGCTGTGCAAGGCGCAACCGATCTTCAAGCTGTCGTCCTGCAGCGGTCGCAGTGTTTCGAGCAATCGCAGGTAGTTTTCGATGTCGTGACCGAAACGCGCCTGCCGCGGCGACAGCGCCCGGCCGTCGAAGCCGCCGCTCATGTACAGCACCGGCAGCAAAGTCAGGCGGATGCCGGTTTCGCGCGCCGCCTCGATCAGCGCCCGCGACATCGCCGCCGGATCGGCGTACGGCTTCCCGTCCGGCGCGTGGTGCAGGTAGTGGAACTCGCAGACGCTGGTGTAGCCGGCCTCCAGCATCTCCGCGTACAACTGCGCGGCGACATCGCGCAAAAGCTCCGGCGTGAAGCGCGCGGCCATCGCGTACATGGTTTCGCGCCAGGTCCAGAACGAATCCGCCGGATCACCCTGGCGCTCGGCCATGCCGGCCATGGCGCGCTGGAACGCATGCGAGTGGAGATTGGCGATGCCGGGCAGGCACCAGCCACGGGGCTCTGTCATTGCCTGTACGGTCGATTGGAGTGTCATGCGTGCCATTGTAGGACGCGCCGCAAACGTCGCAGTGTCAGTATTGGCAGCGTATCCTTGGCCAATGGAGCGCATGATCTTCCTTGCCGCCATGGCCTCTATGCTGGCGGCAATCGTCGGCGGGTTCTGGTGGTACCAGTGCCACCACGAGGAGCTGGACGAAAACAGCCTTCTCGGCATCCTGATGGAAAAACGGTTCGGCGAGGACGACGGAGATGGTGATGGCGGCGATTGATTCGGACAGCGGCCTGCTGCTCGGCCCTGCCCTGGCCACGCTGGACGGAACCGGATACGGCTTGATCGAGGACGGTGCCATCGCCTGGCGCGACGGGGTGATCACCCACGTCGGCCCGCGCGATTCGCTTCCGCCGGATGTCGTCGAAAGCCACGACGTGGTGGTCGAAACCGGTGGACTGGTCACGCCCGGGCTGGTGGATTGCCACACCCACGTGGTGTTTGCCGGCGATCGCGCGGCCGAGTTCGAGATGCGCCTGCAGGGGCGCAGCTACGAGGACATCGCGAAGGCCGGCGGCGGCATCGTCTCCAGCGTGCGTGCGCTCCGCGCCGCCAGCGAGGAGTCCTTGTTCGCCGAATCGCTGCCGCGCGTGCAATCGCTGATTCGCGATGGCCTGACCACGCTGGAAATCAAGTCCGGCTACGGGCTGGATCTCGAGAACGAACGCAAGATGCTGCGGGTGGCGCGCGCGTTGGGCGAGGCCTGCGGCATCACCGTGCGCACCACGTACCTGGCGGCGCATGCGCTGCCGCCGGAGTTCGCCGGGCGCGCCGACGAGTACATCGATGCGGTGATCGAATGGCTGCCGCGGCTGCACGAGGAAGGGCTGGTGGATGCGGTCGATGCGTTCTGCGAAGGCATCGGCTTTTCTCCGGCACAGACCCGCCGCGTGTTCGAGGCCGCGCGCGCACTCGACCTTCCGGTGAAGCTGCACGCCGACCAGCTCTCCGATCTTGGCGGCGCGGCCTTGGCCGCCGAGTTCGGCGGACTTTCCGCCGACCACATCGAACACACCAGCGCGCGCGGCGTCGAGGCGATGCGCGATGCCGGCACCGTCGCGGTGCTGCTGCCGGGCGCATACCACGTGCTGCGCGAAACGAAACTGCCGCCGCTCGATGCCCTGCGCGAAGCCGGCGTGCCGATGGCCGTCGCCACCGATTGCAACCCCGGGACATCGCCGCTGCTTTCGGTGCGGCAGGCGATGCAACTGGCCTGCACCCACTTCCGCCTTACGCCCGAAGAGGCCCTGCGCGGCGCCACCACCCACGCCGCGCTCGCGCTCGGCCTGCACCAGGATCGCGGCATCCTGCGCGCGGGCATGCGCGCGGACCTCGCGCTGTGGTCGGTGCCGACGCCGCCATCGCTGTCCTACTGGCTGGGCGGCGATTTGTGCCAGGCGGTTTACGCGGGCGGACGCCGGCTGGCCTGAGCCTCGCCCAATGCGTCATCGCCCCGTCCGCCGTGCGACGGGCATGAAAAAAACCCCGCGGCTGCGGGGTTTCATCAAGACGTTGATGGCGCGATCAGGCGGCCTTGACGGCCTTCTTGGCCACGGTCTTCTTGCCTGCGGCGGCCTTCTTCACCACCGGCGCGGCGGCGGTGCCGGCAGCCTTGGTGACAGACTTGGAACGGGCATTGCCGTAGCTGCAGTTGTAACGCTTGCCCTTGGCGGTCTTGCGGTCGCCCTTGCCCATGGTGGTGCTCCTGGTTCGGTTGGTCCGCGCACGCGCGGAGGATGAAAGGGAAACCAACAGGTTACCACAGGGCGGGCCGATTCCGGACGCGGCTCCCTGAACTGGGCGCCTCGGGATTCGCCCCGGTCAAGGGCCGTCGATCTTCCCGGAAACCATCGGCAAATCCCGCTCCGCGCGATGCGTGAGCCGCATGTTGACGAGGTGCGCCGTCGCCAGCAAAACGCCACCGGTGACCATCGTGCCCATGTGGATCCAGAGTTGCGTGGGGTCGTCGTGATCGTGGTACGGGCCGAAGGTGGCGAACCAGAGCATCGCCAACGCGGGGAGCAGCAGCCACCACGCGTGGTAGGTGCGATGCCGGCGCCAGCCGAGGGTGAGGGTGACGGCCGCCAGCAACGTGGCGAACACCACCACGCCTTGGTCGATGTCCACCCAGCCGCCCGCGCCGAGGCCGAGCGTCGGCAGCAGGGCCAGCACCAGCGGGGCCGCGGCGCAGTGCAAGGCGCACAGCATCGATGCCGCGAAACCCACGCGGTCGGCACGCTGCAAACGGATGGCGGATGGATTCATGACCAACGGGCTATGGCGACGACAATTGAAACAATATAACATTCAATTCGTCCGAAACAACAATTTACCGCAAACATGACCCCCACGTCCCGCCCCGCACCGCTGCGCCGCCCGCTTGCCCATGCCATCGTGCTGGCGCTGGCGCTCCCCGTCATCGCGCTGGCCGAAGAGCCGCAGGACATTCATCGCAAGACCGCGCACGAGCTGGATCGCGTGGTGGTGACCGCGACGCCGCTGCACCAGACCGCCGACGAGTTGAGCCGGCCGGTCGAGGTGCTGGCCGGCGAACGGCTGGACGAGGAAAAATCCGCCACGCTGGGACGCACGCTGGAGCGCCTGCCGGGCATCCAGAGCGGCTCCTTCGGGCCGGGCGTCGGCCGCCCGGTGATCCGCGGGCTGGACGGCGCGCGCGTGCAGGTGGTCAGCGACGGCATGGGCAGCGGCGACGTGTCCACCATCAGTGCCGACCATGCGGTGAGCATCGAGCCGTTCCTGGCCGACCGCATCGAAGTGCTGAAGGGCCCGGCCACCCTGCTCTACGGCAGCGGCGCGATCGGCGGGGCGGTCAACGTGGTCGATGGACGCGCACCGCACGCGCTGCCGGATCGCCCGATCAGCGGCCGCGCGGAATGGCGCGCCGGCAGCGTGGATGACGAGCGCACCGGCATGTTCCGGCTGGACGCCGCCACCCACACCGATGGCAGCGGGCTGGTGTTCCACGCCGATGGCCTGCTGCGGCGGACCGGCGATCTGCGCATCCCGGGCCACGCCGAAAGCGCGGCAAAGCTGGCCGCGGAAGGCGAGACGCCCGATCCGGCCACCCGCGGCCGCCTGCCGAACAGCGCGCTGCGCACCGCCAGCGGCGGCCTTGGCGTGACCTGGGTGGGCGAGCGCAGCCACTTCGGCATCGGCAGCAGCCTGTTCGATACCCGCTACGGCGTGCCCGGCCACAGCCACGCCCATGACGACGATCATGGCCACGATCACGACCACGACGACCACGCGGACGAACACGGCGCGGAAGGCGGGGTGCGCATCGCGCTCGACCAGCGTCGCCACGATGCGCACGGCGGTCTGGACGATGCCGGCCCGTTCAAGACCGTGCGCTTCAAGTACGCGAACACGGTCTATCGCCACACGGAATCCGAGAACGCGGTGATCGGCACCGTTTTCGACAATCGCACCGACGAGGCGCGGCTGGAGCTGGTGCATCGCGACGTGGCCGGCTGGCAGGGCGCGTTCGGCCTGCAGTGGACGCAGCGCGATTTCGATGCCGCGGGTGCCGAAGCCTTCGTGCCGCCGACCCGTTCACGAGATAACGGCCTGTTCTGGCTGGGCCAGCGCGATCTGGGCCCGGCGCGGCTGGAAATCGGCGCGCGACTGGATCGCGCCCGGGTGGCGGCGGAGTCCAATCCGTTGCTCCCGGCCCGGCAGGATGAGCGCCGCTTCCAGACCCACCATCTCTCCGCCTCGCTGCGCTGGAACGTGAACGACGCGCTCTCCCTGCGCTTCGGCGCCGACCGCGCGCAGCGTCCGCCGACCCCGGAAGAGCTGTTCTCCAACGGCCTGCACGTTGCCACGGCCGCAGTGGAAATCGGCGATGACCGCCTGCGCCCGGAAACCGCCGACCGCTTCGAAATGGGCGCGGAATGGAAGCACGGGCGCTGGCGTCTGGCTGCCTCGGCCTTCCACGCCCGCTATCGGGATTTCATCCATCTGGCCGACCTGTGGGAGCACGATGCCGGCCACGGTGGGCATGACCACGACCATCCCTTGTTGGAAGGCGGCTTCCCGGTGCGGCTCTGGACCCAGGACGATGCGCGCTTCCACGGTTTCGAGGCGGAAGCCAACGCCACCCTGTTCGAGAGCGCGCGCGGCCACGTGGACATCCGCCTGTTCGCGGATGCGGTGCGCGGCCGGGTCACCGGTGGCGGACATCGCGAGGTGGACATCGCGGTCGTCCACGGCAACCACCTGCACCATCACGCGGCGGAGCTGGATACCGGCGGCAACCTGCCGCGCATCTCGCCCGACCGCTTCGGCGCGGAACTGCGCTGGGAATCGCATGCCTGGCGCGCCTCGATCGGCGCCATCCGCACGCTGCGGCAGGATCGCGTGGCGCGCGGCGAAACCCCCACGCCGGGCCATACCCTCGTCGATGCCCACATCGCCTGGCACGGCGACACCGCCGGCGGACAGGGCTGGGAAGTGTTCGCCGATGGCCGCAACCTGCTCGATCGCGAGATCCGCCCGCACACGTCCTACCTGAAGGACCTGGCACCGCTGGCCGGGCGCGGCGTGGTCGCCGGGGTGCGCTTCTTCTTCTGAAACCCGGGCGCCGGTTCAGCCGGCGCAGCGCTTGCAGAGGCCGTGGACTTCCAGCGTCTGCGCCTGCGGGACGAAACCCAGCTCCCGAGCGCGGGCGTCGAGCGCGGCGACGATGGCCTCGTCCTCCAGCTCCACCGCGCAGTGGCAGCGGTTGCAGATCAGGAACGGCACCGAATGCGGCTCGGCATCGGGATGGTGGCAGGCCACGTAGGCGTTGACCGATTCCAGCTTGTGGACGAAGCCATTGGCCATCAGGAAATCGAGTGCGCGATACACGGTCGGCGGAGCCGCGGAACCCGGCCCGTCTCCTTGTCGGACGCGATCCAGCAGGTCGTAGGCCTTGATCGGCTGGCCCGCCTCGGCGATCAGCCGCAGCACGTGCGAGCGGATCGGCGTGAGGCGCAGGCCGCGTTCGCCGCAGGCCCGCTCGACCGCGTGGATGAAGCCGGCGGCATCATGGACGTGGTGTTCGGGGCGGGTGCAATCGTGGGCCATGAAACGATGATGGCCCCGCCCCGTGCCGCAGGCAAGCCGGCGAGCGGCCCCGCCCCGGCGATCAGCTGATCAAACGATCAAGCGATGCGCGCGATCGCCGCATCGATCCGCTTCAGCGCCTCGTCGCGACCGGCCAGGTACACCGTGTGCGAGATGTCCGGGCTGACCTGGGTGCCGGTGATCGCCACGCGCATCGGCTGGGCGATCTTGCCCATGCCCAGTTCCAGCGCGGCGGCAGTGGCATGCAGGGCCTCGCCGATGGCCTCGACGTTCCATGCCGGCAATGCCGCCAGACGCTCGCGCGCATCGGCCAGCGGCGCACGCGCGGCTTCCGTCAGATGCTTGGTCACGGCCTTGGCGTCGTATTCGGCGAGCGGCCCGAACCACACCGCCGCCTTGTCGGCCATCTCCGCCAGCGTCTGCACGCGGTCGCGCAGGGCGACGACGATGTCGGCGGGCGCGGGGCCATTTGCGGGGTCGAAGCCGCGCTGCTCGAGGTGCCACAGCAGATGCTCGGCGACGGCTTCGGGCGCATCGTTCTTGAGATATTGCTGGTTGAGCCAGCCGAGCTTCGCGCTGTCGAGCCGCGCGGCCTTGGCGTTGACGTCCTTGAGGTCGAACAGGCGCACGAGTTCGTCGATCGAGAAGATTTCCTGATCGCCATGCGACCAGCCCAGTCGCGCCAGGTAGTTCAGCAGCGCGTGCGGCAGGTAGCCGGCATCGCGGTACTGCATGACATCGGCCGCACCGGTGCGCTTGGACAGCTTGGCGCCGGCCTCGTCGAGGATCATCGGCAGGTGGGCGAAGCGCGGCGGCGCCTTGCCCAGCGCGTGGTACAGGTTGATCTGGCGCGGGGTGTTGTTGACGTGGTCATCGCCGCGCACGACATCGGTGATGCCCATGTCCAGATCGTCCACCACCACCGCGAAGTTGTAGGTGGCATAGCCGTCGGGGCGGAAGATCACCAAGTCGTCCAGCTCGCTGTTCTGCCACTCGACCCGGCCCTTGACCAGATCCTCGAACACCACCGAGCCCTCGTCGGGATTGCGGAAGCGGATGACGCGGTTCGGATCCTCGCGCCACGGCGCGTGACCGTCGCGGTACTTGCCGCGATAGCGCGGCTTCTCGCCCGCCGCCATCGCCGCTTCGCGCATCGCGTCCAGCTCCTCGCGGGTCTCGTAGGCGTAATAGGCCTTGCCCTCGGCGACCAGTTGCTCCGCCACTTCGCGATAGCGCTCGAGACGCTGGGTCTGGTAGATCGGGCCTTCGTCGTAATCCAGGCCCAGCCACTCCATCGCCTGCAGGATGGCATCGATCGCCGCCTGCGTGCTGCGCTCGCGATCGGTGTCCTCGATCCGCAGGATGAACTGCCCGCCCGCACGCCGCGCCGCCAGCCAACAATACAGGGCCGTGCGCGCACCACCGATGTGCAGGTAGCCGGTGGGAGACGGGGCGAAGCGGGTGCGGATGGTCATGGCGGCCGGAACGAATGCAGGGAATCGGGCATTTTAAGGCGAGGAACGCGTGTTCGCTCTTAAACTCCCCGCATGAGCACACTCTTCATCTCCGACCTGCATCTCGAGGACAGCCGTCCCGGCGCCACCGCGATGTTCCTGCGCTTCCTCCGCGACGAAGCCGCCGGCGCGCATGCGCTGTACATCCTCGGCGACCTGTTCGAGGCCTGGGTCGGGGACGATGATCCGTCGATCACGGGCGGGCAGGTGGCGGCGGGGCTTCGCGCGCTCGCCGATGCCGGGGTGCCGGTGAATTTCATGCACGGCAACCGCGATTTCCTGCTGGGCGCCGAGTACGCCAGGCGCTGCGGCATGACGCTGCTGCCGGATCCGGTCCTGATCGACCTGTACGGCACCCCGACGCTGCTCGGCCACGGCGACCTGCTGTGCACCGACGACGCCGCCTACCAGGCATTCCGCGCCCAGACCCGCGATCCACGCTGGCAGGCGCAGTTCCTCGCCCAGCCGCTGGCCGCACGCCTTGCCTTCGCCGAGCAGGCACGCGCCGCCAGCAAGGCGCGTTACGGGGAGCTCGCCAGGGCCGGCACCGCCGAAACCATCACCGACGTCAGCGCAGAGGCGGTGGCCGACACCTTCCGCGAACAGGGCGTGCGCCGGATGATCCACGGCCACACCCATCGCCCCGCGATCCACGACACGCCCGAGGGCCAGCGCATCGTGCTGGGCGACTGGCACGAAGATGGGGCGATGATCCTCCGCGCTTCGCCGGAATCTTTCGAGTTGGTCACCATCCGCTGACGGAATCCGCAAACGGAAACGGCGCGGTCGAGCCGCGCCGTCCCGCCAACCGATGTCACGCCGGGCTTACTTCACCGCGTCGGCGCAACCGCTGTAGGTGCTGTTGCCGTAGCTGAGCGTGGCCACGAACTCGCGATCGGTCTTGCCGTTCGCATCGCCGGCCTTGTCGCAGCGGGTGCGGCCATCGATGGTCAGCACGAACTCGACGTCGCCGTCCTTGCCGCTGAACTCCACGCCCTTGGAGTACGGCGCGCGATCGGCCTTGACGGTGGTGAAGCCCGGATCGACGCGCGCGTGTTCCGGCACGTCCAGCTTCACGTTCTCGCCATCCACCTCGGCCCGCCATGCCGGCGAGAAGCCGTTGGCGCTGAACCGGGTGTACGGACCGGCGTCCGCCCCGGCGACCATCTCGGGATTGCCGTCCTCGGCCGGCATCAGGTCCGATGCGGGCGCCGCGCAGCCGCGATAGGTCTGCCCGGCCAGGGTCATCCGCGCGCTGTAGGGATGGGTGGCATCGGACATGCCATCGCTGCAGTTGCCGCGGACGATGGTCAGGCTGACATCGTCGCCGGTGTAGCGGATGCCACCGGCATCCTCGCTGCGCGTGGCGGCATAGGCGGTGCCTTCGCTGTTGTCCGGCGTGGTGAAGACGAGCTTGCCGTCACCCGTGTCGCGCATTTCCCAGAACGGCTCGTTACCGAACGCACGCATGGCGATGGCCGGGGCCGGGGCCGGCTCGGAAGTCGTCGGTGCCGGCGTGGCATCGGTCGCGTCTTCGACTGCGGCGGGCGCACCGGGCTGGCAGGCGGCCAGGGCGATCGAAATCGGGAGAATCAATGCGATACGGCGCATCGGCAGGTCCTTCTGTTGATGAAGGCTTGACCATATATCGGTGTCCGTGACCGTTGCAATCAAGGCATGCCCAACGCTTGCAGGCTGGACAGCTCCTCTTCATCGAACCCCGCCTCGCGCCGCGCCGGCAGGTTGAACGGGCCGTGCAGAACGCCACCGGCATATTGCCCGAGCAGTTCGCGGAAACGCCGCCGCGGCTCGATCCCGGCGCGCTCGCAATGCCAGCGATACCAGCGCGTGCCCGCGGCGACATGCGCCACTTCTTCGCGCAGGATCACTTCGAGGATGTCGGCGGTGGCATCGTCGCCGAGCGATCGCAGCTTCGCGATCATCCCCGGCGTCACGTCCAGGCCGCGCGCTTCCAGCACGCGCGGCACCAGCGCCATCCGCGCGAGGCCATCGTGCGCGGTCCTGGCCGCCATCTCCCAGAGCCCGTTGTGCGCATCGAAATCGCCGTAGTCGCGGCCGAAATCGCGCAGGCGCGCGCGCAGCATTTCGAAGTGCCGCGCCTCGTCTTCGGCCACCTGCACCCAGTCGGCGTAGTAATCCGGCGGCATGTCGCGGAAGCGCCAGATCGCATCGCAGGCCAGGTCGATGGCGTTGAACTCGATGTGGGCGACGGCGTGGATGAAGGCGGCACGGCCCTCGTCGCTACCGAAGCCGCGGCGCGGCAACTCGCGCGGATGCACCAGGCGTGGCCGCTCCGGGCGCTCGCAGCTGCACTCGAGCGAAGGAGGCGGCGATCCTTCCGGCACCGCGAGCCGGCCATCGTGGAAATCGCGGGCCATCCGGCGTGCGGCGACCGGCTTGGCATCGATGCCCGCGCTGTCGAGCACCGCGCGGGCAGCATCGAACAGGTTCATCGCATCCATCCGCTCAAACGCGGCGGCTGGCCTTCGCCGCGTCGGAACGCTGGGCCTGCAGTTCGTCCAGATAACCCTCGCCCACGCCGGTCACGTATTCGCCGGAGAAACACGAAGTGTCGAAGCGCATGCCCGGATGCTTCGGACCGGCGACCGCGCTCTCGAGATCCTCAATGTCCTGGTACACCAGCCAGTCGCAGCCGATCAGCTCGCGGATCGCTTCCACGTCGCGGCCGTAGGCGATCAGCTCGGTCGGGGTCGGCATGTCGATGCCGTAGATGTTGGGATGGCGCACCGGCGGCGCCGCCGAGGCGAGATACACCTTCTTCGCGCCGGCATCGCGCGCCATCTGCACGATCTGCTGGCTGGTGGTGCCGCGCACGATGGAATCGTCCACCAGCAGCACCACGCGGTTGCGGAACTCCAGCGGGATCGGGTTCAGCTTGCGGCGCACCGATTTCGCGCGCTCGCCCTGGCCCGGCATGATGAAGGTGCGGCCGACGTAGCGGTTCTTGATGAAGCCTTCGCGGTACTTCACGCCGAGCACGTTGGCGATCTCCAACGCGGCATCGCGGCTGGTATCCGGGATCGGGATGATGGTGTCGATGTCGTGGTCGGGGCGTTCGCGCAGGATCTTCTCGCCCAGTGCCACACCCATGCGCATCCGCGCCTTGTGCACCGAGATGTTGTCGATCATCGAATCCGGCCGCGCGAAATACACGTGTTCGAACACGCAGGGACGCGGCAGCACGTCATCCGCGCAGATGTGCGCGTGCAGCTTTCCATCCTCGGTGACGACGATGGCCTCGCCGGCGGCGACATCGCGCACGCGCTCGAAGCCGATCAGGTCGAGCGCCACCGATTCCGAGGCCAGCGCGTACTCGTCGCCCTGCTCGCTGCTGCGCTTGCCGAGCACCAGCGGGCGGATCGCGTTCGGGTCGCGGAAGGCGACCAGCCCGAGGCCCATCACCATGCAGACCACCGCGAAGCCACCCTTGGCGCGGCGCATCACGCCCTCGACGGCACGGAACGCGGCCTGCGGATCGAGTCCGTCCTGCGAGGCCAGCTCGTGCGCGAACACGTTGAGCAGCACTTCCGAATCGGATTGGGTGTTGACGCTGCGGCGATCCTGCTCGAACACCTCGCGGCGCAGAGCCTCGGTGTTGATCAGGTTGCCGTTGTGCGCCAGCGCGATGCCGTAGGGCGAATTGACGTAGAAGGGCTGGGCCTCGTCGCTGCCCTCGCTGCCGGCGGTCGGGTAGCGGCAGTGGGCGATGCCGATGTTGCCCTTCAGGAGCGACATCATTCCGGCGTCGAACACGTCGCTGACCAGGCCGTTGCCTTTCTCGACGCGCAACTGGCGGCCATTGCTGGTGGCGATGCCCGCGGCATCCTGGCCGCGATGCTGGAGGACGGTCAGGCCGTCGTAGAGACGGGCCGCCACCTCGGAATGGCTGACGATGCCGACGATGCCGCACATGGGATTTCGCTCCGGAGCTGAGGCGTGTGAAACGGGATGCCGTGCCGAAAGGCCGCGTCAGGGATGGGGGCGGACCATGCCGCCGACGCCCAGCCTGGATTGCGCCTGCGCCTGCAGGCGCTCGGCGGCTTCGCGGTCCGCCACCGGACCGATGCGCACCCGCGTGCGCGGGCCATCGGCGGTGTTCACGGTTTCGGTGAAAGCGGAAAGCCCCGCGGCACGCGCCCTGTCGCGCAGCGCGGTGGCCGCCGCGGCATCGGCGAAGGCGCCCAGCTGCACGGCGAAGCCGGTGTTGGCAGCGGCCGGAGCCGCCGGTCGCGGCGCCGGTACGGGCGCCGGCTTCGGCTCGGGCTTCGGCGCGGCGACGACCGGGGCCGGCTTGGGTTCCGGCT
>JAEXAG010000010.1 GCA_023394655.1 Pseudomonadota bacterium
CGCGAGGAATATCTGGCGGACATGGGGGTGGTGGACGAGAACGGCGAGTCGATCTATCGCTACATGAACTTCGACCAGATCCCGGAGTATCGGGAAGTGGCGGATTCGGTGAAGGCGGCCTGATCGCTCTTGTGTCTGCTTGAAAGGAACGCCCGGCCCGGATGCCGGGCGTTTTCTCTTGCGGACGATGCGATCGAGGGCGGGGGGAGTGGTGCGAGGGCGTCGACGGGCAGGCGCTGCCGTGAATGTCCTCCGGCATCGGCCCGACCGATGCCTCCCCCTTGATTTCACGTCAGCGCCTGCCCGCCGATGCCTGGAAGGTTCGTGGGCTGGTGGGCGAGGTCCTTGCGGTGAAGGTCCCCTGAGGCGACGGTTTGCGGGCCGTGACCGTTACGCCTGCGGAACAGGCCGATTTGGCGCGTTCTTCAGCCGCCGGCCAGCAGGGCGTCCACGGCGCGCTTCATGTCGCCGCGCTTGAAGAGGAAATCCCACTGGCTGCCGCCCATCTGCCGCCAGAGGACGGCGGAGCGGATTGCCGCGAGCAGGAGCGCGCGGATTTCCATCACCACGTCGTCGCGGCCGAGGTAATGCGGGTTGCCTTGCACCATCACCTTGGGCTTGAGTGGGCTGAGGGAGCGGGCGTAGATGGCACCCAGTTCGCGGAGGATGTCGGGATGGGTGCTTCCGTCTTCCGAAGCGCGGCGGCCGAGGTTGGCGATGGCACGTTGCACGGTGTCGATGGCGTCGGGTTCGCCGTCGAAACTGCGTTCGAGCTGGATCACTGCCAGTGCCAGCTTGGGCAGGTGCGCGTCGCCGGTGCCGCCATGCAGGTAGTTGCGGAGCAGGATGAGGCCGTCGCGGAGCGGGGAGATGCCGCCGTAGACCGCGGCGACGGAGTCGGCCTCCTGGCGGAACACGCTTTCGATGGCGGTGGTCAGGCGGGCCTGGTCGACGCGGCCGTTCTCGGCCAGGTGTCGGACTTCCTGGAGGGCAAGGAGCATCCCGGCCAGTGGCAGGACACGTTGCGGCATCACGTCGGCATTCATGCGGGGGAATGGGTTCCTTTCGAGGGGTTCAACAGGGCGTCGAAACGTGGGCGTTCCAGTGGTGCGTCGGTCGCCGCGATCACCGCGCCGCCAAGGCATTCCTCGCCACGATAGAGCACCAGCGATTGTCCCGGGGTGACCGCGCGTTGCGGCGCATCGAACACCACCCGCAGGCTGCCATCGGCGCGGACCGTGACCCGGCAGGCTTCGTCGGGCTGCCGGTAGCGGGTCTGTGCGGTGCATTCGAATTCATTGCCGGGCGGCGTGCCGGCGATCCAGTGGGCACGCTCGGAAAGCAGTTCGCGGGACATCAGCCACGGGCTGTCGATGCCCTGGTCCACCACCAGCGTGTTGCTCGCGACATCCTTGCCGACCACGTACCACGGGGCGGCCGGCCGGCCGCGCACGCCGCCGATGGCCAGTCCGCCGCGTTGCCCGAGGGTGTGGAAGAACACGCCCTCGTGCTGGCCGAGCAGGATGCCTTCCGGATCGCGGATCTCGCCCGGCTGCATGGGCAGGTAGCGGGCGAGGAAGCTGCGGAAATCGCGCTCGCCGATGAAGCAGATGCCGGTGGAGTCCTTCTTGCCGGCGGTCGCGAAGCCGGCTTCGGCGGCCAATCGGCGCACTTCCGGCTTGGGCAGTTCGCCGACCGGAAAGCGGGTGGCGGCCAGCTGCGCCTGTCCCAGCTGGTGCAGGAAGTAGCTCTGGTCCTTGTTGCGGTCGATGCCGCGCAGGAGGCGATGGCGCCCGTCCACGGCATCGGTGCGGGCATAGTGCCCGGTGGCGATGAATTCCGCGCCCAGCTCGCGGGCGGCATCGAGGAAATGCTTGAACTTCACCTCGCGATTGCACAGCACGTCCGGGTTCGGGGTGCGGCCGACGGCGTATTCGTCGAGGAAATGACGAAACACGCCATCCCAGTATTCGCGGGAAAAATCGCGGAAATGGATGGGGATGCCGAGTTTTCCGCAGACGGCCACGGCATCGCGCCGGTCATCCTCGGCGCGGCATTCGCCGCTGCCATCGTCGGCCCAGTTCTGCATGAACAGGCCGGCGATCGGCTCGCCCGCCTGCAGCAGCCGGAGCGCGGCGACTGATGAGTCCACGCCGCCGGACATGCCGACGATGGTGCGTGGCGCGGTCATCCGATGTGTCGGGCCAGTTCCAGCGGGTGCTGCCGTCCGGCCAAGTAATCGGCCACCACTTCCCAGACCAGCGGGCTGCGGTGGCGATGGGCTTCGGCCTGCAGTTCGGCCGGGGTCCACCAGATCGCGCGGATGATGCCTTCGTCCAGCGTGCGGTTTTCGTACAGGCGCACGGGCTCGCCGCAGAACGCGAAGCGCAGGTAATGACGGCCGTTTTCCGAGCGCCACTGGTAGGCGCCGATGAAACCCGTGAGCTGGATGTCCCAGCCGGTTTCCTCGCGGGCTTCGCGCACGGCGGCTTCCTGCAGGCTTTCATCCGGCTCGAGGTGGCCCGCGGGCTGGTTGATCACCACCCGGCCGGAAGCGCGCTCCTCCACGCACAGCAGCTTGCCGTCACGCACCACCACGGTGGCCACGGTGACATCCGGCTGCCAGAAGCGGCCCTCGCGGTAGCTCACCTCAGAGTTCGTCCTTGCCCGGCGTCAGCTCCGCTTCCATCGCGTCGGCCGTGGTGATGGCGGCGGTGATCACGGTATCGAGCGTTTCCGCATCGGCATCGGCCGGCAGGCGCACCACGAAGAAGGCGTGGTTGCCGGAGCGCGTCCACGCGCCGAGCTTGGCCTGCATGCTGGCCTCAAGCAGCCGGTTGGCGACCTCGACGGGGAACTGATCGCCGGTCGCGACGTAACCCGGCGACCAGACTTCGCGGATCTGCAGGTTGCCGTAGGTCTCGACCACGGAGCGCACGAACACCAGCTGGCTGCGAGTGCCGGCTTCGTCCACGTTGAACACCAGCTTGTAATCGCCATCCCCATCGATTTCGTACCTGTACTCCAGCGCGTCAAGCTGGGCGCCGATCCGGGCATCGGCTACCGGCTTGGCAGGCGTGACCGGGGTCACAGGGGGCTTGGCGGCGAGGGCCGGTGCGAAGGCCGCGGCAAGGCAGAGGGCGAACGGGATCCGGGCGGGTTTCATGCATCGTCTCGATGGGCTTTGCGCCATTATCGACGTGCAGCAGGGCGAGCGTCCATCCCGCCCCGATATAATCCCGCCCCATGGAACTGCATCGTCTCGACGTACATGCGACCGCCGGCTCCGGCCAGGAAGGCGAAGATGCCGGTCATGGCGTCGCGGTCGAAGTCGCGCCGCCGCGCCTGGCGCGACCCCCGCTCTATACCGTGCTGCTGCTCAACGACGATTACACCCCGATGGATTTCGTGGTGGATGTGCTGATGGGCTTCTTCGCCATGGACGAGGAAAAGGCCACGCAGGTCATGCTGCACGTGCATACCCGCGGCCGCGGGGTGTGTGGCGTGTACACGCGCGAGGTGGCGGAGTCGAAAGTGGCGCAGGTGAACGATTTCGCACGCATGCACCAGCATCCGCTTCTCTGCACGATGGAAAAAGCATAGGCTCGGCCCCATATCGCCTCACATTGGCGATTGAAGGGGCGAACCCATGTTTTCCAAGGATCTCGAGCAAAGCATCCATCGCTCGTACCAGCTGGCCCGCGGCGAGCGGCACGAGTTCATGACCGTCGAACACCTGCTGCTGGCGCTGCTGGACGACCCGGCCGCGCGCGAAGTGCTGCGCGCCTGCCGCGCCGACCTCGGTCGCCTCGGCGACGACCTGCGCGGCGCGATCCGCGAATCGGTCGCGGTGCTGGGCGAGGACGATGGCCGCGATACCCAGCCGACGCTCGGCTTCCAGCGCGTGCTCCAGCGTGCCGTCTATCACGTGCAGAGTTCCGGCAAGAAGGAAGTGACCGGCGCCAACGTGCTGGTGGCGATCTTCGGCGAAAAGGATTCGCTGGCGGCGTATTTCCTCAACCAGCAGGATGTTTCCCGGCTGGACGTGGTCAATTTCATCTCGCACGGCATCTCCCGCCTGGGCGACGAGCCGGTCGGCGGCGAGGGCGGCCATGAAGGCGAGGCCGCGGACGCGCCGGCGGCCGGCGAGGGCGGCAACCGCAACGACCCGCTGGCCGAGTACGCCAGCAACCTGAACGTCGCGGCGCAAGAAGGTCGCATCGATCCGCTGGTCGGGCGCGGCGAAGAAATCGAGCGCACCATCCAGGTGCTCTGCCGCCGGCGCAAGAACAATCCGCTCTACGTCGGCGAGGCCGGCGTCGGCAAGACCGCGCTGGCGGAAGGGCTGGCGCGGCGGATCGTCGAGGGCGAGGTGCCCGAGGTGTTGAAGGAGGCGGTGATCTTCTCGCTCGACCTCGGCGCGCTGGTGGCCGGCACCAAGTACCGCGGCGATTTCGAGAAGCGCCTGAAGGCGGTGCTGAAGGCCTTGAAGGA
>JAEXAG010000037.1 GCA_023394655.1 Pseudomonadota bacterium
ACCGTGGTGACCGGCCGCATCGAGCGCGGCATCATCAAGGTGGGTGACGAAATCGAAATCGTCGGCATCCGTCCGACCGCGAAGACCACCGTGACCGGCGTGGAAATGTTCCGCAAGATGCTGGATCAGGGCCAGGCGGGCGACAACGCGGGCCTGCTGCTGCGCGGCACCAAGCGTGACGAAGTGGAGCGTGGCCAGGTGCTGGCGAAGCCGGGTTCGATCCAGCCGCACACCGACTTCGAAGCCGAAGTGTACGTGCTGTCGAAGGACGAAGGCGGCCGTCACACGCCGTTCTTCAAGGGCTACCGCCCGCAGTTCTACTTCCGCACCACCGACATCACCGGTGCGGTGGAGCTGCCGGAAGGCGTCGAGATGGTGATGCCGGGCGACAACGTCAAGATGAGCGTGTCGCTGATCAACCCGGTGGCGATGGACGAAGGCCTGCGTTTCGCGATTCGCGAAGGCGGCCGCACGGTCGGCGCCGGCGTGGTGGCGAAGATCCTGAAGTAAGGGATCGGCCTGCCAGGGCGTCGCCTGCGGCGCCCCGGTGGTCAAAGATGAAGGGCGGCCCGATGAAGGCCGCCCTTTTTCGTGTCCGGGCATTTCGGGTACCAACGCGATCAGCAGATCGGGCGATCCTCGCAATAGATGGCGTGCAGCGTCTACAGGACCTGCTGGGCCGGGCCGGGTGCCAGGGAGTAGTAGATCGTCTGCGCTTCGCGGCGAGTCGAGACCAGCTTGTCCGAGCGCAGGACGGCGAGATGCTGGGACAGCGCGGACTGGCTGCGATCCACCGAGGCATTGAGCTCGCTGACCGATCGCTCGCCTTCGACCAGCTTGCACAGCAACAACAGGCGCTTTTCGTTGGCCAGGGCTTTCAGGAGGCGCGCGGCTTCGCCGAGCTGCGTCAGCGCCTGCCGCCTCGCTGGTTTCCATGGGCATTCGCCGCCCTGATGGGGCTGGTGATGACCGCCGTCGTCACGCTGGCATTGGCCGTGGCGTTCGATGATCTTGGGGTCGGCTTCCTGATGCGATGGCTGGCACGCCATATCGAACCCCCCGGAGCCTGAAATGAACGATCCCATGCATGTCGCCTGTCCCCATTGCCATGCCGTGAACCGGCTGCCGGCCGAGCGTCTGTCCGAATCGCCCTCCTGTGGCCGCTGCGCCAAGCCGCTGTTCACCGGACGCCCGGTCGAGCTCGGGGTGGATGACTTCGCCGCGCATGCCGATCGTGCCGACCTGCCGCTGCTGGTGGACTTCTGGGCACCGTGGTGCGGCCCGTGTCGAGTGATGGCACCGCAGTTCGAGCAGGCCGCGAAACGCCTGGAGCCGCAGGTGCGGCTGGCCAAGGTGGATACGCAGAGCCAGCCGACGCTGGGCCAGCGCCACGCCATCCGCAGCATCCCCACTTTGGCCCTGTTCCGGCAGGGACGCGAGTTGGCGCGGCAGGCCGGCGCGATGTCCGCCACCGACATCGTCGCTTGGACCCGCCATCATCTTTGAGCCTCCCGGCTGCGTCCGGGCATCGGCTATGCTGCCGGCATGACGGATGCGCGATTCCGCGCCCTGTATCCAAGCCGAATTCCGAGCCGACCCGGAGCCCTCCCATGAAGAACGCCCTGCTTCCCCTGCTGCTGGTCGCAGCGCTGTCCGCCTGCGCCGAGCCGCCCAAGCGTGCTGCCTCGATGCCGGTCGTGGCTGCGCCTGCCACCAGCGTCCCCTTGCTCGAGGCCCGTCCGGGCCTCCTGACCGCCGGTCAACCGGCCGCCAGTGACTGGGCACCGATCGCCGCCCGAGGTGTCACCACGGTCATCAACCTTCGGCCCTCGGACGAGATGCAGGGTCGCGACGAGGCCGCCGAGGTGCGCGCCGCCGGCATGCGTTACATCGAGATTCCGGTGGCCGGTGGCTCGGCAGTGAATGCCGAGAATGCCCGGCGCCTGCACGAGGCCCTGCAATCGACGGAAGGCAAGGTGCTGCTGCATTGCGCCAGTGCCAATCGCGCCGGCGGCCTGCTTGCGCTGACCGCCGTGCGCCACGAAGGCATGGCCGAAGCCGCGGCGCTCGAGCTTGGCCGGCGCGCCGGCATGAAGAGCACCGAAGCCGCCGTGCGCACCGCACTCGCCACGCGCTGCGATGCCGACACCGCCCACTGCTGATCCCGCCATGCCGAACCTGCAACAGACCCGCATTCCCGCCACCTACATGCGTGGCGGCACCTCCAAGGGCGTGTTCTTCCGCCTTGCTGACCTGCCCGAAGCCGCGCGCGTCCCCGGCGCGGCGCGCGATGCCCTGCTGATGCGGGTGATCGGCTCGCCCGATCCGTATCGCCAGCACATCGACGGCATGGGCGGGGCGACGTCCAGCACTTCCAAGTGCGTGATCATCTCCAAGTCGTCGCAGCCGGGCCACGACGTCGACTATCTGTATGGCCAGGTCAGCATCGACAGCGCCTTCGTGGACTGGTCGGGCAACTGCGGGAATCTCAGCAGCGCGGTCGGGCCGTTCGCCATCGCCAACGGCTTCATCCCGGCCGAACGGCTGGTGGATGGCAAGGTCGAGGTGCGCATCTGGCAGGCCAACATCGGCAAGACCATCGTGGCCCGCGTGCCGGTCCGGGGCGGGCAGGTGGTGGAACTGGGCGATTTCGGACTGGACGGCGTCGCCTTCCCGGCCGCGGAAATCGTGCTGGAATTCCTCGATCCCTCCGACGAGGGCGAGGAGGGCGGGGCGATGTTCCCCACCGGCAACGTGGTCGATGAACTCGACGTGCCCGGCATCGGCACCCTGAAGGCGACGATGATCAGTGCCGGCATCCCCACCGTGTTCGTCAACGCCGCCGACATCGGCTGCAGCGGCAGCGAGTTGCAGGCCGACATCAACACCGATGCCGCGGCGCTGGCGCGTTTCGAGGCCATTCGCACCGCCGGTGCCCTGCGCATGGGCCTGATCGAGGACGCCAGCGAGGCGGCCACCCGCCAGCACACGCCCAAGGTGGCCTTCGTCGCCCCGGCCGCCGACTACGCCGCCTCCAGCGGCAAGGCCATCGCCGCCGCCGACATCGACCTGCGGGTACGCGCGCTGTCGATGGGCAAGCTGCACCACGCGATGATGGGCACCGCTTCGGTGGCGATTGCCGCGGCGGCGGCGGTGCCGGGCACGCTGGTGAACCTGGCGGCCGGTGGCGGCACGCGGGAGTCGGTCACCTTCGGCCATCCGTCCGGCACGCTGCGGGTCGGCGCGGCGGCGGAGCAGGTCGATGGCCAGTGGACGGTGAAGAAGGCGGTGATGAGCCGCAGCGCGCGCACGCTGATGAAGGGTGAAGTGCACGTGCCGCCGGCCGGCTGAGCCGCGAGCGAACTGGTTGCGCAGCCCGCATGTGGCCCCTGATTCCGCCCGGCACCCTGGACCGCCGGTGGGGGCGATCCGCCAGATCGCCGGGATGGAGTCGCTGACCGGGCTGCTGCTGATCACCTGGTCGGCATTGTTCGCTTATCTGGAAATGTCGCGGACCTGGGGCCGGTTGCCGGACGCGGGGCGCGAGATCGATCCGCCCGCCTGAAACCGAGACGCCGCCCGGTCGGGGCGGCGTCGGATCGGGAATGCGCGCGAGCGCGGCCTGTTCAGAGCAGGCCTTCCGCCTTCAGTGCGGCTTGCACGCCCGCGTCCGCGCTCATGCGCGCGTGGAAGGCCTGCAGGTGCTCGAGATCGGAAAGATCGATCTCCATCAGCTTGGCCCAGCCGAGGGTCACGTACAGGTACGGATCGGCGAAGCTGCGGAATCCGGCCAGCCAGTTGCCGGTCTCGCCCAATCGGCGGTCTGCGGTTTCGTAATGCTTGCGCACGCGCTTGCGGGCGAGGTCCCTGACCATGTCGTAGTTCTCGCCGCCACGCATGAAGGCGCCCGGCGCGAACAGCGGCACGAAGGCCGGATGCAGATCGGAGTTGCAGAAAGCCAGCCAGCGGGTCGCTTCGGCACGCTGGCGCGCGGAGCCGTCACCGGCCAGCCCGGCCTGCGGATGCGTATCGTGGATGTAGCCCAGGATCGCGGCATTCTGCGTCAGCACGAAGTCGCCATCGACGATCACCGGCACGGAGGCAGCCGGGTTGATCGCCAGGAACTCCGGTGACTTCAGGTCGGACGGGGAGAGGACCTGAGCTTCGAAAGGGGCTCCCGTCCACTGCAGGGCGATGTGGACGGCGGTCGAGCAGGCACCGGGCTTGGTGTACAGCTTCATGAGGACTCCATGCGGGGAATGATCCCCCCATGATGCCGCAGCCGGTGTGGCCGGATCGATCATTGGTCGCAACGCAGCGTTGCGGGATCGATCAGCCGCGCTTGTTGGCCAGTCGCTGCACGCGCAGGAAGGTGTGGTCGCCGATGGTGGCCACCTGGTAGGCGTTGCGCCAGTTCGGGAAAGCGATGTCGTGCGCGAGGAAATGGCTGGCACCGGGTACGATTTCCTTGCGCTGGCCGGCCGGCATCGCCCAGTTGCGCTCGGCATCCAGTGCGATGGTGACGGCCTGGGCCCAGGCCTCGGTGTTGTTGAGACGGGTCTGCGGCGAAACCAGGGTGGGCGCGAACTGCTTGCGCGCGGTCACCACCTCGCACATGGAGTCGCCCCAGAGGCCGCTGTCTTCACGGCGCAGGGCCACTTCCGCGACCGCCTGCTGGCCGATGGCCGGCTGGTTGCGCGCTTCAAGATAGAGTGTCGCGGACAGGCAGAGGGAATCGCTCGCCTGCGGCGGGAGGATCGAGGCGAACCACAGGATCCAGGCCAGTTTCATCGTCGTACTCCTTGCTCGTTGCGCCGCGACGCACCTCCATCGGGGAGGCTTGGCATCGCGGCATGGCGTCATGGGGAGGGCGGCGGCGCATCGGCGCTGCTTCGGCCCTGGGCGGTGGCCTCGAATGGAAAGGCGCTTCCGCGGGGTCGCCGCCAATAGATGAATGGGGCGGCAAAAAGTTGGCGAACGATAGGGCGGGAACCCCGAACGAAAGCTGAACGGGGCTCGACGATCAATTCAGGCGCGGCCATCATCGGCGCAAGCCTGCCTCCTGAATCTCCCCGCTGATTCCAACGCGCGTTTAACCGGCTCCTGAACGCGAAGCTATCATCGGGAACTGTTATGCTATTGTTAACGCTGCTTTCACATGTTCGACCGTAGGCTTGCCCCCGTGTAACGCGAAGGGCGGATGCGATGCGCCGTTACCTTCACGCACAAGTTTCACCCTAGTTGTTCGACCTATCACCAAGGAGCTCTATATGAAGAAGAAACTCCTCTGCGCCGCCATGCTGTGCGGCATGGGCATCGCGCATTCCGCCGTGGCCCAGGAGTTCGATGATCGCTGGTACGTGTCGGCCTCGACCGGCATGAACTTCCAGGACAGCGATCGCGGCACCGATGACGCCGTGTTCGGCACGCTCGGTTTCGGCAAGTTCTGGACCCCGAACCTGTCGGTGGATCTGGAGCTCAACTACCAGAACCCGGCCAAGACCGCCAACCAGAACCTGTGGTGGAGCCAGTACGGCGCCGCGGTCGACGCCCGCTACCACTTCCGCAGCGTGGATCGCAACTGGTGGCCGTACCTGAAGGTCGGCGTCGGCGTGCAGCGCCACGAGGAAGAGTTCGTCGGCTACAACGGCGCGCCGGACATCCACGGCAACCACCCGGCCCAGCATCGCGACAACAACGTCGCGGTCAATCTGGGTGCCGGTCTCCAGGCCGACTTCGGTCGCGTCGATCTGCGTACCGAAATCGGCGCGCGCCTCGACTTCGACAATTACCAGGCTGGCCCGAGCGGCATGTCGCTGGCTGCCGCCCGCGCGATGCCCCCGTACGCTCAGCAGGACGGCTTCGTCGACTACCTGGCTTCGGTCGGCCTGACCATCGCGCTCGGCCCGGAGCCGGTCGCCCCGGTCGCCCCGGCGCCGCAGCCGGTGGCCCCGAGCTGCGCCGACATGGACAGCGATGGTGACGGCGTGAACAACTGCAACGACCGCTGCCCGAACACCCCGGCCGGCACCGCCGTCGGTCCGGATGGCTGCCCGGTCCCGCTGACCATCGACCTGAAGGGCGTCAACTTCGACTTCGACTTCCCGAAGCGCAACTGGAATGGCCAGATCGCCACCGCCGGTCTCGTCCCGGGCTCGATGGACACGCTGAACCAGGCCGTCGAAATCCTGAAGCGCTACCCGCAGATGCGCGTTGAAGTCGCCGGCCACACCGACCTGTGCGGTGCCGACGCCTACAACCAGTCGCTGTCCGAGCGTCGCGCCCAGGCCGTCT
>JAEXAG010000077.1 GCA_023394655.1 Pseudomonadota bacterium
GCATGGAGTGGACGGCGATGTCCTACCAGGAGCGCCAGGCCGGCTCGCAGACCACGCTGCTGTACGCGCTTTCGCTCTTGATCGTGTTCCTGGCGCTGGCCGCGCTGTACGAAAGCTGGAGCGTGCCCACCGCGGTGCTGATGATGGCACCCCTGGGCATCCTCGGAACGGTGCTGGTGGCCAGCGGCTTCGGCAGCGACCGCGACGTCTACTTCCAGGTCGGCATGCTCACCACCATCGGCCTGACCTCGAAGAACGCGGTGCTGATCATCGAGTTCGCCAAGCAGAACTTCGAGAAGCACGGCATGGCGCTGATCCCGGCGATCATGTCCGCGGTGCGCGACCGACTGCGCCCGATCATCATGACCTCGCTGGCCTTCGGCCTGGGCGTGCTGCCACTGGCCATCGCCACGGGCGCCGGCTCCGGTGCGCAGAACGTGATCGGCCGCAGCGTGCTCGGCGGCATGGTGGTCGGCACCTCGCTCGGCATCTTCTTCATCCCGCTGTTCTATCTGGTGGTGACGCGGCTGTTCGGGCGTCGCAAGCCCGGCATCGTGGATGCCGGCGACGAAGCCGCGACTGTGGGCGAGCGCTTGCAATGAGCGCCGTCGCCGCCAATGCCAACCAAGGACGCGCCCGCGCGCAACGCGAGCGCATCCTTGAAGCCGCGTACAAATGCTTCGGCGAGCGCGGCTTCCATGCCGCCTCGATGGCCTCCATCGCCGAGACCGCCGGCATGAGTGCCGGGCTGATCTATCGCTATTTCGCCGGCAAGAGCGAAATCATCCAAGGCATCGTCCACCACCAGCTGGCGCTGATGGCCGCGGACATGGAAGCGCGGCGCGGGCAGTCGACCGATCTCGCCCAGCTGTTGATGGACAGCTACGAAGAATCCAGCGCGTGCAACGACAAGCTCGGCCTGGACGCCGGGCTGGTGCTGGAGATTTCCGCCGAGGCCGGCCGCGATGCGGTCATCGGCGAGGCCATGCGCGACCTGGATCACACCCTGCAATCACGCATCGAGGATTGGCTGGCGTCGCCGGTGGCCGATGGTGGTGCCGGTGTTGCGCCGGCGGAAGTGCCGGCGCGCGCGCTGGCGCTGCGGCTGATCATCGACGGCCTGAAGATGCGCCAGGCCCGCGATCCGGCGCTGGACCGCACGCTGCTGCGGCAGGCCTTGCGGATCCTGGTGGATGGGGTCACGGAGCCTGCGGCAAGGCCCTGAAACCGCCGTTCCCGCGAGGGCAGGGCAGCCCGCGCATCCCAGGCCACGCCACAAAGAAACGGGGGCGGTTGCCCGCCCCCGTCGGGCACTCTGGCCCTGCCAATCGGCTTCCTTGCCGGAAGGCACCTCCCCCTGAGGTTCTTGCAGATCGAAGCCGAAGCCGGCGCCGGCGCTCTTCTCGCCGCCGCTGAAGCTGGCGCCGAGGGTGAGGCTGGCACCGTCCGGCAGGCGCTTGCCGTAGCCGATCGACACCGCGCCCTGGCCCGACTGCACGCCGACGCCGATGGCGATGCGGAGGCCAGGGTCTCGCTGCTGCGGGTATCGGCGTAGGTACGCGCGGTGGCGATGCCGGCATGGCCCGCGTTACGGGGAGATCAGTTCAAGCTTGGGATAGCAGGTGCGATACCGCTTCGCGTCGCGCGTCAGCAGCGCCATGCCCTCGATGGCGGCATGGGCGCCGATGTAGAAGTCCGGCAGCGGCGAGGTCCGGGTGCCCCTGGCACGGCGGTACTGCAGGAACGCCTTGCCGGCGAGGAAGCCCGCTTCCCACGGCAGCTCCAGCCGGGTGAAGGCGTCGGCCGGGAGGGCGTCGTCCAGCTCCTCGATGCGCTCGAAGCCCACGGAGACTTCGGCGTAGACGATGGGATTGATGCACAGCTCGGCCTCGGCCGCGCAGGCATCGAGCTGGGCGGCCGACCAGCCGTACCACCGTGGGTCGTCGGTCAACACATCCAGCAGCACGTTGGCGTCCACCAGGACGCGCCTCGTCGCGGCCGGGCTCACGGCGCGAATCTCATGCGTCGCGGGTGAGCTGCATGATTTCCTCAGTCCCCATGCGGGCGGTGGCCCGGCCGCGCAGACGCGCCGCCAGGCCGCCGCGGCGGGCCTTCGGCGGATGGGCGATGGTGGTATCCGCCTCGCGCAGGGCGGCTTCTCGCACGAAGGTGGCTACGGGCAGGCCATGCAGCTCGGCGGCGCGGCGCAGGCGGTTCTTGTCTTCGCTGCTCAGGCGCAGGTCGAGACGGTCGGCGGTTGCGGTCATGTGGGGCCTCCTTGTACGGTAGCGTACCGTACAAAAGCGGCAGCCGCCAGTCCGGCGATCCAGCGTGCGAGCAACGCGTCGATTCGACGGGTGGACCGCGCCCCGGCGAATCCACCCGCATCGGCGATGCGAAACCGCGCCGCCGCGCATTGCGAAAAACGAATCGCCGGCGAAATGAGGCTTCTAGATGGTGGGCCCGCGCCCCCGTACACCTGCGGTCGCGGCACGATCGACTCGCGCCGCCGCGCGTTGCGAAAACGAATCGCCGGCGAAATGAGGCTTTCAGATGGTGGGCCCGCGCCCCCGTACACCTGCCGTCGCGGCATGATCGACTCGCGCCGCCGCGCGTTGCGGCAATGAATCGCCGGCGAAATGAGGCTTTCAGATGGTGGGCCCAGCAGGACTCGAACCTGCAACCAAAGGATTATGAGTCCTCTGCTCTGACCATTGAGCTATAGGCCCGCGGGCTTGCCATTCTACCCGCC